>NZ_AFPM01000276.1 GCF_000220565.1 Oceanicola sp. S124 | reverse complement strand
CGTCGCATTCGAGATCGGGATGCTGGGCATCTCGCTGCTGGTGCTCTGCATGGCCCTGAACGGGCTTGGCAACGGGCTGACGGCGCCCAATGCCGCCAGTGGCGTGATGGCGGTGCGCCCGCACCTGGCCGGCGCCGCCTCGGGGCTGAGTTCCTCGCTGATCCAGCTGGCAGGGGCGCTGACCACCGGCATCGCCGGGGTGTTCCTGGTGCCTGCCCTGGCCATGGAGGTACTGCTGGCCGCCATGCTTTCGGTTGCGATGATCGGGCTGCTGGCCGCCCTCTGGCTGGTGCGCCTCGAGCGGCAGCGCGGCGTCATCCGAACCGATGCGCCCCAGGCCGGGCCGGGGATGGAGTGAGCGCCTAGCCCTCCTGCGGATCTGCCTCCTGCCCCAGGGACTTGGCCAGAAGGCGATGCACCGTGGCGCGTTCCCCGGCATCCAGGTTGGCCAGGATGTCGTCCTGGATCGCGCGCACCTCGGGCAGCAGCGCCTCGACCGCCGCCGCCCCGGCCTCGGTCAGGCGCAGCAGCCGCGCGCGTCGGTCCTGCCGGTTGACCTCGCGCTTCAGCAATCCGCGCTTCTCGAGCCGTTCGACCACGCCGCCGATGGTCGCCCGGTCGTAGGAGATCACCTCGGCCAGGCGCGCCTGGTCCAGCCCCGGCTGACGGTGCAGCATGTAGAGCGCGGCGAACTGGACCGAGGTCAGGTCCTGCCCGCCGACCCGCACCCGGTCGTGAAACAGCCGAGTCGCCCGCTGCTGCAGGCGCCGGACCAGGTGGCCGACCATCTGCTGAACTTCGTTTTCCATCAAGGATAACCTCATAAATATAATCAATATCAGTATGATACATTAAATTGATATGTGGGCAACTTATTTTGGTTGAGCTAGATGGTAAGTGTACTTATCTTCACTGTCGTGAAGAGGGGCGGCGTGGCCGGTCAGCGGACCGCGCCCGACTCCACGTGGAGGATGCGATGCAATTTCATCTGAACGGATTCCGTCCGGGCGATCCGGACCTGTCGCCGGCGGCGGACCGTGCCGTGACGCCGGGAGAGGTCGATGTGCTGATTATCGGCTGCGGCCCGGCGGGTCTGACGCTGGCGGCGCAGCTGGCGCGTTTCGCGCAGATCTCGACCCGCATCGTCGAGCGCAAGCCGGGGCCGATGGAGAAGGGGCAGGCGGACGGTGTCTCCTGCCGCTCGATGGAGATGTTCCAGGCCTTCGGTTTCGCCGAAAAGGTCAAGCGTGAGGCCTATTGGGTCAACGAGACCGTCTTCTGGACCCCTGCCGCCAATGGCATCGCCCGCGCAGGCCGGGTGCAGGATGTCGAGGACGGGCTTTCCGAGATGCCCCATGTGATCCTCAACCAGGCGCGGATCCATGACATGTATCTCGAGGTCATGCGCAAGGCGCCGACCCGTCTGGAACCTGAGTATGACACCGAGTTCGTCTCGCTGGAGGTCGACCGCAGCGACAGCCACCCGGCGCGTGTCACCCTGCGGCGCAGCGGGGCGCTGGAGGTGGTGCGGGCCCGCTACGTGGTGGGCTGTGACGGCGCGCGCAGCGCGGTGCGCAAGTCCATCGGGCGCGCGCTGAAAGGGGCTTCGGCCAATCAGGTCTGGGGCGTCATGGATGTGCTGGTCGATACCGATTTCCCGGATATCCGCTTCAAGGCCGTCATCCAGTCCGAGAGCGCCGGCACGATCCTGGTGATCCCGCGCGAGGGGGGCCACCTGGTGCGGCTCTATGTCGAGCAGGGCACGCTTGGCCCGGATGAGAGGGTGGCGGATCGAAACATCACCGTGGATCAGCTGATCGCCAAGGCGCAGCGCGTGCTGGCGCCCTATCGCTTCGAGGTGCGGGACGTGGCCTGGTGGTCGGCCTACCAGATCGGCCAGCGCCTGACGGACAGGTTCGACGATGCCGAGGGCACAGAGCTGCCGGTGGTCTTCATCGCCGGGGATGCCTGCCACACCCACAGCCCCAAGGCGGGGCAGGGGATGAATGTCTCTATGGGCGATGCCTTCAACCTGGGCTGGAAGCTGAAGGTGGTCCTGCTGGGCGAAGCGGATCCCGAGCTGCTGCACAGCTACTCGGCCGAGCGTCAGGCCGTGGCGCAGGAGCTGATCGACTTTGACCGCCACTGGGCGCAGGCGATCAAGGAGCACGGTGAGGAGACGGGGGACGACATGCCCCCGGTGCAACGCCAGTTCCTGCGGCAGGGGCGCTATACGGCGGGGGTCGCGGTGCAGTACCGGGCTTCGGTGCTGACCGGCGAGGCCGAGTGGCAGCATCTGGCGCAGGGCTTCGAGATCGGCACCCGGCTGCATTCCGCGCCGGTGGTGCGGCTGGCCGATGCGAAGCCGATGGAGCTGGGCGAGGTCATCGAGGCCGACGCCCGCTTCCGCCTGATCGCCATCGCACCCGCAGCCGATCCGCTGGCCCCCGGGGCTGCGCTGTCCGAACTCTGCCGGTTCCTCGCGGAAGACCCGGCCTCTCCGATCCTGCGCTACACGCGCGGGGGCGCGGATATCGACGCGCGGATCGACCTGCGCGCGGTCCTGCCCGCCACCTGCCGGGGCATGGATGTGACCGATCTGCCCGCCCTGCTGCTGCCAAGGAAGGGCCGCTTCGCCCTGCCGGATTACGAGAAGGTCTTCTGCGTCGATGCTGCGCCGGGGCGGGATCTCCATGCCCTGCGCGGCGTGGACCGGCAGCGCGGCGCGCTGCTGGTGGTGCGCCCCGACCAGTATGTCGGCCATGTGCTGCCGCTGGAGGGCCACGCAGAGCTGGCGCGGTATTTCGACGGCTTCATGCGGCGGGGCTGAGGCCCCGCCAGCGCAGCGGCCTCACGCGCG
>NZ_AFPM01000277.1 GCF_000220565.1 Oceanicola sp. S124 | reverse complement strand
ACATGACCAATCCCAAGACCGGCGGAGACAACCGCTCGGCCAGTATAGCGAAAACGTTAGGAACCCAGAGACCACATGGCTCAGAACACATCGATGGAGGAATTCGAAGCCCTCCTTAACGAAAGCTTCGAAATGGACACCCCCGAAGAGGGTTCGGTTGTCAAAGGCAAGGTGATCGCTGTCGAAGCGGGCCAGGCCATCATCGACGTCGGCTACAAGATGGAAGGCCGCGTCGATCTTAAAGAATTCGCAAATCCCGGCGAAGCTCCCGAGATCACCGTCGGTGACGAAGTGGAAGTCTTCCTGCGTTCCGCCGAGAACGCCCGTGGCGAAGCCGTCATCTCGCGCGAGATGGCCCGCCGCGAAGAAGCCTGGGATCGTCTGGAAAAGGCCTACGCCGACGACGCCCGTGTCGAAGGTGCGATCTTCGGCCGCGTCAAGGGTGGCTTCACGGTCGACCTCGGCGGTGCCGTTGCCTTCCTGCCCGGCAGCCAGGTTGACGTCCGCCCCGTGCGTGATGCCGGCCCGCTGATGGGTCTGAAGCAGCCCTTCCAGATCCTGAAGATGGACCGTCGTCGCGGCAACATCGTGGTCTCGCGTCGTGCGATCCTCGAGGAATCCCGTGCCGAGCAGCGTGCCGAGGTCATCTCGAACCTGCAGGAAGGCCAGGCGGTCGACGGCGTGGTCAAGAACATCACCGAGTACGGCGCCTTCGTCGACCTGGGCGGTGTGGACGGCCTGCTGCACGTCACCGACATGGCATGGCGCCGTGTGAACCACCCCTCCGAGATCCTGACGATCGGCGAGACCGTGAAGGTCCAGGTCATCAAGATCAACAAGGACACCCACCGTATCTCGCTGGGCATGAAGCAGCTGCAGGAAGATCCGTGGGATCTGGTGGCCGCCAAGTACCCGCTGTCTTCGGTTCACGCCGGCCGCGTCACGAACATCACCGACTACGGTGCATTCGTCGAGCTGGAGCCCGGTGTCGAAGGCCTGGTCCACGTGTCGGAAATGTCCTGGACCAAGAAGAACGTGCACCCCGGCAAGATCGTTTCGACCTCGCAGGAAGTCGACGTCATGGTGCTGGAAATCGACGCTGCCAAGCGTCGCGTTTCGCTGGGCCTCAAGCAGACCATGCGCAACCCGTGGGAAGTCTTCTCCGAGACCCACCCCGAGGGCACCGTTGTCGAAGGCGAAGTCAAGAACATCACCGAATTCGGTCTGTTCGTCGGCCTGCCTGGCGACATCGACGGCATGGTTCACCTGTCCGACCTCAGCTGGGACGAGCGCGGTGAAGACGCCATCCAGAACTACCGCAAGGGCGACATCGTCCAGGCCGTGGTCTCGGAAGTCGACATCGACAAGGAGCGCATCTCGCTCTCGATCAAGAACGTCGGCGGCGACAAGTTCGCCGAAGCCGTTGGCGGCGTGAAGCGTGGTTCGGTCATCACCGTGACCGTCACCGCCATCGAAGACGGCGGCATCGAAGTGGAATACGAAGGCATGAAGTCCTTCATCCGCCGCTCCGACCTGTCGCGTGACCGTGCCGAACAGCGCCCCGAGCGCTTCTCGGTCGGTGACCACGTCGACGTGCGCGTCACCAACGTCGACAGCAAGACCCGCCGTCTGGGCCTGTCGATCAAGGCACGCGAGATCGCCGAAGAGAAAGAGGCCGTCGAACAGTACGGTTCCTCCGACTCGGGCGCCTCGCTGGGCGACATCCTCGGCGCCGCCCTCAAGGGCGACAACGACTGAGCACCCCCTGGGCCGTCCGGCCCATGAGTGTGTCGCATCCTTTCGGAAGGGCCCCGCAGCAGCGGGGCCCTTTTGCCGTTCCGGGCTGACGTGAAGGGCAGCGCGACGGGCCCATAGTGCTTGCGAATCAATTCCTTGGCCGCAGTGCGGCATGGCGATGAAATCCCGGGCACCGGCCCGTTCAGGGGGAAGAACGGGGCGGGGATTTCCGCCTTGCGGGGGAATTTTGGCCGAAATCCCGGCCCACGCCACATTTCAGGTTGTTCCCGTAGAGGGGGAAAGCCCTTATATTCCCGGAACATGGTGTCAGCAGAAGACCAGTGCCGGGGAGACAGAACCATATGATCCGCTCTGAATTGATCCAGAAGATCGCCGACGAGAACCCGCATCTTTACCAGCGCGATGTCGAGCGGATCGTGAACACGATCTTCGAGGAGATCACCGAGGCCATGGCCAAGGGCAACCGCGTCGAGCTGCGCGGCTTCGGGGCCTTCTCGGTGAAGAAACGTGAGGCCCGCACCGGGCGGAACCCGCGCACCGGCGCGGCCGTCGAGGTCGAGGAAAAACACGTTCCCTTCTTCAAGACCGGCAAGCTTCTGCGGGACCGACTGAACGGAAACGACTGATGAAATACATCCGCTACGCCATCCTGGGCCTGATCGCCATCGTGCTGGTCTCGGTGGCGCTGGCCAACCGGCAGCCCGTTGAGCTGGCGCTGCTGCCCGAGGGCCTTGCCGATATCGCTGGGATGAACTTCGCCGTGACCCTGCCGCTCTACGCGGTGATCTTCGCCGGCATCGTGGCCGGGCTGCTGATCGGCTTCCTCTGGGAATGGATGCGCGAGCACAAGCACCGCGCCGAGATGCGCCGCCAGTCCCGAGAGGCCCACAAGCTGAAGCGTGAGGTGAAGCGGCTGAAGGGCGAGAAGCACGGACAGGACGACGTCCTGGCGCTGCTGGACTGATCCGGTGCCCGTCCTCGTCCAACCGAACCGCGCGCCCCGGCGCCGCGTCAAGATCTGCGGCCTGAAGACCCCCGCCGACATGGAGGCCGTCGCCCGGTCCGGCGCCGTCTACGCCGGCCTGGTCTTCTTCCCGAAGAGCCCGCGTCACCTCGACATTCCGACTGCCCGCGCCCTGGCGCTGGAGGCCCCCGTCGGCCTCGCCAAGGTGGCGCTGCTTGTCGATCCCGACGATGCGCTGCTGGAGGCGGTCACCGCCGAGGTGCCGCTGGACATGTTGCAGTTGCACGGGAAGGAGAGCCCCGCGCGGCTGGCCGAGATCCGCGCCCGCACCGGCCTGCCGGTCATGAAGGCGATCGGCGTGGCCGATGCCGCCGACCTCGCTGCCATTGCCGATTACGAGACCGTGGCGGACCAGTTGCTGATCGACGCCAAACCGCCCAAGGAGGCCGAGCTGCCGGGTGGCAACGGGCTGTCCTTCGACTGGCGCCTGATCGCCGGGCGCGACTGGGCGCGACCCTGGATGCTGGCCGGCGGGCTGACCCCCGACAACGTCGCCGAGGCCATCCGGCTGACCGGGGCCACCCAGGTCGATGTCTCCTCCGGGGTCGAAAACGCACCGGGCGTGAAGGATGCCGAAAAGATCCTCTCCTTCGTCCAGTCCGCTATCGCGGCCTGAAAGAAATCCCCTGCGGGGAGCACGTGGAGGGGGCGCTGCCCCCTCTTGATCCCGTTCCGGGCCCAATTCACCCCCGGAGTATTTTCAGCCTGGTGATGGGCATAAGAGCCTCTTGTTCATCACCAGGCTGAAAATACTCCCGCCGGAGGCATGTCGCCGCAGGTGCCATCCCTTGCCCGAAGGGCGCCATCCCGCTACATCCTTGCTGACCCGCAGCCCGGAAACAGGAGCTTTCCATGGACGATCTTCTCAACAGCTTCATGACCGGCCCGGACGAGAAGGGCCGCTTCGGCCTGCACGGCGGACGTTTCGTCTCCGAGACGCTGATGCCGCTGATCCTCGCCCTGGAGGCCGAATATGAAAAGGCCAAGACCGACGAGGGCTTCTGGGAAGAGATGCGGGAGCTGTGGAAGAACTACGTGGGCCGCCCGAGCCCGCTCTATTTCGCGCCGCGGCTGACCGAAGAGCTGGGCGGGGCGAAGATCTACCTCAAGCGCGAGGAACTGAACCACACCGGCGCGCACAAGATCAACAACGTGCTGGGGCAGATCCTGCTGGCACGGCGCATGGGCAAGACCCGGATCATCGCCGAGACCGGCGCCGGGCAGCACGGCGTGGCCACGGCCACCGTCTGCGCCAAGTTCGGCCTGAAGTGCATCGTCTACATGGGCGCCACCGACGTGAAGCGCCAGGCGCCCAACGTCTTCCGGATGCGCCTGCTGGGCGCGGAAGTGGTGCCCGTGACCTCGGGCCGTGGCACCCTGAAGGACGCGATGAACGACGCCCTGCGCGACTGGGTGACCAATGTCCGTGACACCTTCTACTGCATCGGCACCGTGGCCGGTCCGCATCCCTACCCGGCCATGGTGCGCGATTTCCAGGCCATCATCGGCCAGGAGACCCGCTGGCAGCTGGAAGAGCAGGAAGGCAAGGGCCGCTTGCCCGACACCGTCGTCGCCGCCGTCGGCGGGGGCTCGAACGCCATGGGCCTGTTCCACCCGTTCCTCGATGACAAGGAGGTCGCCATCATCGGCGTCGAAGCCGGCGGCAAGGGTGTCGACGAGAAGATGGAGCATTGCGCCTCGCTGACCGGCGGCCGCCCCGGCGTGCTGCATGGCAACCGCACCTACCTGCTGCAGGACGAATACGGGCAGATCCTGGAGGGGCATTCGATCTCGGCCGGGCTCGACTATCCCGGCATCGGGCCCGAGCACTCCTGGCTGCATGACATCGGTCGGGCGAAATACGTCTCGGTCACCGATTACGAGGCGCTGGAGGCCTTCCAGCTGTGCTGCCGCACCGAAGGCATCATCCCGGCGCTGGAAAGCTCGCATGCCGTGGCCCATGTGATGAAGATCGCAGGGGACCTGCCGAAGGACCACATCATCGTCATCAACCTCTCGGGGCGGGGCGACAAGGACATTTTCACCGTGGCCGATCACCTCGGCTTCGACATGTCCGATACCGGCGCCGTCTCGGAAGGCCGCAAGGTCGAGTGACCCGCCGCGCCGCCGGGGGGCTCCTCCGGCGGTCATCGGCGTAGGGTGGATGCAATCCACCTTCGGGGACGCGCAGGGCAGGTGGGTTGCACCCACCCTACACGCAGGGCGGTGTCGGCCCCCGACGGTCAGGCGTCCTCGAGGATGGCCTCGAAGCCTTCGAACTGCGGCGGGCCCATCAGGGCGTCTTTGGTGCGGCTGTTGCCGGCGTTCTTGTGGGCGTCGCGGAATTGCTCGGAGCGTGTCCAGGCCTCGAAGTTGGCCTTGCTGGCCCAGAGCGTGTAGCTGGCATAGAGGACGTGATCCTCGGCGCTCGCGCCTTTCAGCATGCGGAACTCGCGGAAGCCGTCCAGCTCGTTCAGGCGGCTCTCACGGGTCTTCCAGATTTCCTCGAAGGCTTCCTCGTGGCCCGGGCGGACCTTGAAGCGGTTCATGGCGATGAAGGACATGGTGACACTTTCGTTGCAGGGGAAGTTCTGGCGGGCATGGCGCATCCCCTGCGCCGGCTGGCATCGGCGGGACTAGACGGCAAAGGGGCGTCAGGGTCAAGCTCGGGGCCGGCGTCACCGCGGCGGAGGGGGGATCTTGTCGGGCGGCCGCGGCGAGGTTGCCGGCAGGCAAATGCCGGGAAGGATCGGGGCTGCGGCTTGAGGGCCCGGAAAGGGCGCGGCCCTGGTCCCGCCGGTGCCGGCGGCGGCGTTCGGGCCGGGCAGCGGCACGAATAGCGCTTTCCTTTGTTGGGGAATCCGTGTACTCGCGCGGGACTTGAACGCGGGCATACAGCCTTGGAGGGTGCCCGCCCCTACTAGGAGAATTGATATGGCTGGAGAAATTCCTGATCTCCTCGTCCAGGAACGTGCGGGGACGGGCAAGGGCGCCGCTCGCGCAGCGCGTCGCGCTGGCATGGTTCCGGGTGTGGTTTACGGCGGCGACGCGGATCCGATCGCGATCGAGATCGGCTTCAACGACCTGCTGAAGCGCCTGAAGGCAGGCCGCTTCCTGGCGACCCTCTTCAACCTGAAGGTTGAAGGCCACGAAGACGTCCGCGTCATCTGCCGCGGCGTCCAGCGCGATGTCGTGAAGGATCTGCCGACCCACGTCGACTTCATGCGCCTGCGTCGCACCACCCGCGTGAACCTGCACATCCCCGTCGAGTTCATCAACCACGCGGCGGCCCCCGGCCTCAAGAAGGGTGGCGTGCTGACCGTGGTTCGTGCCGATGTCGACCTGTCGGTCATCGCGGGCGATATCCCCGATCACATCACCGTCGACCTGACCGGCAAGCAGATCGGTGATACCATCACTATCAGCCAGGTCACCCTGCCCGAAGGCGTCAAGCCCGTCATCGAGCGTGACTTCGTGATCGCCAACATCACCGCGCCGTCGGGCCTGAAGGCCCAGGACGACGCCGAGGATGATGCCGAGGAAGCCGCAGAGGAGTGATCCTCGGCGCCTGACGGCCCTGCTGAGACATTCGAACGGCCTCGCCCCTGCGGCGGGGCCGTTTGCCGTTGTACCGTCCTGCCCATGCAGAGGCCCTCGATCCGCCAAGCGGGCCGGTTGTCTGCAGGGGACGCCCGGCAGGCCCCGCGGCGCTGCCCTTTGCTGGACCGCCCCGCCCCGCTGCGGTAAGCCCTTGGCACAATGGCCAGCAGCGGAGGTCCCATGCAGCTCTTTGTCGGACTCGGCAATCCCGGGGCGAAATACGCCGGCAACCGGCACAACATCGGCTTCATGGCGTTGGACCGGATCGCCGCCGATCACGGCTTTGCCCCCTGGCGGGCCAAGTTCCAGGGCGAGCTGACCGAGGGCAGCCTGGGCGGCGAGAAGGTGCTGCTTCTGAAGCCTGCGACCTTCATGAACCTCTCGGGCCAGTCGGTGGGCGAGGCGATGCGCTTCTACAAGCTCACCCCCGCCGATGTGACCGTCTTCCACGACGAGCTGGACCTGGCGCCCGGCAAGCTGCGCGTCAAGCGGGGCGGCGGGCATGCGGGGCACAACGGGCTGCGTTCGATCCACCAGCATATCGGGGCCGAGTACCAGCGCATCCGCATGGGCGTCGGTCACCCCGGCCACAAGGACCGGGTGGCGGGCTACGTCCTGTCGGATTTCGCCAAGGCCGAGGAAGGCTGGCTGGACGACATGATGCGCGGCTGCTCGGACGGGGCGGCGGATCTTGCCAGGGGCGATGCGGCGCGGTTCCAGAATGCCGTCGCACTGCGGGTCAACCCGCCGCGCAACAAGGATCGGGAGGCGCAGGCCGGCGGCTCGGGTGGCACTCGGGGCGACGGGCCGCAGGTCTCGGGGCAGAAGACGTCGGGGCAGCAGGCCGTGGCGCAGAAGGCTGCCGCGCTGAAGGCCCAGGCGGATCGCCGCGATACCCGCACGCCGTTGCAGAAGCTGAAGGACAAGTTCCGGTGAGCGCCGGTCAGGTGGTGCAGCCCGCCCCCTGGCAGGCACATTTCCTCAAGCAGGCGCGGGCCTGCGAGGCGCTTGGCTCTCCCTTCACCGCGGCGCTGCTGAGGTGGCTCGAGGGCGCGATGCCCGAAGGGGCCGTCGCCGCGCCCATCCGCGACTGGGATCCCGGGGCGCTCGGCCCCGACGCCGTCGCGCTGCGGCTGGCGGGCGGCCTGCACGCCCTGGTGCTACTGGACCGCGACGAGGCCCAGT
>NZ_AFPM01000278.1 GCF_000220565.1 Oceanicola sp. S124 | reverse complement strand
CACGCCGATTGCCGAGGTCGGCGCGGATTGCATCTGCCTTGCCGCCACCGACGCCCGGCTGCGCTTCCGCTCTCTGCTGCCGCGTCTGGCGCAGCCCTTCCTGCGGATCTGACAGCAAGGCAGCCCGGGCCACCGGGCGCGCCCAACATTGGACAGACCCGCCGCATGCCCTAAGATGAAGGTCCATGGGCCCGGAAGGGGCCCGCCCGATTGCTCTGCCGGTGACGCGGGCCAAGCGTCCGCCCCGGCTGCCAGGAGGTCCCGATGCCCGCCCAGGCCCTCGCCGCCCTGATCCTTGCCCCCTTCGCCCTGGCCTTCCTCTACGCCGGGGTGCACGAGTACCGGCGCTTCAAGTCCGAGGGCCGGGCAAACTACGGGCTGGTCTACGACGAGGACACGGGCACCACCCATGTGACCGGCATCGAAGAGGGCGAAGACGGCTTCGACCCCGAGGATTTCGACCCCAACGACTACAATGATCCCGAGTTGCGCGGCTCAGGCGGCGACGGAAACGACGCCGAAGCGCAAGACGGGGACCGCAAGGCCTGAGCCGACGCTCTGGCAGCAGCCTCTTGTCAGGCAGAGGCACGACCCCGGCTCTTTCCGTACATCTCGCCGCAACGAATCGTTGTGCGCGACCCTATAATTCCATATTTCATGAAATATGGAAAAAGAAGCCGTCTCCCTTCTCTCGACCCTCGGTCATCCGCAGCGCCTGCTGGTCTGGCGCCTGCTGATGCGCCGCTACCCACAGCCCGTCTCCGCCGGTGAGATCGCCGAGGCGACGGGGCTGAAGGCCTCGACCCTCTCCGTCTATCTCTCGGCGCTGCGTCAGGCCGGGCTGATCGGGCAGGAGCGTCAGGGCACCTCGCTGCTCTACAGGGCCGAGATCGGCACCGCGAATGACCTGCTGGACTACCTCTTCGCCGATTGCTGCCGGGGGCGCCCCGCGCTCTGCCTGACCGGCGGCGCCGACCACTTCCCCCTCGCCCCCGAAGGATCCGCCGCCATGGCCGACCGCAAGCTGAACGTGCTCTTCATCTGCACCGGGAACTCCGCCCGCTCGATCTTTGCCGAGGCGCTGGTGCGTCACCTCGCCGGGGACCGCTTCAACGCCTATTCCGCCGGCACCCACCCGGCCGGCACGCCGAACCCCTTCGCGGTGAAGCTGCTGGCCGACAAGGGTATTGCGACCGAGGGCCTGCGCTCGAAGGACGTGAACGAGTTCCAGGGGCCGGACGCGCCGAAGATGGATTTCGTCTTCACCGTCTGCGACCAGGCGGCGAACGAGGAATGCCCGGCCTGGGACGGCCAGCCGATCAGCGCCCATTGGGGCATGCCCGATCCGGCCAGAGCCACGGGGACCGATGCCGAGAAGGCGCTGGCCTTCCAGGCCGCCTACGGCACCCTGCTGAACCGCCTGCGCGCCTTCGCGGCGCTGCCGGTGGAAAGCCTCGACCGGATCTCGCTGCAAAGCGCCGTCGATGAAATCGCCCTCGATGAAACCGGCGCCGCGGAGGCCTGACCGAATGACGACTTACGCACTGAACGGCCTTGGCCGGATGGGCAAGCTGGCGCTGCGCCCCCTGCTGGACCGCGGCCTGGACATCGCCTGGATCAACGATGCCGTCGGCGATCCCGAGATGCATGCGCATCTGCTGGAGTTCGACTCGGTCCATGGCCGCTGGGATGCCGAATTCTCCCACGATGCCGACAGCGTCACCGTCAACGGCACCCGCCTGCCCTTCATCGGCACCAAGCAGATCGAGGATCTGCCGCTGGACGGCGTGGACGTGGTC
Organism: Oceanicola sp. S124; assembly: GCF_000220565.1. Taxonomy (GTDB): domain Bacteria; phylum Pseudomonadota; class Alphaproteobacteria; order Rhodobacterales; family Rhodobacteraceae; genus Pseudooceanicola. Next base: position 9,616 of record NZ_AFPM01000278.1, on the reverse strand, counting down.
ATCGACTGCACCGGCGTCTTCAAGACCGCCGAGAAGCTGGCCCCCTATTTCGAGGCCGGGGTGAAGAAGGTCGTGGTCTCGGCCCCGGTCAAGGACGGGCGCCATGCCAATATCGTCTACGGTGTGAACCACGAGATCTACGACCCCGCCGAACATGACATCGTGACGGCGGCGTCCTGCACCACCAACTGCCTCGCGCCGGTGGTGAAGGTGATCCACGAGGGGCTGGGCATCAAGCATGGCTCGATCACCACGATCCATGACGTGACCAACACCCAGACCATCGTCGACCGCCCCGCCAAGGACCTGCGCCGCGCGCGCTCGGCGCTGAATGCGCTGATCCCGACGACCACCGGCTCGGCCAGGGCGATCACCCAGATCTTCCCCGAGCTGACCGGCCGCCTCAACGGCCATGCCGTGCGGGTGCCGCTGCTGAATGCCTCGCTGACCGACTGCGTCTTCGAGGTCGCGCGCGAGACCTCTGCCGAAGAGGTCAACGCAATGCTGCAAGCCGCCGCCGAAGGTCCGCTGAAAGGCATCCTCGGCTACGAGACCCGTCCGCTGGTCTCGACCGATTATCTGAACGACCCGCGCTCTTCGATCGTGGATGCGCCGTCGACCATGGTTGTGAGTGGTACCCAGGTAAAGATCTACGCCTGGTATGATAACGAGTGGGGCTACGTCCATCGCCTGGTGGACGTGGCCGCCATGGTCGGAGATTCCCTGTGAACGCGTATCGCCCCGAGGGCCTCTCTGCCTACATCGCGGTCACGGCGGCCTACTGGGCCTTCATGCTGTCCGACGGAGCGCTGCGCATGCTGGTGCTGCTGCATTTCCATACGCTGGGATTCTCGGCGGTGCAGCTGGCCTACCTGTTCCTGCTCTACGAGCTGGCGGGGGTGGTCACCAACCTCTCGGCCGGATGGATCGCCGCGTGCTTCGGGCTGACGAAGACGCTTTACGCGGGGCTCGGGCTGCAGGTGCTGGCCCTGCTGGCGCTGTCGCGGCTCGACCCAAGCTGGGGGCTGTGGACCTCGGTCGCCTTCGTGATGGCGGTGCAGGGCGCCTCTGGTGTGGCCAAGGGACCTGGCGAAGATGTCGTCGAAATCCGCCGTCAAGCTGCTGGCGCCGAAGGGCGAGGGCGGGCTGTTCCGCTGGGTGGCAGTGCTGACCGGCTCGAAGAACGCCGTGAAGGGCGCGGGCTTCCTGCTGGGCGCGGGCCTGCTGGCGCTCTGGGGCTTCACTGTCTCGGTGCTGGGCATGGCGGTGATCCTGGCGCTGATCCTCACGGCGGTGATCCTGTTCATGCCGCCGGGACTGCCGAAGGGCGTGAAGGGCACGAAGTTCGCAGAGGTCTTTTCCAAGGACCCGAACGTCAACTGGCTGAGCTTCGCGCGGGTCTTCCTGTTCGGCGCGCGGGATGTCTGGTTCGTCGTCGGCATCCCGATCTACTTCTACGCCGTCCTCTCGGATGGGTCGGAAGCGGGCAACCGCGCGGCGTTCTTCACCATCGGCACCTTCATGGCGGTCTGGACGATCCTCTACGGAGCCGTGCAGGCTGCCGCGCCGAAACTGCTGCGCGCGGGCACGCGGCCCGAGGCAGAGCTGGTGCAGGCCGCGCGCCACTGGGTCGGCGCACTGGTCGCCCTGCCCGCCCTCTTGGCGGCGCTGGTGGCGATGGCGGGGGAGCCCCAGCTTTGGCTCACCGTCACGCTGATCGCCGGTCTCCTGGTCTTCGGCGCGGTTTTCGCGGTGAATTCCTCGCTGCATTCCTACCTGATCCTCGCCTTCACCAGCGGAGAGCGGGTCACCATGGACGTCGGCTTTTACTACATGGCCAATGCGGCGGGGCGGCTTCTGGGCACGCTGCTGTCGGGGCTATCCTACCAGCTGGGCGGGCTGCCCGCCTGCCTCGGCACGGCGGCGGTGCTGCTGGCGCTCAGCTGGATCGGCGCGGCGCGGCTCAGCGCGCCGCAGCCGCAACCGGCCTAGGCCGGGGCGGCACTGCGCGCCCGCATCCGGGCCGCGACCAGGTGGACAACCGCACCCATGCCGAAAAGCGTGACCGAGAACAGCACCAGCCCGGCGAAATCCATCGCGCCGGTCATCGCCAGCAGGATCGGCGTGCCGGTCAGGTTGCCCAGGTTGCCCATCTGGGCCAGCACCCCGTTCGACAGCGCCCGGTCGGCGGGATCGGCGTTGATCTGCGGCACGGCCGCGAAGCTGCCGCTCTGCATGAAGCCCATGGCGATGAACAGCACCGCCGGCACCCAGACGGTGCCCGGCAGCGCCACCAGCAACACCACCGACAGCGCCGCCAGCAGGAAGCCCAGCACCGCCACCGGCACCGCCCGGAACAGCTTCAGCGCCAGCGACCCGAGGGTCAGCGCCGAGACGATCCCGACCAGCGGCAGCACCGTCATCTGCATTTCGCGCGTCGCCTCGGGCAGGAACGAGGGCAGCACCGTCATCAGCGCCACGAAGTTGATCGCGTAGAACAGCCAGCCCAGCCCCGGCGCGGCAATGAACGGCGAGGCATAGGCCTCGCGGTGGCGACGGGCGATCACCGACAGGGTCAGCGGCTCGCCCGGATGGGCGACGACGCCATCGCGCGGCCGGCGGTCATCGGGCAGCAGCAGCGGCAGCACCAGCGCCATCAGCAGCAGGAAGCCCGCATGTCCGCCCAGCACCAGGGGCACGCCCCCGGCAGCCAGCAGCAGGGGGCCGAAGGCGGCATAGAGCGCGAAGGTCACGCCGAAGTAGGTGCCCCAGAGGGTCATCGCCAGCGGGCGTGACCGGTCCGAGGTGATCTCGGCCATCAGGGTCGGCGCGGCGACGACGATGGCAAGATGCGACAGCCCCTCAAGGGCGCGCAGGCCCAGCATCACCGGCAGCGGTGGCATCAGCGCCTGCAGGCCCGAAACCAGCGCCCCCAGCACAAGCGCGCCGATCAGCGTGCGCCGGAAGCCCATCCGGGTGACGACCATGCCGGCCAGCAGCCCCAGCAGGACCCCCATCAGCGAGACCAGCGAGACGAGGAACCCCGCCGCCGCGCCGGCCTGCGGATAGGCGGCCTCCCACGCGGGAAACAGCACCGAGACCTTGCCGAACTGCGCCGCCGCCGCCATGCCAGTGACGAACAGCGCAATGACCCGGACCCAGGTGATCACTTCGGCGCATCCCCAAGGTCGCCCCGGCCCGGGATCTCGTCCCGCTTGGTGCCGGCGCCCTGCCAGCTGTCGATGGCCTCCATCGCCTCTTCGGCGGTCTCGACGAACTTGAACAGCTCCATGTCCTCGGGCGAGACGGTGCCCGCCTCGACCAGCGCCTCGAAGTTGATGACGCCTTCCCAGAAGGCGCGACCGAAGAACAGGAAGGGCTGACGCTCCATCCGGCCGGTCTGGATCAGGGTCAGCGCCTCGAAGGTCTCGTCCAGGGTGCCGAAGCCGCCGGGGAAGACGCAGATGGCGCGGGCGCGCATCAGGAAATGCATCTTGCGGACGGCGAAATAGTGGAAGTTGAAGCAAAGTTCGGGCGTCACGTAGTCGTTCGGCACCTGCTCGTGCGGCAGCACGATGGACAGGCCGATGGACTGGCCGCCCGCCTCGGCGGCGCCCTTGTTGCCGGCCTCCATCACGCCGGGACCGCCACCGGTGCAGACGACGTAATCCTTGCCCCCCAGGTCCATCGACCTCCGGGTCATCAGCGCGGCAAAGCGCTCGGCCTCGGAGTAATAGCGCGACAGCTTCGCCATCGGGTGCCCCTCGGGCACCACGCCCGGCGCCCGGATGCGCGCCCCGCCGAAGAGCACCACGGTCGAGCGGATCCCGGCCTCGTCCAGCGCCAGCTCGACCTTCATCAGCTCAAGCTGCAAGCGGACCGAGCGCATCTCGTCGCGCAACAGGAAGTCCTGGTCGGCAAAGGCCAGTCGATAGCTGGGGGACACGGTCTGCGGGGTCTGCGGCACCTCCTTGGCGGTGATGCGGTCGCTTCCGGCATCGCGGAAACGGGAATGGCGGGTGTCGTCGGTCATCGGCTTTCCTTCACTCTCCCTCCCTGCCTATCCCAGCCCGCGCGCGGGCGCCATGGGCGGGCGCGCGATTGGCAGAGATGATCGCGGTCATCGGCACATCCTGCTAGCGCCGCGCGCCCAGCCGCGCTCTGCGCAATTGCGATGCCGCCGCCAAGGCCCTATACCGCCCTGAGCCCTATCGAGACGGCCTGAAAATCCCGGCCGAACACCCTGCCGACTACCCGGCCGAAACTCCCGGAGGAAGACCATGTCCAACGCCCAGCTTGAAGCTGCCATCGAAGCCGCCTGGGAGGCGCGCGACCAGATCACCCCCGCCACCACCGGCGAGACCCGCGAAGCCATCGAGGACACGCTGAATGCCCTCGACTCGGGCAAGCTGCGCGTCGCCGAGAAGCAGGCCGACGGCAACTGGGTGGTGAACCAGTGGGCCAAGAAGGCCGTTCTGCTGGGTTTCCGCATCAAGGACATGGAACAGCATGACGGCGGCCCGCAGGGCTCCGGCTGGTGGGACAAGGTCGACAGCAAGTTCAAGGGCTGGGGCGAGAACCAGTGGAAGGCCGCGGGCTTCCGCGCCGTGCCGAACGCCGTCGTCCGCAAGTCCGCCTTCATCGCCCCCGGCGCGGTGCTGATGCCCTCCTTCGTCAACCTCGGCGCCTATGTCGACAGCGGCACCATGGTCGACACCTGGGCCACCGTCGGCAGCTGCGCGCAGATCGGCAAGAACTGCCACATCTCGGGCGGTGCCGGCATCGGCGGCGTGCTGGAACCCCTGCAGGCCGGCCCCGTCATCATCGAGGACAACTGCTTCATCGGTGCCCGCTCCGAAGTGGCCGAGGGCGTGATCGTGCGCGAAGGCTCGGTGCTGGGCATGGGGGTCTACCTCGGCCAGTCCACCAAGATCTTCGACCGCGAAACCGGCGAATTCTCCTACGGCGAAGTGCCGCCCTACTCGGTCGTCGTCTCGGGTTCGCTGCCGTCGAAGAACGGCGTCAACCTCTACTGCGCCGTGATCGTCAAGCGCGTGGACGAGCGCACCCGCTCCAAGACCGGCGTCAACGAGCTGCTGCGCGACTGAGGCGCGGACCCGGATCCCGGCCAGCTTGCGGCAAGCGGGGACACCAGGACAATTGGCGCCCCCCGCACCCCGAGACGGGAACGGGGGGCGCCCCTGGCGGGCCGGACCACGCCGGGGAGGGCGGAGGGTCGCACCTCGGCAGGATCCGGCACTGGTTTCCTGTTCTGCCATCCGCCGGAAGGGACAGGTCCGGCGGCGGCGCGGGGCTCAGGAAACCGCCTGTTCGAACATCTGCAGTCGCGCCTCCCGGTAGTCGCGCGCCTCGCGGCGGGACAGGAACCGGCAGCGCGGCTTGGCCTGCGGCTGCTTCGGCAGGTCCTCCTCGGCGCAGCGCAGCACCCCGCAAAGCTCGGAGAGCGCCGCGACCGACAGCGTGCCGATCGACATCTGCCCCGGGAAGAGACTTTCCACCGGCACCCCCTCGGCGATCAGCACCGCATGGCGCGGCATCAGCACGTGATAGTAGACCACCGGCCGGGCCTTCTTCTGCTGGTGCACCTGCGCCTCGCCCAGAAGCGCCTTGGCGGGGCCCATCATCCGCTCTCCGCTGGTCGCGCCCAGCACCACCCGGTGCTGCGGGGACAGCTTCAGCGGACGTTTCGGCAGGCCCGGCCCCAGCACCCCGGGGCGGATGACCACCGGGCGGTGCTCTTCTGGCGCGCCGGACTCGTAGCGGGTCGAGCCGATCCAGAGCACCGGCAGCAGCTCTCCCATGTGGGTGACGGCGAAGTCTCCGGCGCGCAGGTCCTCGACCGGCACCTCGCCGCGATTGGTCAGGATCCGCGTGCCCTCGCAGAAGCAGATCGGCGGGCCGCCATCCAGGCTGTAGGCCTGGGCATCGGCATCCAGGATCAGAACCGCCATTCCAAGGGCACTGGGCTGGCCATCCGGGAAGACAAAGTAGAGCTGGCCAGAGAGGTTGTCCTGGAAGACCAGCACCGGCACCTTGGCACCCACCCCGATGGTCACCCCGGCAGAGACCCCGGCCTGGGCCGTGCCCGAGCCCAGCATGGTCATCGTCCGGCCGCCCAGCGAGACCTCCTCGCCGACATAGATGACGCCCGAGTCATCGCTGATCGCCCCGCCCTGCGAGGCGCCCAGAGAGGTCAGCAGAAGGGTTCGTTCCGCGCCAAGGATCTGGGTCGAAAGAAGCGAGCCGTTATAGGCCCGATAAGTTACGGTCTCGGTTACCATTCACACACCTGCAACACCTGGTCCGGCGCCGCGCAGAGGCGGGCCGGAGGGACCGGACCGGGGAACATGTCACGGCCCGAGCTGTTCTGACGTTGGTAGTTTGTTAACCGTACCTGATTCACCCATGGTTGAAAATTGATTGTGTCCTCAAGGAAGTCCGAATCCGGTCACAATAGATTTATCTTTGATTGCACAAATTGTTGCACCTGCCATGAAACCTTTTCCGCCTTGGCACGTTGGACATGTGTCGCGGCAAGGCCGCCGCACGGACAACAGATGAGGTAAGAAAATGGTAGGTATGGGCTGGCTGATGGCGATCATCCTCGGCGCGCTTGCGGGCTGGATCGCCGAGAAACTGATGAACTCCAGCATGGGGCTTCTGATGAACATCGTGATGGGCATCATCGGCGCCGTGGTGGGTAACTTCCTGCTCTATGCGATCGTCGGCTCGACCATGGGCGGCCTGCTGGGCCAGCTGGTGGTTGCGGTGCTGGGCGCCTGCCTGCTGATCGCGCTGGTGCGCGGCCTGCGACGGGCCTGACCTTCCACGGGCCCAAAGATCCGGGGCCAAAGATCTGGGGCCCGACCCAAGACCGGGATCCCTCCCTCCCGGCACGAAAGCTCTCTCCCTCTGAAACTGCAAACCGCCCGCGCCGCATGGCCGGGCGGTTTCGCGTTCGGCAGCGGGGTCAGGCGGCAGCGCTGTCCTTCGCGGGCCCTGCCGGGGCGGGCAGGTTCGGCGGCAGGTAGTCGGGCCGCAGCCCCTGACGCTCGGCCACAGAGCGATGCAACACGGCCCCCTCGGGGATCTGCCGATAGGCCCCCAGAGGCCAGGTCAGCCCGAGGAAGCGCCGCCCCGGCGCCACCTTGCGCCCCGGCACCACCTCGAAGGGCCACCAGCGCCAGTTGAGCGAGACATGCGCCTCGGCACCGGGATCGGGGGCGACATAATCGGTGTCCTTGTGGGTTCCCAGCACCAGCCGGTTCACGCTGCGGGTCTTGTAGGCCAGGCCCAGGGCGGCGCTTTCCTCGATCAGCCAGGCCAGGGGCAGCTTGCCCAGCTGGCTTTCGGCCTCGGGGTAGCCGCCGCCGACATCGCCATGCACCCCGGCGAACCACAGTTCTTTCACGTCCTGCGGCGTGCCGCTGCCGGGCGGAGCGAAGGGCTTGCGCAGCTCGCGCTCCTCGCCCCAGAGTGTGGCGCGGTACATGCAGCGGCGTTCGTCGATCGCGACCGCGTGGCGCACCGCCCGCACGGAAGGGTTGTTCGAGGTATAGGCATAGGTGACGGCGCCGGGCAGCAGCCCGCGCGGCTCGATCACTGAGGCGACGGTATCCAGCAGCAGCAGCCCGGCGATCTCGACCCGCTGCGGATCCAGCGCGCGCTCGTGCAGGCGGATCTCGGCAAAGGCCGCCTCGCCGCTCTGCCGGCCGATGTTCTTGTAGGCGCGATAGGCATAGGCCAGCAGGTTCAGCTGCACCGGCGCCATCATCCCGAAGGCATGCAGGAAGCCCGCCAGCACCCGCGCCGTATAGGCCCCGCGCGAGAAGCCGGCGATCCAGATCCTGTCCCCGGCCTCGTGGTCATAGGTTTCACAGAGAAAGCGGTAGGCTTCCTTGACGTTGGCATCCAGCCCCCAGCCGGTGGCCATGCCCCAGACCTCGGAGGCCTTCTGGCGCAGCTTCGACCAGGCCCCCTCGGCGCCGAAGGTTCCGACGCCGGGATCGTACCAGACCACCTGCTCTTCGGTTTTGTCGAGGCAGCCGTAGAGGCGCAGGATATTGGTCCGCCGCGCCTTGATCTGGTTGCCGGTCCCGTCGAACAGGATCACGATGTTCTTTGCCATGGGCCCCTCTCCGCTGCCGCCCGACGCAGGTTAGCGTCAAACCTGCCCGCGCGCGAGGTGCGGAATGGCGGCCTTTACTAGGACCCGGGTTTCTGGCAGGCCCCGTTTTCTGGCAGACCCCGTTCTGGTCGCGCGCAACAGGAGACGCACCGATGAGCAAAGAGAAGAAGGCGCCGAAGCGTCAGCAGGTCTATACGCTGGTGGTCGAAGTCGGCCGCGCCAAGGACGACGGCCTGCCCGAGGGCAGCGTGGGCGCGGCGCTGATGTGCTATGCCTCGGGCGTCGACGAAGCCGAGGCGGTGCGTGAAACGGTGGCGATCCTGAAGCAGGCCGACCTGGCGCCGCTGGACGTGACCGGCTACGGCACGCTGGAGGACCGGATAGAGATGGGCCACGAGATCGAGCAGGACGAGCGCGACCTGATGGCCCGCGCCGCCGAGGAGAACTCGGTCATCGTGGCGCAGATGACGCCCTTCTTCAGCGAGGCCGAGGCCGAGAGCGGCGGCCAGCTGCCGAACTGACCCTGATCGCGGGCCGGTCGCGCGCCCTCAGGCGGCGCGGTGACTGGCCAGCATCCGCGCCTCGTAGTCGCGCAGCACCGGCAGGGCGTGGCCCTCCTGCTGCGGCAGACGAGAGCGCTGGTAGCCGGCCAGCAGGCTGGCCTCGACCAGCGCGGCCGAGCGGCGCAACCGTCCTACATGCAGGCTTTCCATCTCGGCGCCGCAGACGCCCAGCACCTGCCGGTCGGGCAGCAGCAGCTGGTGCAGCGTGACCAGAGGCCCGCTGTCGGCATGCATCCCCGAGCCCTCGGCGATCATATGGCGGGCGGCGATCAGCACCGCGTCGGTGCGGAACAGCCGCTGCACCTCGTCGCCCGATGTCACGACACGCTGGCCCGCGCCGACCACCACGTCGCGGGTCAGCCCGTGGTGCGGCGCGAACAGCTGCACCGGGCGGAACAGACCGCGCGCCGGCAGGCTGCGACGCACGGCGGCCAGCACCGGCACCGCGCCCTCTCCCCGGATCAGCACAAGGTCACCGCGCCGCAGGTCCTCGACGGCGCGACGTCCCTCGGGCGTGTCGATGCAGGTGCCCCCGACCAGGCCGGGCATCGGCCCGATGGGTTCGATGCTGTCGGACAGGGCGATGAAGTCGACGCTGGCGTGAAGGGTCTCGGCCGTCGGGTGCAGCGCGGCGCGGCTCAGCCCCTCCAGCGGCAGGGCCACCGGATCGGCCAGGGCGGCGGCCAGTGGGGCGCCGTCGCGCTCGGGGCGCTCGACCACCAGCCGGGCGGCGCCGGTGCTGCAATCCCAGGAAAAGACGAAGCGCAGGATCCGGGCCCGCTCGGGCACCGGCAGGGTCAGCGTGGCCCGGCGCTGCTTGGCCCCGCGCGCCATGTCCAGCTGCAGGGCGCCCCCCGGCCCAAGCGACAGCGAGAGCCGCCCCGAGACCGGGTGCCGCACCGGG
>NZ_AFPM01000279.1 GCF_000220565.1 Oceanicola sp. S124 | reverse complement strand
CCCTTGCGCTCTATGGCGGGGCGGCCAGTGACTGGGCCGGGCGCGGCACCGGGCTGGATGCCTCGGGGGTCACCCGCAAGGCCGAGGTGATCAGCCAGGCGGTGGCGCTGCATGCGCCGAAGACCGGTTTCGACACCCTGCGCTGTCTCGGCGGGCGCGAGGTGGCGGCCATGGCCGGGGCCATCGCGCGCGCCCGCTGCCTGCGAATCCCGGTGATCCTGGACGGCTTCATCTGCTGCGCCGCCGCCGCCTGCCTCGAGACCGAGGTGCCGGGCGCGCTGGATCACGCCGTGGCCGGGCACGCCAGTGCCGAACAGGCGCATCGCGCGCTGCTGGACAGGCTGGGCAAGGTGCCGCTGCTGGACCTCGGCCTGCGCCTTGGCGAGGGCTCGGGCGCGGCGCTGGCCATCCCCCTGCTGAAGGCCGCGCTGGAGTGCCACTCGGGCATGGCCACCTTCGCCGAGGCCGGCGTCTCCGGGGGCTGAGCCCCATATCATCACCAGGCTGAAAATACTCCCGCCGGAGGCGACCCCCGCCGGCCTCCGGTCACGGCCTCCGGGCATTGGCGCCCGTCACTGGTCCCTACGGTGGGGCCCCCTGGTGCTCAGCGGGTCTCCTCCTCGTCGGCAAGCTGCGCCAGAAGGGCGGCTTCCAGGCCCTTCTCCAGCTCCTTCGAACGGTCGATATAGGCCGTGTTACGCCCGGCGGGGATCTTCGGATCCCACAGTTCTGCCAGCTCGCGGATGGCATTGCGGTCATGGTGGAAGAAGATCCGCTCGGCCTCGGCGGCCTCGTAGTCGGTCAGGCCGATGTTCTCCAGCACGTAGCGCCCGGCGCGCAGGGAGCTGTCGAAGGTCTCGCGCACGATATCGTCCGCCCCGGCCTGGTAAAGCTGGTAGACGTGGGTCCGGTCATAGGCGCGGGCGATGATGTGCAGGTCGGGGCGCTGCGCACGGGCATAGGCCACCAGCCGGGTCACGGCGGCGTTGTCGTCCATGGCGGCCACCAGCACCCGGGCCTTGTCCAGACCGGCGGCATGCAGGATGTCGGGCCGGGTCGGATCGCCGAAATAGCCCTTGAAGCCGAAACGCCGCATCAGCTCGATCGTGTTCATGTTGTTGTCCAGCACCACGGTGTTGAAGCCGGAGCTCTGGACCATGCGGTTGACGATCTGGCCGAAGCGCCCGATGCCGGCGATGATCACCGGGCCCTCGTCGGCGATCTCGTCCGGCTCCTGGGCCTCGCCGCCCTCGTCCATGCGCCGCGACAGGCGGTCGTAGAGGATGAAGAACAGCGGTGTCAGCAACATGGTCAGCGTGACGGCCAGCAGCAGCTGCTCGGCCAGGGCGCCCTCCAGCGCATTGACCTGCTGCGAGAAGGAGATCAGCACGAAGCCGAATTCCCCCGCCTGCGCCAGCCCGAGGGTGAACAGCATCAGGTTGCGCCGGCGCATCCCGAAGAGCCGGCCGAGCGCCAGCAGGACCAGCCCCTTCAGCAACATGGTGCCAAGCGCGATGCCGAAGACCTTCAGCGGTGCCTCCAGCAGCACGCCAAAGTCGATGCCGGCGCCGACGGTGATGAAGAACAGCCCCAGCAGGAGGCCCTTGAAGGGCTGGATGTCGCTTTCCAGCTCGTGGCGGAATTCGCTGTTGGCCAGCACCACGCCCGCCAGAAAGGTGCCAAGCGCCGGGGAAAGGCCGACGAGGTTCATCAGGAAGGCGATGCCGATCACGATGGCGAGGGCGAAGGCGGTGTACATCTCGGGCAGATGCGCCGAGTGGATGAAGCGGAACACGGGCCGGATCAGGTAGATTCCGATCAGGATCACCGCGGCCACGGCGCCCAGGGTCACCAGGGTAACCCCCCAGCCCGGCAGGCCCTCGACCAGCGACAGGCTCTCGGCGGCATGGGCGGAGGCCTCGGCCGCGTCTTCGGCCGCGGCGATGCCGCGCGGCAGGAGGGCGGGCAAGGCGAGCAGCGGCATCAGCGCGATCATCGGGATCACCGCGATGTCCTGGGTGAGCAGGACCGCGAAGGCGGATCTTCCGCCCTGGGTCTGGGTTAGCCCCTTCTCGGACAGCGTCTGCAGCACGATGGCGGTCGAGGACAGGGCCAGGATCATGCCGATCGCCAGCGCCGTCTGCCAGGGCAGGCCGAAGGCCACGGCGGTGCCCGCCACCGCCAGCATCGTCAGCGTCACCTGCAACCCGCCCAGTCCCAGCAGCTTGTGGCGCATGTCCCAGAGGGCGCGGGGCTCCAGCTCCAGGCCGATCAGGAACAGCATCATCACCACGCCGAACTCGGCGAAGTGCTGCAGGTCGTGGGTTTCGTGGCCGACCAGGTGCAGCGCCGGTCCGATCAGGATCCCCGCCGCAAGATAGCCCAGCACCGAGCCCAGACCGAGGCGCGCTGCAATCGGCACGGCGATCACCGCGGCGCAGAGATAGATCGTAGCCTGGTAGAGAAAGCCTTCCATTTCATCTCCTTGCAGGGGCAGCCGGCGCGGGGCGGGGCCGGGAACGGAGCAGGGCACGGCCCCGCAGGTCGATGATACCGAGGGCTTGCGGAGAAGCGCAACAGGCCGAAGGACAACGGGCGCCCCGCAGGGGGCGGACACGGCGCGCAAGCGTCGGCTTGGCTCAGGAGACAGGCAGGCAGGGGGGGCCGGCACGCGGGAGGCAGGTAGCTCCCACGCGCCGGGCTCAGCGGATCCGCCGCCCGGTCGCGCGGCTGCCTCAGTCAGGCATGTTCAGCAGGATCGAGCGGTTGTTCTTGACGTAGCGCAGCTCTCCGTCACCGATGGCCGCGACGCGGCCCCCGTCCAGGCGGTCGCCGACGGCCACCTTGCGGATCCTGCCATCGGCCAGCCGGACCAGCGCCTCGCGGGCCGAGGGTTCGCCCGAGACGCCGATCAGGCTGATCCGTTTCAGGTCGAGCGCGTTCGAAACCGTGGCAAGACGCGCCACCGAGGGCTGGGAGGGTCCCGGTGCCGCAACGGTGGGCGCCGGCACGACAAGCTCGGGCGGACGAATGCCGGCGGCCTGGGCTGCGGCGACGAGGATCTCGAAATCCTCGGGCCTCGCGCGGGGGCGCGAAGATACGCCTGCGGTCAGGTCGGGATCGGACGCGGCGGGCGCTTCGGGCACCAGTCCTTCGGGACGGGCGCGGGGGCGGATCGAGCCGGCGGCCGCCAGGGTCACCTCTTCGCCGGGGGCCGGTTCGGACTCGGGGTCGTCCTCGGAAGGGGGCTGCGCCGCTTCCAGCGCCGAAAGCGCCAGGGCCGCCACGCCGCGGTCGCCATCGATGCCGTCTTCTGCGGCGCTGTCCGGGGCCGGTTGCTCCGCGGGCAGGGCGGCGGTCTGTGCTTCCGTGCCCAGGGTGGCGCGGGGGCGCGACGGGGGCGTGACCGGCGGCGCACCGAGGAAGGCCAGGTGGCCGTCAGGGGTCAGCGCGCCATCCGGCGTCGCGGCGACATAGCCGCGCGGGTCCAGTTCGAATTCCAGCCCCGGAGCGGGGGGGATCAGAGGGGCTCTGGAAGCCCGGGACGGGGCGGCTGCGCTGCGTGTCCTCAAGCCCGACGACCGGCGCGGCGCGTTCGGTCGGCGTCAGGGCGGCCAGGTCGATCTCTCCCAGTTCGGTCGACATCGGCGGCACCGGGGCGGCGGGCGCGCGCTGCCAGATTCCGGTCGCGGCATAGCGGGCCGCGGCTTCGGCGGGGGTCGCCGGGGCGGGGCGGATCTCGCTCGGCGAGGCTGCGGTCAGCGGCACGGCAAGGTCGGGCTCGGGCAGAGCCGGCTCGGCGGCGACGATGGTCGCGGCCTCGGGGGCCGGCTCGGGATCTTCGGGCAGGGGCTGGGACAGCGGGGCCTCGGGCGCGATCGGCGCGGGGCGGGGCGTGCTGGACTCTGCGACCTCGACCGGATCAGAGTCACGGGGGGCCTCGTCGCTCAGGCCCGACATCAGGTTGCCTCCGAAGGCGGCCCAGCCAGCGGCACCAAGGCACGCGAGGACCAGCGCCGCGACCAGCAGCCGCCGGGACGAGCGCCGCGCGGGGGCGTGAACCTCTCCGGCGCGGGCACCGAA
>NZ_AFPM01000280.1 GCF_000220565.1 Oceanicola sp. S124 | reverse complement strand
TCCGCGTCGGCGTTCCCGGGCGACGGCGTTCGGCGGGACTGGGGGGCGGGGCGGCGGCGGGCGGAGCCTCTGACCCGGCCGCCTTGCCGGAGGTCGTCTTCGCGGCACCCCTGGACGGGGCGGAAAGGGACGGGGCAGCCGGCGGCGGGGCGGCCAGCGGCGGGGCCGAAAGGGACTTGCGGCGCGATGGCGCCCTGTCTCGACCATTCGCATCCGCCTTGTCCGCGATGATGATCGGCTCGTCGCTTGCCCGCAGCTCGGGCGGTGTTGCCCGACGCGGTTTCACGCGCTCGGCCGCGTCCCTGGCGATCCCGGTGTCTGCGGCTTTGCGCTTGCCGCGCTTGCGGCGGGGCGGCGTGCCGTCGCCCTCCACCGGCCGCAGGCTGTCGAGCGAGGCCCGCAGGGCGGCTTCCGCTTCAGAAGGGCCAAGCTCCCCGGTCTCTGCGGACCGGGGCCGGCGCACCGTCTGGAAGGCGGGCGGGGGCGCCTCGGCGTCATCGTCCGAGGTCTTGCCGGAGGAGACATCAGCGGTCTCCGGCGCCTTTGCCGCGACACTGGCGGCCTCGGGATCGGCGTCAGTGGTCGGGGCCGGGTCGAGATCGAAAAGATCGCGGCGGCTGCGGAAGTCCACAAGCGGGGCATCCTCGGCCGCAGGGAAGGTCCTGGCCTCGGGCTCTTCCGACAGGTTGGCGGCCCCGCCGTCCTCGGCGGGGAGCGGTGCTTCGGAAAGCTGGCTGTCGTCTTCAGGCGCTGCGGCCGCGTCGGCCTTTGCGGGCGCATCCTCGTCAGGGCCTGCCACGTTGGGCGTGGAGTCATCCCTGTCTTCGCCCGCAGAGTGGTCGGCAGGATCTTCGTCAATCGGTTCAGGGCCAGTCGGTTCGGGGGAAATGCCGGGTTCGAAAGCAGCCTCGGTCCCGTCCGACAGGGGCTCTTCCGACAGGGCTTCTTCCGAAAGGGTGTCCTCCGGTTGGGTTTCGCCTGACTGTGTTTCGCCTGTCTGGGTCTCGCCTGTCTGGGCCTCATCCTGCGGCGACTGGTCCCGACCGGGATCCGGCAGCGCAATGCCGATATCCTGCGGCAGCGCCCCGGCGGGCAGGGCGGCATTGCCCAGGACGTGGATCTGCACGGCATCGCGCACCACCGCCGCGCCGTCCAGCAGGGTCGCTGCGGCCTCGGTGGGACCGAAGAAGGGCTCTCCGATGAAGCCGCCGCCCTCGGGGATCGCGACGAAGGAGACCGGGTTGAAGCCGTGTTCCATCGCGAAGGCCTCGGCCTCGGCGAGGGTCTCTTCGGCAACGGCGGCGACATGGGTCATGGTACCCGAGACCGACCAGCAGAACTGCAGCTGATCCAGCGCATAGGGCGTGGCGCCGTCGAGATTGGCCAGCACGATCTCGCGGCGCTCTGCCTCGGTCGTGGCGCCGGTGTAGATCGACATGTAGCGGATCTGCTCGTTCGGGATCACGAGCTTGCAGCGCATCGGCTGGCTGCTGTCGAAGGCCTCGCCCATGCGGCGCAGCGCGGCCAGCTCGGCGGGCAGGTCGGCGGCCTCGAAGCGGACAGAGCCAATGCGTTCCCAGCCCGGGGTGGCCCGGTGAAGCAGTTCCAGCCCCTCCGGCAGGATGTTCAGTGCAAAATTCGGTTTCATACGTCCATGAACAGCGATTGAAGTCGGCCGCGATCGGTCGGAATGCGTGAAAAGCAGGCCGTAACCTCCCGAGTTACCGCGGGACAGTACCGCAGAGAGAGGCGCAGGCAAAGGGTCGCAGCGCAGGTTCGGCGGGATTCTGTTCAGCCCGGGGGACCGCGGCGGACCAGTCTTCTGACGTGGCGTCAGAAGGGGCGGTTCAGCGCATCCAGAACCCGGCCCGCTTGATCCGGTTGCGGATCGCCTGTTCCTTGCGGGGCAGGTCGTCCCGGTCGAAGAGTGCCCGGACCTTGGCGCCGCGCCCCTGGTAGACCATGCGCTTGATCGGCTCGTACTGCTTCAGCACCTTCTTCAGCCGGTTCGGGGCCGTGACCTCTTCCAGCGTGGCGACCACGCGATCGTCCTCGCGCGCGTAGAGCAGAGGCAGCATGCGGTAGTGACAGGTCGTGGCGCCGTCCAGATAGCCCGCGGGCAGGGTGTCCCGGCCCCCGCCGAAACTGTGGATCACCAGGGGCAGCGCGACCTGGTCCAGCCAGGGGTCGAGGCTCTGGCAGACCAGTTCGGCAGGCGGGT
>NZ_AFPM01000281.1 GCF_000220565.1 Oceanicola sp. S124 | reverse complement strand
TGGAGACCATCAGCACCAATCGTGCCCATGGCGGCACGCAGGGTGTCTACAGGCATGTCTCGACCGAGACGGGGACCGAGATGACATTCTCGGTCTTCGTGCCCGATCACGCGGAGGGCGAGACCCTTCCCGTGGTCTGGTACCTGTCGGGCCTGACCTGCACCCATGCCAACGTGACCGAGAAGGGCGAGTTCCGCGCCCATTGCGCGAAGCACGGGCTGATCTTCGTCGCCCCCGACACCTCGCCCCGTGGCGAAGGCGTCGCGGATGACGCGGAAGGGGCCTATGATTTCGGTCTCGGCGCCGGGTTCTACGTGAATGCCACGGAAGAGCCCTTTGCCGCCAACTACCGGATGCAGGCCTATGTCGAGGACGAGCTGCCGGCGCTGATCGCCGCCCAGTTCCCCGCCGACATGACCCGCCAGGGGATCATGGGCCATTCCATGGGCGGCCACGGCGCGCTGACCATCGGGCTGCGCAATGCCGACCGCTTCAAGGCCGTCAGCGCCTTTGCCCCCATCGTCAGCCCGCTGAACTGTCCCTGGGGCGAGAAGGCCCTGACCGGCTACATCGGCGCCGACCGCGCGGCCTGGCGCCAGTATGACGCCTGCGCGCTGATCGAGGATGGCGCACGGCTGCCCGACCTGCTGGTCGACCAGGGCGATGCCGACGGCTTCCTGGAAAACCAGCTGAAGCCCGAGCTTCTGGTGAAGACCTGCGAAGCGGCCGACCAGCCCCTGACCCTGCGGATGCAGGAAGGCTACGACCATTCGTATTACTTCATCTCGAGCTTCATGGGCGACCACCTCGACTGGCACGCCGCGCGGCTGAAGGCCTGAAACCGGCCCCCGAAGGGACCCTAGCCTGGCCGGGCGATACGGATCAGCCCGGCCTCGCAGAACGGCAGCAGCCGCTCGTAGACCGCCATCAGGTCGTCATTGGCCGAGGGGTCTTCGAGCAGCATCGGGGCGCGGCCCTCCTGCGCCAACGCGCGCAGCATCAGCAGGATCACGAAGCTAAGCCCATGCGCCACGTCCCCTGGCGCGGCGCCGGGCAGGGCATCCTGCAAGGCCGTGTAGAACACCCGGGCTGTCGGATCGAAAAGTTCGGCCGCCAGCCCGTCGAACCGTGTCTCGGTACCGATGAAACCGAGGATGCGCAGGTAGCTGAACCACCCCGGATCGCCCGACAGCACCCGCTCGAGCAGCGGGCGCATGAAGGCGTCGAGCACCGCGCCGACCTCGGGGGCCCGGTCGGTCGGCAGTGCCTCCAGCATCTCGATCCGGCGGGCGCGCAGCACGGTGGCACGGCGGGTGACCACGGCGGCGTAGAGGCTTTCCTTGGAATGGAAGTGGTACTTGACCAGCGCCAGGTTCACATCGGCTTCACTGGTGATCTTGCGCAGCGAAATCCCGTCATAGGGACCCGTCGCAAAAGCTGCCTCGGCGGAATCGAGGATTCGCGCCTGAGTTGCACGGCCATCGGCGCGGCGCGCTTTGCGAACAGACTGCAAGGGACTCATCCGGCCATTCTGAGGGGCCGGGGCACTCTTGTCACCCGCGTTTGCACCACCCCCTACGAAAGCCTCAGGTTGTGCGCGGGGATCAGCGCGGAGAGCGCTTGGCCAGGATCCGTTGCAACGTGCGCCGGTGCATGTTCAGCCGCCGGGCGGTCTCGGAGACATTGCGGTCGCACAGCTCGTAGACGCGCTGGATATGTTCCCAGCGGACGCGGTCGGCGCTCATCGGGTTCTCGGGCGGCGGGGGCAGGGTGTCTTCATGGGCCAGCAGGGCGTTGACGATATCCGTCGCATCGGCAGGCTTGGCAAGATAGTCGGTGGCGCCGACCTTCACCGCGGCGACGGCGGTGGCGATGGCGCCATAGCCGGTCAGCACCACGATGCGGCAATCCGGGCGCTTCTCGCGCAGCACCTCGACCACGTCCAGCCCGTTGCCGTCTTCCAGCCGCAGGTCGCAGACCGCATAGGCCGGGGGGCGGGCGGTGGCGATGGCCGTGCCCTCGGCGACGGTCTCGGCGGTCTCGACCTCGAAGCCGCGTTTTTCCATGGCCTTGGCGAGGCGTTTCAGGAAGGGCTCGTCATCGTCGAGCAGCAGCAGCGTCCGGTCAGGGCCGATCTCGCGCAGTTCCGTCATCACGCATCTCCAAATGTTGCAACTGAGGGGCACCATTCCGGGCCCCGACAAGTATTAGTGTGCCCCTCCATGGGCGTCAAACGGGGGCAACAGAATGCCGCAGGCAGCGGCCGGGCAGGGGCGGCCGATTGCCTTGCCCCCGAGGGTTGCCTATCACTTCGGTCATCCCGGCGAAGGAAGGCCCCATGGTGACCCAGGAGCAGACAGATCCCCAGAGCGACTTTCCGGTCAACCAGGGCCAGTATCGCGGCAACTGGATCCGGCTGCGCACGCTGATCCTGCTGCGCTGGTTCGCCATCATCGGCCAGCTCTCGGCGCTGATCGTCGCCGCGCAGGTCTACGGGCTGGAACTGCAATACGCCCCCTGCCTCTTCGTCGTCGGCCTCTCGGTGATCGCCAACCTGATCGCCAGCTTCCTGTTCCCCGAAACCAAGCGCCTGAACGAGGTCGAGAACCTCGCCATGGTGCTCTTCGACCTGCTGCAACTGGGGGCGCTGCTCTACCTGACCGGAGGGCTGCACAATCCCTTCTCGATCCTGATCGTGGGGCCGGCCACCGTGTCCGCCTTGGCGTTGTCGTCGCGGATGACGCTGTTCGTCGGCTCGACCGCCATCGTGCTGGTCACGCTTCTGGCCGAATTCCACCTGCCGCTCCGCACCGCCGAGGGGCAGGCGCTGGAGGTGGCGCAGGTCTTCCTGTTCGGCAACTGGCTGGCCATCGTCATCGCGGTGATCTTCCTCGGCATCTACTCGCGCTGGATCGTCAACGAGATGCACTCGATGTCCGACGCGCTGCAGGCGACCCAGATGGCGCTGGCGCGCGAACAGCGGCTGTCGGACCTGGGCGGCGTGGTCGCTGCCGCCGCGCATGAGCTGGGCACGCCGCTGGCCACCATCAAGCTGACCTCCTCCGAGCTGCTGGATGAACTGGAAGACCGCCCCGACCTGGCCGAGGACGCCCGGCTGATCCGCGATCAGGCCGACCGCTGCCGGGACATCCTGCGCTCGATGGGACGGGCCGGGAAGGATGACCTCCACCTGCATCAGGCGCCGCTGTCCGCCGTTCTGGAAGAGGCCGCCGAGCCGCATGGCCAACGCGGCGTGGCGCTGCATTTCCAGCACGGCGACGGCACCGGGACACCGCCCTCGATCCTGCGCCGCCCCGAGCTGATCCACGGGTTGCGCAACCTCGTGCAGAACGCCGTCGACTTCGCCCGCAGCGAGGTGCGCGTGGAAAGCCGCTGGACGGACGACCGGATCACGGTGCGGATCATGGACGACGGGCGCGGCTTCAGCGCCGCCGACCTGGGCCGCATCGGCGATCCCTTCATGCACCGGCGCTGGTCCTTCTCGGAGGGCACCGAGCGGCCGGGATACGAAGGTATGGGCCTGGGCCTGTTCATCGCCAAGACCCTGCTGGAACGCAGCGGCGCAGAACTGATCTTTGCCAACGGCAATGACTTCGACGGTGCCGAGGGCTGGTCCGGCCACCCCGGCGTCACCGGCGCCATCGTCGAGGTCTCCTGGCCGCGCAGCGTGATCGACGCCCGCACCGGTCGCCATGCCATCGCCCCGGGCAAGAACCGGCCCTTCGACTGAACCCTGCGGGCGACATGCCGGTACGGGGAAAACCCGTCCGCATACTGATGATTTAAGACTTTATTTACGCATGAGACACCATCCTTCGCGGGATCCCGGGCGGGTCTGGAAGGAGAATCCTCGTGACGCTTCTTAACGTCATCCCGTTGAAAGAGTTAACCTTTTATGAAGTCACCCTCGCGGTGCTGTTGGGATTTGCCCTGACCGTGGCCTGCCTGGTGGTCCTGCTGGGGGTGAAGGCACCGCGCCTGCGACTGTGGCGGGGCGCAGGTGAGACCTGCACGGCGCAGGAGGTGCGACTGCTGTTCACCGGCGAGCGGCTGACCGAAGCGCCGGAGGACTGGCGCAGGCTGCTCTCTGCCGTTGCGGGGCAGGACCCGGCCCTGTCGGGTGTCTCTCAGGGGATCAAAGGCAGTGACTGGGACGCGCTGCGGCTGGTGCTCTCCAGCCGCTTCCGGGGCCTGCCGCTGCGCCCGGCCCAGGTGACCGGCGCCCCCGCGCGCTACCTTTCCGAATCCACGGCCGACCCCGCCCTGCTGGAGCTGCGCCGCCGGGGCGAGGCGCTGGCCGCGACCCTGCGCGAAAACCGCGCGGCCAGCCTCTCCGACCGCTACGCAGCGCTGGATGCCGGCCGTGCCCGCCAGCTTCTGGCCGACCGGATCGAGGCGCTGCCGATCCCGGTCTGGACCATGGCCGACGGCGGCGTCGTTACCTCGGACAATGCCGCCTTCCGCCAGATCGGCGACTGCTTCGCCGCCTCGCACGAGGCCGTCGCGCCGCTGCTGCGCAGTGCCGACCGCAGCGACGAGCGCCCGGCCTTCGCCTATCGCGCCCTGCTGCCGGCCCAGGCGCGGCAGCCGGAAACCTGGGTCGACGTCTCGGCCCGGCGCAGCGAAGGCGCCTGGGAATGCGCCGCGCTGGATGTAAGCGACCTGGTCAAGGCCGAGCTGGCGCAGCGCAATTTCGTCCAGACCCTGACCAAGACCTTCGCCCAGCTTTCGACCGGCCTGGCGATCTTCGACCGTGACCGCCAGCTGATCCTGTTCAACCCCGCCCTGCTGGACCTGACCCAGCTCAGCCCCGAGTTCCTGGCCTCGCGCCCCGCCCTGTCGCATTTCTTCGACCACCTGCGCGACCGCCAGATCATGCCCGAGCCGAAGAACTACACCTCCTGGCGCGAGCAGCTGAATGCCCTGGTCAACGCCGCCGCCGATGGCCGCTACCAGGACACCTGGAGCCTTCCCAACGGTGCCACCTACCGGGTCACCGGACGGCCGCACCCCAATGGCGCGGTGGCCTTCCTGTTCGAGGACATCACCGACCATATCGCCATGACCCGCCGCTTCCGCCAGCAGCTCTCGCTCGGCCAGAGCGTGCTGGACGCCTTCACCGATGCCATCGCGATCTTCGACGGCGAGGGCCTGCTGAGCCATTGCAACCGCGCCTACCACGATCTCTTCGACCTCGATCCCGACGGGATGGCCCCCGACATCACCGCGCGCGAGGCCCATGGCACCTGGAGCGCGCGCGCCCTCTCGCCCCGCGGCCTGGACGAGGTGCTGGCGCAGCTGGTCACCCGCACCGCCCGCGATCCCAGCCGCCACGTGTTGCTGCTGGACGGCGCCGGAGAGGTCGAATGCCAGGTGCTGCCGCTGGTCGGAGGCGCGCAGATGGTGACCTTCGGCACTCCGCCTCCCGTCACCCTTGCCGTGCCACGGGCCGATAGCGCCCGGACGCCGTTCATCAGCACCGCCTGACCCACACCCGCCACGACAGCACGGTCGGGCGGCCCGGCAAGGCGCCCGGTTCCCCCAGCCCCGCGTATCTTCAGCACGTATCCCCGCCTCGCGGCCAAGAGCTTCACCCGCTCTCCCCGCCAGTTCACGCGATCAAGGGTATCCCGGAGCGGTCTCGCCCCCCTGCCGAAAGGGTCGCCAGATCACCCTTGCGGGTCGGGCTTGGCAGGGTAATGTCCTGCCATGAGCAGCCCCTTCCGCACCGAACTCCGGCTGGCCTCCGCAGAGGAGACCGCCCGCCTTGCCACCCGCATCGCCCCCCTGCTGGGACCGGGCGACGTGCTGCTGCTGTCGGGCGGCATCGGCGCCGGCAAGACCCATTTCGCCCGCGCCCTGATCCAGTCGCTGCTGGTCGAGCCCGAGGACGTGCCCTCGCCGACCTTCACGCTGGTGCAGGAATACGACACCACCGCCGGCACCCTCTGGCATGCGGATCTCTACCGGCTGTCGGATCCGCTGGAGGTCGTCGAGCTGGGGCTGGAAGAGGCCTTTTCCGACGCCATTTGCCTGGTCGAATGGCCCGACCGGCTGGCCGACCTGACCCCGCCGAGCGCCCTCGCGCTTGAGCTGATCCCCGAAGGCCCCGGCGACGCGCGCCTGCTGCGCGCCGATGGACCCACCGACTGGGCCGCGCGCCTCGCCGGGGTGCTGGCATGAGCGAAACCGCCAAGCGCGCCTTCCTCGCGGGCACCGGCTGGGAGACCGCCCGCATTGCGCCGCTGGCCGGCGACGCCTCGGCCCGCGCCTATGACCGGCTGCACCTGGGCAAGCGCTCGGCCATCCTGATGATCCTGCCCGAGGGCAGCGCGGCTGAGCTCGCCGCCTTCTGCCGGATCGCGGATCACCTCTCGGGCCTCGGGCTGGCCGCTCCGGCGCTGCTGAAACGCGACCCCGAGGCGCGCTTCCTGCTGCTGGAAGACCTGGGCGAGGGGCTCTTTCCGCTGGTGCGCGATCCGGAACCGACACAGCTTTACGCCGAGGCCGCCGCAGTGCTGCAGCACCTGCACCGCGCCCCGCCGCCCGGGGGGCTGGTGCGCTACGACAGCGCCGCCATGGCCGGGGCCTGCGACCTGGCCTGGCAGTGGTATCGCCCGGCGCTGACCCCTGGCCCCGGCGACTTCGACGGCTTCCGGGCGCTGTTTCGCGACCATCTCGCGCCGCTGGATGACACCCCGCCGGTGCTGCTGCTGCGCGACTACCACGCCGAGAACCTGGTCTGGCGCGGGACGGGCGAGGGGCTGAGCCGCGTCGGGCTGCTGGATTTCCAGGACGCCCTGCTGGGCGATCCGGCCTATGACCTTGCCTCGCTGCTGCTGGACGCGCGCCACGATGTCGATACCGCCATGGCCGAGGCGCTGATCGACAGCTTCGCGGCGCAGCGCAAGGACGACCCCGCCACCTTCCGCCGCGCCTTCGCCCTGATGGGCCTGCAGCGCAACCTGCGCCTTCTGGGCATCTTCACCCGCCTCGCCCTGCGCGACGGCAAACCGCGCTACCTGGCCTTCCTGCCCCGCGTCTGGCGCCACGTCGAGACCTGCCTCGCGCGGCTCGACGCCCCCGATCTGACGCAGGCGATCCGTACCGACCTGCCCGCGCCTGACGCCGCCACCATCCTGAGATTGCAAGACAAATGCGCCTGACACAGGTCCCTGACACCCCGGCGTCCCTGATGCTTTTTGCCGCCGGCTTCGGGCACCGGATGCGGCCGCTGACCGATGACCGCCCCAAGCCGCTGATCGAGGTGGCCGGGCGCAGCCTGCTGGATCACGCGCTGGCGCAGCGCAGCGGGCTGGCGCTGACCTGCGTGGTCAACGCCCATTACCGCGCCGACGAGATCGCCGCCCATGTGGCCGGCCGCGACATCGCGCTGAGCCGCGAGGACGGAGAGATCCTGGAAACCGGCGGCGGGCTGCGCCACGCGCTGCCGCTGCTCGGCGCCGGGCCGGTCTTTGCGCTGAACACCGACGCGGTCTGGCACGGCCCCGCCGCACTGCCGCTGCTGGCAGAGGCCTGGGATCCGGCGCGCATGGACGGCCTGCTGCTCTGCGTGCCGCGCGACAGGGCGCGCGGGCACCGAGGGCAGGGGGATTTCCTGCTGGACACCGAGGGCCGCGCCACCCCCGGCCCCGGTCTCGTCTATACCGGCGCGCAGATCCTCAGGACCGAGCTGCTGTCAGAGATCGCCGCCAGCAGCTTCTCGGTCTGGGAGCTGTGGAAGCTGATGATGGCGCGCGGCACCTTCCATGCCACCACCTACCCGGGCCTGTGGTGCGATGTCGGCCAGCCCGAAAGCATCGCCCTGGCCGAGGAGATGCTGCATGAGTGACACCCTGCCCCGCCTCTTCGACACCCCCGGCCCGCGCCTCTTCGGGCTGCCGCCGGGGTCGGACTTTCCCGCCGACCTGCTGGCCGGGCTGGACGCGCGCCTTGGCGATGCCCCGCCGCACCAGCGCGCCCGCGTGCAGATCATCGTCAACACCCAGCGGATGCGGCGGCGGCTGCGGCGGCTCTTCGATGCCGGGCCGGCGGGGCTGCTGCCGCGCGTCGACCTGCTGACCGACCTGGAGTGCCGCGCGCCGATCCCGCCTGCGGTCTCGTCGATCCGGCGGCGGCTCGAGCTGATCCGCCTGATCTCGGCCCTGCTGGATGCCGAGCCCGAGCTGGCCCCGCGCGCCGCGCTCTACGATCTGGCCGACAGCCTCGCCCGGCTGCTGGACGAGATGCAGGGCGAGCGGGTGACGCTGGAGGATATCGCCGCGCTCGACGTCTCGGACCTGTCCGGCCACTGGGCCCGGGCGCAGCGCTTCCTCGAGATCGTCGGACAGGTGCCGCGCGCCGATGACCTGCCGGACCCCGAGGAGCGCCAGCGCCGCGTGGTCGAGACCCTGATCGCCGAATGGGACGCCGCGCCGCCGCAGCATCCGGTGATCCTTGCGGGCTCTACGGGCTCGCGCGGGGCGACGCATCTGCTGATGCAGGCCGTGGCGCGGCTGCCGCAGGGCGCCGTCCTGCTGCCCGGCTACGATTTCGACCTGCCGCAGGGGATCTGGGAACAGCTGGACGATCCGCTGACCGGCGAGGACCACCCGCAGTTCCGCTTCCGCAAGCTGATGCTGGGCCTCGGGCTGGAACCGGGCGACGTGCAACAATGGGCCCCGGCGGAATGCCATCCGGCGCGCAACCGGCTGATCTCACTCGCCCTGCGTCCCGCCCCGGTGACGCACCAGTGGCTTGAGGAAGGCCCGACCCTCGGCGCGCTGGAACCGCCGCTTGAGGGCATCACGCTGGTCAAGGCGCCCGGCCCCCGGGCCGAGGCCATGGCCATCGCCCTGCGCCTGCGCCATGCCGCCGAAAGCGGCGAGGTCGCCGCGCTGATCACGCCCGACCGCAGCCTGACGCGTCAGGTCTCGGCCGCGCTGACCCGCTGGGGCATCCTGCCGGACGATTCCGCCGGGACGCCCCTGCAGACCACCGCACCCGGGCGCCTGCTGCGGCAGGTCGCCGACCTCTTCGATGCGCCGCCCTCGGCAGTCAGGCTGCTGGCCCTGCTGAAACATCCGCTGACCCATACCGGCAGCGCGCGCGGCACCCACCTGGACCTGACGCGCAGGCTTGAGCTGTTCCTGCGCCGCGAGGCCCGGCCCCATCCCGGCCCCGAGGATATCCGGGCCTTCATCGAGAGCCAGCAGGACCCGCTGGCGCCGGACTGGGCGGGCTGGCTTTGCGACTGGGCCTTCTCCACCGCCGATCCCGGCCCCGTGCCGCTGGCCGAGAGGGTCGCGGCACACATGGCGCTGGCCGAGAGGATCTCTCGGGGCTCGGACCCCGGCACCGAGGGCACCCTGTGGAAGAAGGACGCGGGCGAGGCCGCGCTGCGACTGATGCAGAAACTCTCCGACGACGCCGGGCATGGCGATGCCTTCACCGCCCGCGACTACGGCGACCTGGCCCATGCGATCCTGGGCACCGGCGAGGTGCGCAACCCCGATGAACCCCACCCCCGCATCCTGATCTGGGGCACGCTGGAAGCCCGGGTGCAGGGCGCCGACGTGGTGATCCTGGGCGGGCTGAACGAGGGCTCCTGGCCCGAGGCGACGCAGCCCGACCCCTGGCTGAACCGGCAGATGCGCAAGGATGCGGGCCTGCTGCTGCCCGAGCGCAAGGTGGGCCTCTCGGCGCATGACTTCCAGCAGGCGGCGGCGGCGAAGGAGGTCTGGCTGACCCGCGCCCTGCGGTCCCAGGATGCCGAGACCGTGCCCTCGCGCTGGCTGAACCGGATGACCAACCTGTTGTCCGGCCTGCCCGGGCAGGGCGGCCCCGAGGCGCTGGCCGCAATGGAGGCGCGCGGCGCGCATTGGCTGGGTCTGGTGCGCGGCGTCGAGGCCCCCGTGAAGGCCCCGCGCGCGCCAAGGCCGAGCCCCGCACCGCCCGTCGCCGCCCGTCCGCGCGAGCTGTGGGTGACCGATATCCGCACCCTGATCCGCGATCCTTACGCGATCTACGCCAAGCGGATCCTGCGGCTGCGGCGGCTCAATCCGCTGATGCGCGACCCGGATGCGATGATGCGCGGGATCGTCTCGCATACCGCGATCGAGACCTTCGTGCAGGGCGTCAACGAGGGCCGGATCGACCTGACCCGCGCGGCGCTGCTTTCCACCGTTTCGGATGTGCTCGACCGGGATGTGCCATGGGGCGAGGCGCGGGCGCTCTGGCGCGCAAGGCTGGACCGCAACGCCGACTGGTTCCTGCGCGGCGAGGAAGCGCGGCAGGCGCAGGCGCTTCAGGTCTTCACCGAGAAGACCGGCAAGGCCGAGATCGCGGGCCTGGGCTTCACCCTGTCCGCCAAGGCCGACCGGGTGGATCTGGACGCCCATGGCCGCGTGCACCTGTTCGACTACAAGACCGGCACCCCGCCCACCGAGGCACAGCAGAAGACCTTCGACAAGCAGCTGCTGCTGGAAGCCGCCATCGCCGAGCGCGCCGGTTTCGGCGACCTTGGCCCGCGTCCCGTGGCGCAGGCGGTCTACATCGGCCTCGGCACCAGCCCGAAGGAGGTGCCCGCGCCGCTGGACGACGAGCCACCGGGCACCGTCTGGGAAAACTTCACCGAACTGGCCCGCGCCTGGCTGGAACCGCAGCGCGGCTATACCGCGCGCCGCGCCATGGAAGAGATGGGACGGGTCGGCGACTACGACCAGCTGTCGCGGCATGGCGAATGGGAAGACAGCGACGCCCCCGACCTGCAACCCCTGAGCATGGAGGGCAGCCATGAAGCGTGATCCGGCCTCTGACCGGCAGATCCGCGCGGCGGAACCGCTGCGCTCGACCTGGCTGTCGGCCAATGCGGGCTCGGGCAAGACCCGGGTGCTGACCGACCGCGTGGCGCGGCTGCTTCTGGGCGGGGTCTCGCCACAGAACATCCTGTGTCTGACCTATACCAAGGCGGCGGCCTCCGAGATGCAGAACCGGCTGTTCCAGCGTCTCGGCGAATGGGCGATGCTGGATGACGGCGCGCTGCGCGAGGCGCTGCAACGGCTGGGGGTCGAGGATGTGATCGACGGCGCGCGGCTGGCGCAGGCGCGCACGCTCTTTGCCAGCGCCATCGAGACGCCGGGCGGGCTGAAGATCCAGACCATCCATTCGTTCTGCGCCGCGTTGCTGCGACGCTTCCCGCTTGAGGCCGGGGTGTCGCCGCAGTTCCAGGAGGTCGACGACCGCAACGCCCTGATCCTGCGCGACGCCGTGGTCGAGGAGATTTCCGAGGGGCCGGACGCGCAGGTGCTGGAACGCGCCGCCCTGCTGATGACCGACGAGAACTTCCGCGATCTGTCGGCCGAGGTGGCAAAGTACCGCGACCTCTTCGACGAGGCGCCCGCGCCCGGCAGTTTCGAGCGGATGCTAGGCCTGCCCGAGGGGCTGACGCTCGACGACCTGCTGGCCCGGGCCTTCACCGCGCAGGACATGGACCTGCTGCCGCGCCTGCTGGAGGCCCTGCGCAGCGGCACCACCAAGGGCGACGAGACCGCCCGGCAGAAGTTGCAGATAATCGACGGGCCCGGCCTCGCCGCGCTGTCGGTGCTGGAAGATGTCTTCCTGACGGGCTCGGGCGCGAAAGAGCCCTACAGCCCCTCGTCCCGCTTCCCCGGCGCGGCGGTGAAAAAGGCCCACGCCCACCTGATGCCGGAACTGGAAGACTGGCAGGCCCGCGTCGCCGAGGTGCGCGCCCTGCGGGTCGGCCTGCTGGCCCGGGATCGCGCCGAGGTGCTGCACGACTTCGCCCGCGCCTTCCTGCCGCGCTATGCGGCAGCGAAGGAGGCGCGCGGCTGGCTGGATTTCGACGACCTGATCCTGAAGACCCGCGACCTGCTGACCGATACCGTGGTCTCGCAATGGGTGCTCTGGCGGCTGGATGGCGGCATCGACCATATCCTCGTGGACGAGGCGCAGGACACCAGCCCGGTGCAATGGCAGGTCATCGCGGCGCTGGCGCGCGAGTTCACCTCGGGCTCCGGCGCGCGGGATGACGTGACGCGGACGATCTTCGTGGTGGGCGACAAGAAGCAGTCGATCTACTCGTTCCAGGGCGCCGATCCGTCCGGTTTCGACCGTATGCGGGATGGCTTCGGCGCGCAGCTGGCCGAGACCGGGCAGCCCCTGCAGGTGCTTGAGCTGGAATATTCCTTCCGCTCGGCCAGCTCGGTGCTGGAACTGGTCGACCGTGTCTTCGACGGGCGCGAGGCGGCGGGCTTCACCACTGACCAGCGCCACAAGGCCTTCAAGTCCCAGATGCCGGGCCGCGTCGACCTCTGGCCGCTGGTCGAGAAGCCCGGCAAGGAAGAGAAAGAGGATTGGTGGGATCCGGTCGACAAGCCCGGGCAGAACAACCACAACGTCCTGCTGGCTCGACAGATTGCCAGTGAAATCAAGCGGATGCTGGATGAGGGCACGCCGATCCCGCAGGAAATCGGCCATGGCGGCAGCTACAACGCACGGCCCCTGCGGGCAGGCGACATCATGATCCTGGTGCGCCGCCGCTCGGGCGCCTTCCCCCATATCATCGCCGCCTGCAAGGAGCTGGGCCTGCCGATCGCCGGCGCCGACCGCCTGAAGGTCGCCGCCGAACTGGCCGTGCGTGATGTCACCGCGCTGCTCAACTTCCTTGCCCTGCCGCAGGACGACCTGAGCCTTGCCGCCGTCCTGAAATCGCCCCTCTTCGGCTGGGATGAACAGCGGCTGTTCCACCTGGCGCAGGGCCGGGGGCGGGCCAGCCTCTGGGAGGTGATGGAGCGCGCGCCGCATCTCTATGGTGCCGAGATCGCCCTGCTGCGCGACATGCGCGACAATGCCGACTTCCTGCGCCCCTACGACCTGATCGAACGGCTGCTGACCCGCCATGAGGGCCGCCGCCGCCTGCTGGGCCGGCTGGGCAACGAGGCCGAGGACGGGCTGGACGCCCTGCTGGACCAGGCGCTGATCTACGAGCAGACGGAAATCCCCAGCCTGACCGGCTTCCTCGTCTGGATGGAGGCCGACGAGTTGCAGATCAAGCGGCAGGCGGATTCGGCCTCCGACCAGATCCGGGTGATGACGGTGCATGGCGCCAAGGGTCTGGAAAGCCCGGTGGTGATCCTGCCCGACAGCCTGAACTCGCCCGCGCAGGACCGCACCAAGGTGGTCGAGACCGGCGGGACCGCGCTTTGGGCAATGTCCAAGGACGAGGAGCCGCAGGCCCTGCGCGATGCCCGCGACCTCCGCGCCGAGCGGCGCGCCGAGGAGCTGGACCGGCTGCTCTACGTCGCCATGACGCGGGCCGAGAAATGGCTGATCGTCTGCGGCGCCGGGCAGATCGCGCGGGACAACAGCGACTGGTACGCCCGCATCGCCGAGCAGATGCAGGAGATGGGGGCCGAGGTCGCCCCGATGCCCGGCGGCGATGGCCTGCGGCTGGAAAACGGCGGTTGGGCCGGGCTTGAGATGACCGGCAGCCAGCCCGTGCCGCAGGGGCTGCCCACGTTGCCCGACTGGGCCCGCCGCCCGGCGCCCCCTGCGGAAGGGCCGGCGCAGACGCTGTCTCCGTCGCAGCTGGAAGGCGCCAAGGCGCTGCCCGGCGAAGAGGGGCTGGATGAGGATTCTGCCAAGCGGCGCGGACGGCAGGTGCACCTGCTGCTGGAACATCTGCCCGGCGTGCCCGAAGGGGACCGCGCCGCGCTGGCCGAAGCACTGCTGAGTCAGGGCCCCGACCGGGCCGAAGCCGCCGAGATCGCGCTGCTGCTGGCCGAGGCGCAGACCGTGCTGGGCAAGCCCGCCACCGCGCGCTTCTTCAGCGGCGAGGCACTGGCCGAGGTCGGCATCTCGGCCACGCTCGCGGAACTGGGCAACCGGCGGATCCACGGCATCATCGACCGGCTGATCGTCGGCGAGGACGAGATCTGGGCGGTGGACTTCAAGACCAACGTGACGATCCCCGAAACGCCCGAACAGGTGCCCGAGGGCCTGCTGCGCCAGATGGGCGCCTATCTTGCCGCACTGCGCCAGATCTACCCGGGCCACCGCATCCGCACCGGGCTGCTCTGGACGCGCACGGCCACGCTGACCGCGCTGCCTGACGATCTGGTCATGGCTGCCCTGCACCGGACGCCGCCCGCTTGACCCACCCGATGGGGATACATAGGTTCCCTGCAACATTCCCTCGATGGAGACGAGATCATGGCCACCGTTGCCGTTACCGATGAGACTTTCGAAGCCGAAGTGAAGAACGCCGAAGGCCCCGTGCTGGTGGATATCTGGGCCGAATGGTGCGGACCCTGCCGCCAGATCGCCCCGGCGCTCGAGGAAATCTCGGAAGAGATGGCCGGCAAGCTGAAGGTGGTGAAGCTGGACGCGGATTCGAACCCGAATTCGGTCATGTCCATGGGCGTGCGCGGCATCCCCGCGCTGTTCATCTTCAAGGACGGCGAGATCGTGTCCAACCGCACCGGCGCCGCCCCCAAGGCCGCGCTGCAAAGCTGGATCGACGAGTCGATCTGACCCTGCCGCGTCAGTTCTCAGCGAAGGGCGTCCCCTCGGGGGCGCCCTTTTGCGTCTCCGCCCCGCGCATGGGAACCCCGCAACGCTCCAGCCGCGCGGCGATCTGGGCCTCGGCGTCGGGCGCGCCTGTATTTACGCTTTGATCCTGCCAGAACCACCAGATGTAGCGATCAAACGCGGGCTGATGCGCTGCGATCCAGGGGAAGGCGCGGGGGCCGAGGCAGATGTGGTGAAAATCGCTCTGGGCGAAGGTCAGCCCAGGTTTGCCGAAGAAGAAACCGAAAAAGGCGGCCGAGCTGTTCTGCGTGACCACGTAGTCGCAGCCCGCCAGCATCTGCTGCATCGGCCTCTCGACCAGTTGCAGGCGGGGGAAGCGACGGCAGAGGTTGTCCAGCGCCGCCAACTCTTCGGGCGTGTAGCTTTCCTTCGGATGCAGGGTCGCCAGCAGGGGGCGGGTCTTTTCGCCCTCAAGCGTGCGCTCCAGCATCTCGATGGGCGCGCAGCTCTGGAAGCTGCGGTGGTCCAGCAGGCGGCCCTGCAGCGGGATGTAGACGAAACCCTCGCGGGTAGCGCGCTGCGGCAGGTCCCCGAACAGGCGGCCCTGCCAGCGGGCGTAGAAGGCCGCGGCCCTGTCCTGATCCACCCTGCGGCGCGGAAAGCGGGCATCGGCGACGGGCCAGCGCCAGCGCTCGGCGACCCTCTCGATCGCCCAGAAGGGCGCATGGTAGACCTTGCGGAAGACCAGCGCCCGGTCGTGGGTCGGGTGTTCCATGTGAAACATCGCCCAGCCCGGGTGCTCATGGGCGGCGTCCCGCGCCGCGCGCCCGGTGCGCAGCAGCTCGACGGAATAGCCGTTGTCCGTCAGCGCCTTGCACAGGCGCGTCAGGAAGCCATGCGTGCCGGCCTCGGCAGAGCGGATCAGCCGCTGGGACAGGTAAAGGCGAAAGTCACGGGACGGGGGCATGACGCCACGCTAGGCTTCGCCGCAAAGGCAGGCAAGAGGGCGGGCGGCTTGCCCCGGCGGGGCATGGCCCTCATATAGCCTGACAGACCAAAGGAGTGAGCAATGGCAGAGAGCGACTTTCCCGGCTGGCACGGCACCACGATCATCGGCGTTCGCAAGGGCGGACGCGTGGTGGTGGCGGGCGACGGCCAGGTCTCCCTCGGGCAGACGGTGATCAAGGGCACGGCGAAGAAGGTGCGCCGCCTCAGCCCCGGCGGCTACGACGTGGTCTGCGGCTTTGCCGGATCGACCGCCGATGCCTTCACCCTGCTGGAACGACTGGAAGCCAAGCTGGAGGCAACGCCCGGGCAACTGGCCCGCGCCTCGGTCGAGCTGGCCAAGGACTGGCGCACCGACAAGTACCTGCAAAAGCTTGAGGCGATGCTGATCGTCACCGACGGCAAGGATCTGTTTGTCATCACCGGCGCCGGCGACGTGCTGGAGCCCGAGCATGACATCGCCGCCATCGGCTCGGGCGGGAACTTTGCCTTGGCTGCCGCACGGGGCCTCTACGACCACGTCGACGACGCCGAGACCATCGCCCGCCGCGCGATGGAGATCGCCAGCGACATCTGCGTCTATACCAACGGCAAGCTGACCGTGGAGTCCATCGATGGCTGACATCACCGCCGAGGACCTGCGCGCCGCCGTGGCCGCCGGTCAGCTGACCGAGGCGCAGGCGGCGGGGCTGAAGACCCTGTCCGAGACCCGCGCCGGCATGCGCACCCCCGAGGACGAGCCCTTCGAGCTGTTTCGCGGGTTTTCCGAGATCTTCGTGACCGTGGGCCTCGGCATCCTGCTGTCGGGCGCCTTCGGGCTGGCGCTGGCCACCTCGGTGCCCGTCGTCATGGGGCTGGCCATTGTCGCGCTCTATTTCCTGGCGCGCTACTTCACCCTGACGCGGCGGATGATGCTGCCCTCGATCCTGCTGGTCGGCGCCTTCGGCACGGCGGTGCTGATGGTCGCGGCGGAGCTGCTGAGCGTGCAGTGGTACCAGGAGTCGACCATCGCGGGCTATACCTATTCCCGGTTCGATCCGGTGTTCGAAATGGCGCAGGCAGTGACCATCGCCACCGTCACCGCCGGGGCGCTGCTGGCCTGGTTCCGCGTCTTCCGGGTGCCCTTCACCATGTTCCTGGTCGGCCTCACCGGATTTGGCCTGGTGATCAGCCTGACCATGGGCACGGGCTACGACGGGGACAATCCCTTCGATCTGCTCGAAGGGTCTGCCATGGCCTGGTGCACGCTGGTGCTGGGTCTTGCCGCGCTGGCCGGGGGCATCTGGTTCGACATGCGTGACCCGCACCGGCTGGGGCGTCTCAGCTCTTCGGGCTTCTGGCTGCACCTCGTGGCGGCGCCTGCGCTGGTCAACACCGTGGCCCAGACCTTCCTCGTCATGGGGCCGGGACTGGGCTACGTGCTGATGGCCCTGGCGCTGGCGCTGATCACCCTGCTGGCGGTGGTGCTGGACCGCCGCAGCTTCCTGACGGCGGGCATAGGCTACCTGATCTTCCTGCTGATCTACGTCACCGACCGTTCCGGCGAGGGCAAGAGCTGGATCTTCGTCTTCCTCGGCACCGGCGTGCTGCTGACCCTGCTCGGCAGCTTCTGGATCGAGGCCCGTGGCCGCATCATGCGTGCCCTGCCGGACTTCCCCGGCAAGGACCGCCTGCCGCCTTACAAGAACACCACCGAAGCGCCCGCCTGACCGGGCCCGCCCGGCAGATCCGGGCGCAAGGAGACCAACATGACCGACCTGACCCCCCGCGAGATCGTCAGCGAGCTGGACCGTTTCATCATCGGCCAGAACGACGCCAAGCGCGCTGTCGCCGTGGCGCTGCGCAACCGCTGGCGGCGCAAGCAGCTGCCCGA
The DNA here is from genome assembly GCF_000220565.1 of Oceanicola sp. S124. Taxonomy (GTDB): domain Bacteria; phylum Pseudomonadota; class Alphaproteobacteria; order Rhodobacterales; family Rhodobacteraceae; genus Pseudooceanicola. The sequence goes on along the minus strand of NZ_AFPM01000281.1, from coordinate 38,325 downwards.
TGACCTGCGCGAAGAAGTCTACCCGAAGAACATCCTGATGATCGGCCCCACGGGTGTCGGCAAGACCGAGATCAGCCGCCGCCTGGCCAAGCTGGCCCGCGCCCCCTTCATCAAGGTCGAGGCGACGAAGTTCACCGAAGTCGGCTATGTCGGCCGCGACGTCGAGCAGATCGTGCGCGACCTGGTGGATGCCGCCATTGCCCAGACCCGCGACTACATGCGCGAAGAGGTGAAGGCCAAGGCGCATCAGGCCGCCGAGGAGCGCGTCATTGAGGCCATCGCCGGCACCGACGCCCGCGAGGGCACGCGCGAGATGTTCCGCAAGAAGCTGCGCGACGGGATGCTGGATGACACGGTGATCACGCTCGAGGTGGCCGATACCTCGAACCCGTTGGGCGCGATGGAGATCCCGGGCCAGCCCAACATGGGCATGATGAACCTGGGCGATCTGTTCGGAAAGGCCTTCGGTGGCCGCAAGGTGACCAAGCGCCTGACCGTGGCCGAAAGCTACGAGCTGCTGATCAGCGAAGAGGCCGACAAGCTGCTGGACGACGAGGCGGTGAAGCTGGCCGCTCTCACCGCGGTGGAAGAGAACGGCATCGTCTTCCTCGACGAGATCGACAAGGTCTGTGCCCGGCAGGAAGCGCGCGGCGGAGATGTCTCCCGCGAGGGCGTGCAGCGTGACCTGCTGCCGCTGATCGAGGGTACCACCGTCTCGACCAAGCACGGGCCGGTAAAGACCGACCACATCCTGTTCATCGCGTCCGGCGCCTTCCATATCGCCAAGCCTTCGGACCTGCTGCCCGAGCTTCAGGGTCGCCTGCCGATCCGCGTCGAGCTGAAGGCGCTGACCGAGGGCGACTTCACCCGCATCCTGACCGAGACCGACAACGCCCTGACCCGGCAATACGCCGAGATGATGGGCACCGAGGACGTGAAGGTCAGCTTCACCGAAGACGGCATCGCCGCCATCGCCCGCATCGCCGCCGAGGTGAATGCGACCGTCGAGAACATCGGCGCGCGGCGGCTCTACACGGTGATCGAGCGGGTCTTCGAAGAGCTCTCCTTCCATGCCCCCGACCGGGGCGGAGAAGAGATCGTGGTGGATGCGGCCTTCGTGCAGAAGAACGTCGGAGAGCTGGCGGCCAGCGCCGACCTCAGCCGCTACGTCCTGTAATCTGGCTGTAATCTGGCGCGACCGCGCGGACCGGGCCCCTGCAGCAGCTGCGGGGGCCTTTTTCGTCGGGTCCCATGCCCGGCCCGGCCTTGACGACCCGCGCCAGAGCGGGGACATGGGGGCAAGTTTCATCGCTTCCGGGAACCCCGCCATGACCAGCAAACGCATCGCCCTGTCCTCTGACCATGCCGCCATCGAGCTGCGCCAGAAGGTTGCGGCCCATATCGCCTCTCTCGGCTGGGAGGCCGTGGACGTCGGCCCGACCTCGCCCGAAAGCACCCCTTACCCCGAGCGCGGCGCCGAGGCCGCCCGCATGGTCGCCTCGGGCGATTGCCGCTTCGGCATCGTGCTTTGCGGCACGGGGCAGGGAATCATGATGGCCGCCAACAAGGTGAAGGGCATCCGCTGCGGCGTCTGCTCGGAGGAATTCTCGGCCCGGATGATCCGCCAGCACAACGATGCCAACATGCTGTCCATCGGTGCGCGGGTTGTCGGCGAAAGCCTCGCGCTGTCGATCGTCGAGGCCTTCCTGGGCGCCGAGTTCGAAGGCGGTCGCCACGCCACCCGCGTCGAGATGATCAAGGCGCTGGAAGACTGAGGGTCGTGGCGGTCAGACCGCCACCCCGAACAACTTGCCGACGCCGGCAGTGACCGCCATGGCGAAGGCCCCCCAGAGCATGACACGCAGCACGGCGGGGCCCTTCGGCGCTCCGCCCGCCCAGGCACCAAGCGCCCCAAGTACCGCCAGCGCCAGCAGGGTCACCACCAGCACCACCGGGATCACCGCTCCGCCCGGCGCCAGCAGCGCGGCGGCGACCGGCAGGGCGGCCGCGAGCGAGAAGGTCAGCCCCGAGGCCCCCGCAGCCTGAAGCGGATTGGCAGAGCTGACTTCGGTCACCCCGATCTCGTCGCGCATGTGGGCCGCGAGGGCGTCATGCTCATGCAGCTCCTGCGCCACCTGCGCGGCGGTCGCGGCGCTGAGACCGCGCGCCTGCCAGATCTCGGCCAGTTCCGCCATCTCGCCCTCGGGGTCGGCCTTCAGTGCCTCGGCCTCGCGCTGCATGTCGGCGCGTTCGGTGTCCGACTGCGACGAGACCGAGACATATTCCCCCGCCGCCATCGACATTGCCCCGGCGGCCAGCCCGGCGACGCCCGCAATCGCGATGGCGCGCGGATCCGGCGAGGCGGCGGCGACCCCGACGATGATCGACGAGACCGAGACGATGCCGTCATTGGCCCCCAGCACCGCCGCCCGCAACCAGCCGGCGCGGGTCATGAAATGGGGATCATCGGCGTGGGCTGAAGGCGAGGGGGCGGATGTGGAAGGGAAAGGGCGGGTCATCGGGGCTCCGAGAGGATTGGAATGATTCTAATTTAGGCAGGGAGGCGAGCAAGGGAAAGAGGATATCGCGATGCCGCTCCCGGTCCCGTTCCGGCCGTGACCGGCAAGCCACGGCACATCCCGGATGCCCGCCGGCGGTTGTTCATGTTTGCGCAACCGGATCCTGCGACACGCCCCCGAGACGCGTTGTTTTGGCAGGGGCTGTCACTTGACTTCGCATCCGCAGAAAGCTTGATTGCCGCACGTGTTGGAATGGCGCATGTAATGCCCTTCCCCGTCCGGCATGTTCCCGGACTTCGAATTGCCCCCACGAGGATCTTGCGATGCACGCAGATGACAGCCAGGTCGCCCGCACGGCTGCCGACCAGCCAGAGGCCGATGCCGCCCTCGCCGCCCGTAACCGTCTGGTCATCGGGCTGCTGATGATCTCGACCTTTACGGTCATCCTGAACGAAACCCTGATGTCGGTGGCGCTACCCCGGCTGATGCACGACCTCGACGTCACCGCCAATGCGGCGCAGTGGCTGACCACGGCCTTCCTGCTGACCATGGCGGTGGTGATCCCGGTCACCGGCTTCCTGCTGCAACGGCTGGCAACCCGCACCGTCTTCCTGATGGCGATGAGCTTCTTCACCCTCGGCACGGCGCTCTGCGCGGTTTCGCCGACCCTGGCGCCGCTGGTCGCCGGACGGGTGGTGCAGGCCGTCGGCACGGCAATCATGATGCCGCTGCTGATGACCACCGTCATGGCCCTCGTCCCTGCGGAAAGCCGGGGCAAGACCATGGGCAACATCTCGATCGTGATCTCGGTGGCCCCGGCCATCGGGCCGACCCTGTCGGGCTTCATCCTGCAATACTTCGAGTGGCGCTGGATGTTCGTCATGATGCTGCCGATCGCCATCGGCTCGCTTTCGCTTGGCTACTTCCGCCTGGTCAACGTGAACGAGCTGACCAGCCGCAAGCTTGACCTCATCTCGGTGCCGCTGTCGGCCATCGGCTTCGGCGGGCTGGTCTACGGCTTCTCGGCCATCGGCGAGGGCCATGGAGAGGGCGGCCCGCTGCCGCTCTGGCTGCCGATCGCGGTCGGCGCGGCGGTGCTGGTGCTCTTCGTCTGGCGGCAACTGGTGCTGGGCCCGAAAGAGCGCGCCCTGCTGGACCTGCGCACCCTCGGGGTGCGGGTCTTCACCGTCTCGGTGATCATGATGGGGCTGGCCATGATGGCACTGTTCGGGATGATCATGCTGCTGCCGCTCTTCGTGCAGAACGTGCTGGGCTATTCGACCCTGCATGCGGGTCTGCTGATGCTGCCGGGCGGCCTGCTGATGGGGATCTCCTCGCCCATCGTTGGACGGCTGTTCGACCGGGTCGGCGCGCGCAAGCTGGTGATCCCCGGCGGGGTGATCGTCAGCGCCGGCCTCTGGGCGATGACGCTGCTGACGCCCGGCTCGACGATGTTCCTGGTCCTGGCGGCGCACATGCTGCTGTCCATCGGCCTGGCGATGCTGTTCACGCCGCTCTTCACCTCGTCGCTCGGGTCGCTGCCCAAGCACCTCTATTCGCACGGCTCGGCGGTGATCGGCACGGTGCAGCAGGTGTCAGGCGCGGCGGGGATCGCGATCTTCGTCTCGGTCATGTCGCTGCGCATCGGCCGCGAGACCGCAGCCGGCGCCGAGATGATCCCGGCCATGGCGGCAGGCCTGCACCAGGCCTTCACGCTGGCGGCCAGCATCTCTTTGCTGCTGATCGTCGCGGGATTCTTCGTGCGTCGCCCGCCGGATGCCAAGGGCGCCGGCGGCCACCACGGCGGCCACTGATCAGCGCGTGCGCCTGAGGTAGATATAGTAGGCCCCGGTCCCGCCGTGCTTCTGGTGGGCCGAGGTCACCTGCAACACCACCTGGCTCAGCGGCGGCAGTGACAGCCAATGCGGCAGCTGGTGGCGCAAGATGCCGTGACGGACCGGAATGGGGCCGTCGTCCTCCGGGCGGCGGCCCTTTCCCGTGATCACCAGCACAAGGCGCATGTCTTCCGAGACGCAGCGCAAGATGAAGCCGGTCAGGGCCCGGTGCGCCCGGTCCACGGTCATGCCGTGCAGGTCGATGCGGGCCTCGGGGCTCATCTTGCCACGGGTCATCTTGCCGTGGGTCTTCTTGTCCATCCGCAGCGGCGCGCGGTGCAGCCGGTCGTGGATCGGATCCAGCACGTCATGCGAGACCGCGCCCCCCTTCGCCTTCTCGCCGAGGCGGAAGGTGGGGATCGGCGCCGGGTCCGGATCGCGGGCAGGCTTGGCCTTGGCCTCGGGCTTCTTCACCGGACGGGCGAGGGCAGGGCGCTTTTCGGGGTGCATCCGCTCGGCACTGCCGGCGACCTTCTCCCACAGCTCCATCTCGTCCGGGCGCAGCTTGCGGCGGCGGCTCATGCCGGATCCTCGGTCAGCATGGCATAGGCGCGCTGGATCGGCAGCAGCACCACCAGCCGCCCGCCGTCCTTGATCTTGGCCGCCTCCTTGCCCGCGCCGGGGCCCGACCCCATGAAGACATCCGCCCGCTGCGGCCCCTTGATCGCCGAGCCGGTGTCCTGGCCGACCATCAGCCGCCGCATGCCGCGAAAGCCCTTCTTCTCGATCCAGACCGGCGCGCCGAGGGGCACGAAGCGCGGGTCGATGGCCACCGACCGGGTGGGCGTCAGCGAGCGGTTCATGGCGCCCTTCGGCCCGGCCTCGGGCGAGACATCGGTGATTTCACGGAAGAAGACATAGGAGGCGTTATGCCGCAGCAGCGCCGCCCCTGCCACCGGATTGCGGCGCACCCAGTTCGAGATCACCTTGGCCGAGACCTGATGCGCCTTGTAGATGCCCCGCCTGACCATTTCCTGACCGATCGAGCTGTAGGGATGGCCGTTGTCGCCGCGATAGCCGATGCGGATATGGCTGCCATCGGGCAGCAGGATGCGGCCCGAGCCCTGGATCTGCAGGAACATCAGCTCGACCGGATCGTCGACCCAGGCGATTTCCAGCCCGCGCCCGGCGATGCCCGGGCCCTCGTCGATCTGCGCGCGGGTCAGCCAGGGGCGACTGACCTCAGCCTCGGGCGGCATGCGGTAGACCGGGTAGCGATAGGTCTCGGTCCGGCTGCGGGAGCCGTTCAGCTCCGGCTCGTAGTAGCCGGTGAAGAGGGCGGGGGTGCCGTCCTGGATCAGCACCGGGGTGAAGACCAGCTCGAAGAAGGTGCGGGCGCTTTCAAGGGGTTGCGCCTTGGCCATGGCGCATATGGCAGTCCAGTCGGGATCGCGCAGGTCGCCGCAGGTGACGCGGAACGCAGCAAGGGCCGCGGCGTGATCGTCCGCGGCCCATCCTGTCAGATCATCGAAATCCAGCACCGATATGGTCGGCGCCTCCGCCTCCGGGGGCTGCTGAGCCTGTCCGGGCGGCGCCAGAAGCGCCAGCGCCAGACATGCCGCAATCGCGCTGCGTGACCCCCGCCGGACCATGGCCCGCCTTACTCTCCGGTCGCGACCAGCTGCCAGTTCAGATCGTCCGAGCCCATGCGGCGCTCGAAGGTCCAGCTGTCCTTCTGGGTTTTCACCTTGCCCGGCTCGCCCTCGATCACCTCGCCGGCGCGGTCGCGGACCACCTGGGTCAGCTGGCCGACATACCGCACGGTCAGCTCGGCCAGGCCGGTATCGGGATCGAAGGTGGCGTCGGAAAGCGACAGCTCGCGCAGCCCGATGAAATCGGCCTCGATCGAGAGACCCTGCGCGTCACGTGCATGCACCACCTCGGCGAAGCTGTCGTAGACCTCTTCCGACAGGAAGGGCTTGATCTCGGCCAGCTCGCCGCGTTCGAAGCCCATCAGGATCATCTCGTAGGCCTGGCGGGCACCACCAAGGAACTCGGACACCGAGAAATCGGGCTCCACGCGCTTCATCTCGGCCAGGGCACGGGCGGCGGGGCTGTCTTCGGCGACGTGATCGGTGATGTCGGGATCGGGGCCGCCCTCGATCACCTCGAACCCGGACCGCTGCAGGGCGTCCTGGCGGGGCTGTCCGGTCACGGGCGGCTTCTCGAACCCTTCCCGTGTTCCCAGCACGTTCTTCAGGCGCAGGATCAGGAAAATGGCAATGCCAGCAAGCACCAAAAGCTGGATAAAGGGCAAGTTCGGAACTCCTCTCGGGCCTCGGGACTTTGTATCCCCCGGGTCTGGTTCCTATGTAGGTGACGGGCAGGGTCAAGTCTACCTTGCCACCGAAAGGAGATTGACCGACATGTGGCTGCTGATTGCCTTCATCGCGGTGCCGATGATCGAGATTGCACTGTTCATCAAGGTCGGCGGGCTGATCGGCCTGGGCTGGACCCTGGCCGTGGTGCTGCTGACGGCGGTGCTGGGCACCTGGCTGGTGAAACAGCAGGGGCGCCAGGCGCTCGAGAACATCCAGCGCAGCTTCTCCGAGCTGACCGACCCCTCTGCGCCGCTGGCCGAGGGCGCGATGATCCTGCTGTCCGGCGCGCTGCTGCTGACGCCCGGTTTCTTCACCGATGCCATAGGCTTTGCCCTGTTGACGCCGGCCTTCCGCCGCATGGCCTTCCTGTGGCTGCGCAAGCGGGTGAAGGTGCAGAGCTTCAGCGCGGGCTTCGACAGCCGCGACCCCCATGCGCCGCGCGGCCCCTCCGGTGATCCCGACATCATCGACGGCGACTTCCAGGAGCTGGAGCCCGGAAAACGACCGACCCACCCCTCGGGCTGGACCCGACACTGAGGGTCACCCCGCCCCGGGCCCCTTGGCCGTTGAGACCCTTCCGCCAAGCTGCTAGGAAACTCGCAAGAATTTGACCGAGGAGGGCCCGATGGCCGAGGAAACCAATGGCGCCGCGCCGCAGCAGGCTCCGGCAGTAAAGATGAACGTCCTGTCCCAGTACATCCGGGACATGTCGTTCGAGAACATCCTGGCGCGCAAGCCAGCCACCGGCAACGTGCAGCCTGACATGAAGGTGCAGGTCGCGCTGGACGCCAAGAAGCGCGACGGCGGCAACCAGTACGAAGTGATGCTGAAGCTGACCATCACCTCGAACAACAAGGAAAGCGGCGACGCCCTGTTCCTGATGGAGCTGGAATACGTCGGCCTGTTCCACATCGAGGGCGTGCCGGATGACCAGCTGCATCCCTTCCTGCTGATCGAATGCCCGCGCATGCTGTTCCCCTTCGCCCGCCGCATCGTGTCGGACGTGACCCGCGACGGTGGCTTCCCGCCGCTGAACCTGGAAACCATCGATTTCGTGCAGCTCTATCGCGCCGAGATCCAGCGCCGCGCCGCCGCCCAGCAGGCTGCCGCCGCCGATACCCTGGCGAACTGATCGCGGCCCCGACCGATCGCGGAAGGTGGGTTGCACCCACCCTACGTCCACTGACAACGAAGGCGCGTATCCCGGTACGCGCCTTTTTTGGTGGGGTTTTACAAGGGTTTTCCGGGGGCTTGCTGTCCCGCTCGGACTGTCAGGGGCCCGGAGTCCGTGGGTCAGGCGCCCTGCAACCGCCTTCGCCCGCCCCGGCATGGGCAGGGCCGCAGGATCAGAGCGTCTTCCAGAGGGCGCTGTCGCCCATCTTGTCGACGAAGGCCTGATGCGCGGCGCGCTCGTCCTCGGTGATCCGCGAGGGCAGGGGCGTCTGACGCGGACGCGGGCGCCAGGTCTCGTCTTCCTGCGCCACGTCACCGCCACGCCGCCCCGCCGAGAGCACCAGCCCCGGTTGCCGCCCGCCGATCAGTTCCAGGTAGACCTCGGCCAGGATCTCGGAGTCGAGCAGCGCGCCGTGCAGCGTCCGGGCCGAGTTGTCGATGCCGAAGCGGCGGCACAGCGCATCCAGCGAGGCGGGCGAGCCGGGGAACTTCTTGCGCGCGATGGCCAGGGTGTCGATGGCCTGTTCCCAGGGCAGCTGCGGCAGGTTCAGCCAGCCCAGCTCGGCGTTGAGGAATTTCATGTCGAAGGCGGCGTTGTGGATCACCAGCTTGGCATCCCCGACGAAATCCAGGAACTGCTGCGCCACCTGCTTGAACACCGGCTTGTCGCGCAGGAATTCGTAGTTCAGCCCGTGCACCTTGAAGGCCTCTTCGGGCACCTCACGCTCTGGGTTGATATAGACGTGATAGCTCTCTCCGGTCGGGACGTGGTTGAACAGCTCGACACCACCGATCTCGACCAAGCGATCTCCCTGCTCGGGCTCGAAGCCGGTGGTCTCGGTATCAAGAACAATCTCACGCATTTTTGATCTTCTCCTTGATATCATTGACGATTTCACGCACCTGGGCGCGGGCATTTTCCATCGTATCCGTCAGCACGACATAGTCGGCACGGGCCCGTTTCTCTGCGTCCGGCATCTGCTTTGCAAGGATCATCTCGAACTGCGCCTCGCTCATCGTGCCGCGCGCCAGCACCCGGGCGCGCTGGACCTCGGGCGGAGCGGTGACGACCACCGTCGCGTCAACGCCCCGACCGCCGCCCTCGAACAGCAGCGGGATGTCCAGAATCACGATCTCCGCCGTGCTCGTGGCGATGAAACCGGCGCGGTCCTCGGCCACCAGCGGATGCACAACGGCCTCGATCCGCTTCAGCGCGGAAGGGTCGGCGGTGATGATGCGCTTCAGTGCTTCACGTGAAACATCGCCCCCCGTCACGGCCTCGGGAAAGAGCGCGCCAAGCGGGGCCACCGCCGCGCCACCCGCCGCGTAAAGCCGGTGCACGGCGGCGTCGGCATCCCAGAGCGCACAGCCCTCGTCCACGAACATCTGCGCCGTGGTCGACTTGCCCATCCCGATGGAGCCGGTGAGACCGAGGCGGAAGCTCATGCCAGGGCGGCCGCGCGGGCCTCATCGGTGACCTGCGGACGCTTGCCGAACCAGCGTTCGAACCCGGGCACGGCCTGGTGCAGCAACATGCCCAGACCGTCGACCGTGGTGCAGCCGGCGGCCTCGGCGGCGGCCAGAAGGGGGGTCTTCAACGGGGCATAGACCAGATCGGTGACAAGCTGACCGCGCCGCAGCCCGTCCAGCGGCACCCGCAACTCGGGTTTGCCGACCATGCCGAGAGAGGTGGTGTTGACCACCGTCGCGGCCTCTTCGATCATGTTGCCGGCCTGAACCCATTCGACCACCGTCAGGCGACGGCCGAAATCGGCGTGCAACGCCTCGGCGCGGGCGCGGGTCCGGTTCGAGATGAAGATCTCGGGCACCCCGGCCTCGAGCAGGGCGCTGATGACGGCGCGCGCCGCGCCGCCGGCGCCCAGAAGCGCCGCCGGCCCGGCCTTGGGATTCCAGTTCGGCGCGTTCTGCTTCAGATTCTCGATGAACCCGTAACCATCTGTATTATCTGCATGAATTTTTCCGTCCGCGCGGAAGATCAAGGTATTGGCGGCACCGATCAGCGTGGCGCGGTCGGTCACCAGGTCGGCGATCTCCAGCACCGCTTCCTTGTGCGGAATGGTGATGTTGACGCCGACGAAGCCAGCCCTGGGCAGGGCGCGCAGCACCTGTTCCAGATCCTCGGGCGCAACCTCCATCGGAATGTAGCGTCCCGGCAGACCCATCTGCTGCAACCAGTGTCCATGCAGCTGCGGCGACTTCGAATGGGCAATCGGACGGCCGATGACACCGGCAAGGGGAATGCGGTCGAGGCTCATGCGGCAAGGGCTCCTCTGAGCGTCAGGTAGTCGAGAATTTCCAGCAGCGGCAGGCCGAGCACGGCGAAATAATCGCCCTCGACCTTCGTCATCAGCCGCGCGCCTTCGCCTTCCAGCTGATAGGCGCCGCAACTCTGGCCGATCTGTGGCCAGTTCCGGTCTATGTAACTGGCCAGATATTCGGGCGAGGGAATGCGCATCGTCAGCTTGACGGTCGAGACCTTGCGCCAGACGGGCTTGCCATCGTTGAAGATCACCGCGGCCGAATGCAGCTTGTGGCTGCGCCCGGCCAGCAACATGATCTGTTCGCGCGCCGCCTCGGCGCTCTCGGGCTTGCCGAGGATCTGGCCTTCGATGTCGCAGGTCTGGTCGCACCCGATGACGAAACTGTCCGGGTACTTGCGCCCGACCTTGGCCGCCTTCGCCTCGGCCAGGGCATCGGCGATGTCGCGCGGGCTGTCGCCCTCGGCCACCAGCGCGGCGGTGATCGCCTCTTCATCCACCCGCGCCTTTTCCACCTCGAAGGGCACCGCAGCGCCGCGCAGCAGGTCAGCCCGGATGGTCGAGCCGGAGGCGAGAAGGATTTTTGCGGGCATGTGGATAAGTCAGTGCAGAACCGGAGTACGAGATGCCGATACTTCTGGGAAAAATCACGGCTTGACGCAAGTCCCCGGCAAGGGCTGTGCACAACCCCCCGAGTCCCACACAGCGCTTAGAAAGACTCCCACCGGTGGGAAAGGATAACCGGGAAAACGCGGACTCACCGGATTCCCCGGATTCAGTCCCCACAGGGCCTTCCCGCTTATGCACAGGATTTTCCCGGCTCAAGTCCTTGGAGTCGTGCGGTTTTCGGAATCTCGCGCAGAATTTTCCCCGATTCGCCCGCGATTCGTCCCAGAGATATCCACCTGTGGATAAGTCGGTGGGCAAAGAAAGGATCCACAGGTTGAAGGCGGACTACATCAAACAACAATCTTTCTTTTCTTTTTTATTGATTGATAGAGAGGATGCGTCCAAGCGGAGTACCCGGATGTTCGACTTTCTCGCCCTTGCCTATCCCTGGACCCTGGTCCTGCACATCGTCTCGGTGATCTCCTGGATGGCCGGGATCTTCTATCTGCCCCGTCTCTTCGTCTATCACGCCGAACAGGTGACCGATCCCAAGACCGACGAGATGTTCCAAACTATGGAGCGTCGTCTTCTGAGAGGGATCATGAACCCGGCGATGATCGCCACATGGGTCTTCGGCCTGGCGCTGGTTCTGACGCCGGGGCTGGTCTACTGGGGCGATGTCTGGCCCTGGACCAAGGGCGCGGCGGTGATCGCCATGACCTGGTTCCATCATTGGCTTGGGAAGCGGCGCAAGGACTTCGTGCGCGGCGAGAACAGCCGCACCGGCCGCACCTACCGCATGATGAACGAGCTTCCGACGCTGCTGATGGTGCTCATCGTGGCCTCTGTGGTGGTGAAGTTCTGAAAACCTCCCCGGGGCCCGGAAGGGCACTGGAAGGGCCTGAGAGCGCCTCTGAGGGCCCTCCCGGGGCGGCAGGAGTCCGATTTCGTTGACTCGCGCTCTGCGAGTCCCTATCTAGCGCAGCAAGCCGCCCGTCCGGGTGAGTCCATTCTCCAGTATAGATACCGTACCGCGCGCCCCGACGGGGCCGGACGAAGGACCTTATTTTCATGACAGAGAACCGTCTGAACCTCTCCGATCTGAAGGCGAAGAGCCCAAAGGATCTGCTGGCCATGGCCGAGGAGCTCGAGATCGAGAACGCCTCGACCATGCGCAAGGGCGAGATGATGTTCCAGATCCTGCGCGAATTGGCCGACGACGACTGGCAGGTCGGCGGCGATGGCGTGCTGGAAGTGCTGCAGGACGGGTTCGGCTTCCTGCGCTCGCCGGAAGCCAACTACCTGCCGGGCCCCGATGACATCTACGTCTCGCCCGACATGATCCGCCAGTTCTCGCTGCGTACCGGCGACACGGTCGAGGGCCTGATGAAGGCGCCCGACGACAACGAGCGTTACTTTGCCCTGACCACCGTCAGCTCGATCAACTTCCAGGACCCCGAGAAGGCGCGTCACAAGATCGCCTTCGACAACCTGACCCCGCTCTATCCCGACGAGCGGCTGAAGATGGAAATCGAGGATCCGACGATCAAGGACCGCTCGGCCCGGATCATCGACCTTGTCTCGCCGATCGGGAAGGGCCAGCGGTCGCTGATCGTGGCGCCGCCGCGCACCGGCAAAACCGTGCTGCTGCAGAACATCGCGGCCAGCATCGAAAAGAACCACCCCGAGTGCTACCTGATCGTCCTGCTGATCGACGAACGCCCGGAAGAAGTCACCGACATGCAGCGTTCGGTGAAGGGCGAAGTGATCTCCTCGACCTTCGACGAACCCGCGACGCGCCACGTGGCCGTGTCCGAGATGGTCATCGAAAAGGCCAAGCGCCTGGTCGAGCATAAACGAGATGTTGTAATCCTGCTCGATTCGATCACAAGACTTGGCCGCGCCTTCAACACCGTGGTGCCGTCCTCGGGCAAGGTGCTGACCGGTGGTGTCGACGCGAACGCCCTGCAGCGTCCGAAGCGCTTCTTCGGGGCGGCGCGCAACATCGAAGAGGGTGGCTCGCTGACCATCATCGCCACCGCGCTGATCGACACCGGTTCGCGCATGGACGAGGTGATCTTCGAAGAATTCAAGGGGACCGGTAACTCCGAGATCGTCCTGGATCGCAAGATCGCCGACAAGCGCGTCTATCCGGCGATGGACATCCTCAAGTCCGGCACCCGGAAAGAGGATCTGCTGGTCGACAAGGTGGACCTGCAGAAGACCTTCGTTCTGCGCCGCATCCTGAACCCGATGGGCACCACCGATGCCATCGAGTTCCTGATCTCGAAGCTGAAGCAGACGAAGACCAACTCCGAATTCTTCGACTCGATGAACACCTGAGGGTCCGATGGACACGATCTTTGCGCTTGCCTCGGCCCCTGGCCGGGCAGGCGTCTCAGTCATCAGGATTTCAGGGCCGGGAGCATTCCCGGCCCTCACGCGTTTCGGCCTGACGGCGCCGGAACCGCGTGCGGCGGCCCTGCGCCTGCTGCGCGACGGAGACGAGGTGCTGGACCAGGCGCTGCTGCTGGCCTTCGCCGGCCCCGCCAGCTTCACCGGCGAAGACGTGATCGAGCTGCATCTGCACGGCTCGCCCGCCATCGTGTCCTCGACCTTGCGCATTCTCGGAGAGATCGACGGCTTGCGCATGGCCGAGCCGGGGGAGTTCACGCGCCGCGCGCTTGAGAACTCCAAGATGGACCTGGCGCAGGTGGAAGGACTTGCCGACCTCATTGACTCCGAGACCGAAGCACAGCGCCGTCAGGCGCAGCGGGTCTTCTCGGGCAAGCTGGGCGAGGTTGTGCAGGGCTGGCGCAAGGACCTGATCCGCGCCGCGGCGCTGCTGGAAGCGGTGATCGACTTTGCCGACGAAGACGTGCCCGTCGACGTGCGCCCCGAGGTGGTCCAGCTGCTGGACGGTGTTTCGGCGTCACTGGCCGCCCAGGCCAAGGGGGCAGAGGTTGCCGAACGTGTCCGCCAGGGCTTCGAAGTCGCCATCCTCGGCGCTCCGAACGCCGGCAAATCGACGCTGCTGAATTTCCTGGCCGGCCGCGAGGCGGCGATCACCTCGAGTATTGCTGGCACCACCCGCGACGTGATCGAAGTGCGGATGGACCTGCGCGGATTGCCTGTGACTCTGCTGGATACCGCCGGCATTCGCGAGACCGAAGACGAGGTCGAGGCGATCGGCATCGCCCGCGCCCGTGAGCGCGCCGAGCTGTCGGATCTGCGCATCTACCTGCTGGAACCCGGCGAGATTTCGCCGCGGATCGAACTACGCCCCGAGGATATCGTGCTGCGTGGCAAGGCTGACGAATCGGGCGATTCGGCCGGCATCAGTGGCGTCACGGGGCAGGGCGTCGATGCCCTGATCACCCGGCTGAGTGCTTATTTTGCTGAGCGCACCAGCCTCGTCGCCACGGCAACCCGAGAACGCCACCGGCTCGCGATCCTGCGTGCCCTTGGCGACCTGTCACAGGCGCGCGAGATGCTGGGCAACCCGGTTTACACTGAGGACCTGATCGCCGAAGAACTGCGCTCGGCTATCCGGGCGCTCGATTCTCTGGTAGGCATCGTGGATGTCGAAAACCTGCTGGACGAAATCTTCTCGTCCTTCTGCATCGGCAAGTGAGGGATGTTTCACGTGAAACAATCTGAGTTTGATGTCGTCGTTGTTGGAGGCGGTCACGCCGGGTGTGACGCTGCCCATGCGGCTGCGCGGGCAGGGGCCCGCACCGCGCTGGTGACGCTGAAGATGGAGGGCATCGGCGTGATGTCCTGCAATCCTGCGATTGGCGGCCTTGGCAAGGGTCACCTGGTTCGCGAGATCGACGCGCTGGATGGTGTCATGGGTCGTGTTGCCGACCTGGCGGGTATCCAGTTCCGCCTGCTGAACCGGCGTAAGGGACCTGCTGTGCAAGGCCCGCGCGCCCAGGCCGACCGTGCCGTCTACCGCGCCGAGATGCTGCGCGAGATGACCAGCTGCCCCGGTCTCGACGTGCTGGTCGGCGAGGTGACCGACTTCATCATGCAGGGAGACCGGATTGCCGGGATCGTGCTGGCCGATGGCTCCGAGGTGCACGCCAGGGCCGTCGTACTGACCACCGGCACATTCCTTCGCGGTTTGATTCATATTGGCGACGTTTCCTATTCCGGTGGTCGCATGGGTGATTCGGCAGCGAACAAGCTGGGGGAACGGATGGAGGATTTCGGCCTGCCGCTTGGTCGGCTGAAAACCGGAACACCGCCGCGCCTGAACGGCAAGACGATCAACTGGGAGGTGCTCGAAGACCAGCCCGGCGACGACGAGCCCGTGCTTTTCTCGTTCCTTTCCAAGGGGTTGAATCTTCGTCAGGTGGCCTGCGGGATCACCCATACCAGTGCGCGCACCCATGAGATCATCCGCGAGAACCTGTCGCGTTCCGCGATGTACGGGGGGCATATCGAGGGCGTCGGTCCGCGCTACTGCCCCTCGATCGAGGACAAGGTGGTGCGTTTCGCCGACAAGGAGAGCCACCAGGTCTTCCTTGAGCCCGAGGGGCTGGGCGATGACACGGTCTATCCTAACGGTATCTCAACTTCTCTGCCCGAGGATGTGCAGCACGACTACGTCCGCTCGATGAAGGGTTTGGAGCAGGTCGAGATCCTTCAGCCGGGTTACGCGATTGAGTATGATTACGTCGATCCGCGTGCGCTGGACATGCGCCTGGCGCTGCGCGACGTGCCAGGCCTGTACCTGGCGGGCCAGATCAACGGCACAACCGGCTATGAAGAAGCCGCTGCGCAGGGGCTTGTCGCCGGCTTGAACGCCGCGAAAGAAGCCCTGGGCCAGGAACCGGTGATCTTCAGCCGCACCGACAGCTATATCGGCGTCATGGTTGACGATCTGACGACCCGCGGGGTGTCGGAACCCTACCGGATGTTCACATCGCGCGCTGAATACCGCCTGTCGCTGCGCGCGGACAACGCCGATCAGCGCCTGACGCCGAAGGGGATTGAGGCTGGTCTGGTCGGGGAAGCCCGGCGCGTGGCCTTCGGCGCAAAGATGGAGCGCATCGGGGCAGGGCGCGAGATCCTGGAACGTACCACGGTGACGCCCAAACAGCTCAACACCGCAGGTATTCGCGTTGGCGAGGACGGCAAGCAGCGCTCTCTCTACCAGGTATTGGCTTTTCCTGAGACGTCAGTGGCAGATCTGGTGCCGCTCGCACCTTCTCTTGCGGACCTCGACGGTGAGACGCAGGAGCAACTGCGCCGCGATGCGCTTTATTCCACCTATATCCAGCGTCAGCAGAACGACGCCCAGGCGCTTCAGAAGGACGAGGCGCGCGGCATTCCGGGGGATTTCGATTACGAGCGTCTCGACGGTCTGTCGAATGAGTTGAAATCGAAGCTTCTGCGCATCCGTCCGTCCAATCTTGCGCAGGCAGGACGGATCGAAGGCATGACTCCGGCCGCGCTGGCGCTGATCCTGTCGCGTATCAACCGGGATCTGAAGGAAAAGTCGGCGTGAGCAGGGAGTATCTCGCCGCAAATGTTTCACGTGAAACATTGGAGCGCCTCGATACCTACGCGGCATTGCTGGAGAAGTGGAACCCCAGGATAAACTTGGTGGCAAGGTCGACGATTCCAGAGCTCTGGACACGCCATCTGCTTGATTCCACCCAGGTCCTGGCACAGGCGGGCGCGTTCCAGCATTGGGTCGATCTGGGAAGCGGAGGCGGGTTCCCGGGCCTTGTCGTTGCGATTCTCGCAGCAGAGAGCCATTCAGACGCTCGGTTTACTCTCATTGAATCGGATCAGCGCAAGTGTGCCTTCCTGCGCCAAGTGGCCCGTGAATGTGGGCTGAAGCCCACGATTCTGGCTGAGCGGATCGAATCTGTGGCCCATCAGGGGGCGGATATCCTGTCTGCGCGGGCGCTGGCGAGCCTGGATCAGCTTCTCGGTTTCGCTGAACTGCACCTGAAATCTGACGGAACGGCCCTTTTCCCGAAGGGAGCACGCTGGAAAGAGGAAGTTGCCGCCGCCGAGAGCCATTGGCGCTTTCACTGCGAACCGGTGCGAAGTACAACCGAGTCTGAGGCTGTGATCCTTAAAATCGGAGGAATCGAACGTGTCTAACCTGCTTTCGGCTCAGGGACCGCGGATCGTCGCCATCGCGAACCAGAAAGGCGGTGTCGGCAAGACCACGACCGCGATCAATCTGGGGGCCGCGCTGGTCGAGCAGGGGTGCCGCGTGCTGCTGATCGACTTCGATCCGCAGGGCAATGCCTCGACCGGTCTCGGGATCGAGCCGGAGGACCGTCAGAACACCACCTATGAGTTGATGCTGGACGATGCGCCGCTGAACGAGATCATCATGCGCAGCCAGATCGAGAACCTGGATGTCGTGCCGGCAACCGTCGACCTGTCATCGGCGGATATCGAGCTGATTTCCAATGAAAAACGCTCTTTCCTGCTGCATGACGCGCTGCGCCAGCCGGCGATGGAGCAATATGAGTATGATTTCGTCCTGATCGACTGCCCGCCGTCGCTGAACCTGCTGACGGTAAACGCCATGGTGGCCGCACATTCGGTGCTGGTGCCGCTGCAGAGCGAGTTTTTCGCGCTGGAAGGCCTGTCTCAGCTCATGCTGACCATCCGCGAAGTGCGCCAAAGCGCCAACCCCGACCTGCGCATCGAGGGAATCGTGCTGACCATGTACGACAGCCGCAACAACCTGTCCCAGCAGGTCGAGGAAGATGCCCGCGACAACCTCGGGGATCTGGTCTTCCGGACGATCATTCCGCGCAATGTCAGGGTGTCCGAGGCGCCGTCCTTCTCGATGCCGGTGCTGGAGTTCGACAGCAACTCCAAGGGCGCGGCCGCCTATCGTGATCTGGCGCGCGAAATCCTGACGAAATACGAAGCCGTGGCCGCCTAAAGCGGCAGGAGAGCAGCATGGACAAGAAGAAATCACGCGGCCTGGGCCGTGGCCTTTCGGCCCTCATGGCGGACGTGCAAGAGCAACCGGCAGCCACTGGCGGCGCTGCGGCTGGGACGCGGCGCCCTGATATGATGGTGCCGATCGAGAACGTGGTGCCCAACCCGGACCAACCGCGCCGCACCTTCACCGAGGATCATCTTGAGGAACTGACCGCCTCGATCCGCGAGAAGGGCGTGATCCAGCCGCTGATCGTGCGTCCGAAGCCCGGTGACCCGGGAAAGTACGAGATCGTCGCGGGGGAACGCCGCTGGCGCGCCTCGCAGCGGGCTCAGCTGCATCAACTGCCTGTTATCGTTCGAGAATTCAACGATACCGAGGTGCTGGAAGTCGCGATTATCGAGAACATCCAGCGCGCCGACCTGAACCCCATCGAGGAGGCCGCAGGCTTCCGTCAGCTGATGGACAAGTTCGGTCATACCCAGGAAAAGCTGGCCAAGGCGCTCGGCAAGAGCCGCTCGCATATCGCCAACCTGATGCGCCTGCTGCAGCTTCCTGACGAAGTGCGTGACTTGCTGCAAGAGGGCAAGCTGTCTGCCGGTCATGCGCGGGCGCTGATCACGTCGGATGAGCCTGTGGTGCTGGCGAAGAAGGTCGTCGCCGAAGGCCTGTCGGTGCGTGCCACCGAGGCGTTAGCGAAGAAGCCGAAGCCCAGTGCAGGCCCCAAGACCACCCGCAGCGCGCCGAAAAGCCTGGGAGAGAAGGACGCCGACACCAAGGCGCTCGAGGGGGATCTGTCTGCCGCGCTTGGCTACAAGGTGACGATCAACCATGTGCCGGGGCAGGATGCGGGCACGATCACCATCAGCTACCCCTCGCTTGAGGCGCTGGACGACATCTGCCAGATCCTCGGCAGCGGCAGCTAGGAAGGGCGGGTCCAGAGGAAGAGCATCACGCAGCAGAGCGTGGCGCCCTGGATCAGCAGCAGCATCGGGCGCAGGCCCATCAGGACCGACAGTAGAAAGACGCCTCCGACCGTGACGGTCGCTAGGCGTTTTGCTTTCAGCGAGACGGCGCCGCGGACCTGCCAGTCACGAATCGCCGGGCCGAATCGCGGGTGATGCACCAGCCAGTCGTGCAGACGTTCGGACGAGCGGGCGAAACAGAAGACGGCGAGCAGCATGAAGGGCACCGTGGGCAAAAGCGGCAGCACGACACCGATGAGGCCGAGTGCAACCGCCAGAAGCCCGCAAATCAGCCAGATCACCCGCATTTTCTACGAATCCAGCAGTTTGTTTATGACCGCGTTCAACAGCATACGACCTTGATCGGTAACGAAAATCCGCCGATTTTCGAGTTTCAGAAGCTCTCTCTCGCAAAGGTCATCGACCTGGGATGCGTTGAGCGGTGCTGAGCTCAATCTCTCGAACCGGTTCAGGTCGATGCCTTCGCGCAGGCGAAGACCCATCAGAAGGTATTCCTCGGCCTGTTCCCGTCCAGTTAATGCCTCTACCAGCGAATCGGCGTTTCCGGCCTCGGCGCGCTCCAGCCACCTGCCGGGGGCGCGGGGCTGCTCGGTCGCATGGCGGTGACCGTCCAGCGTGACGCGGCCATGGGCGCCGGGACCGACGCCGATGTAATCGCCGTAGCGCCAGTAAAGGACATTGTGCCGCGAGCGGGCGCCGTCGCGGGCGTGGTTGCTGACTTCGTAGTTCTCGAAACCGTGGGCGGCGGTGACCTCTTGGGTCAGCTCCCACATGTCGGCGGCCAGGTCTTCCTCGGGCAGGCCCTTGAGGCCGCCGCGCTTGTAGCGGTCGCCGAAGGCGGTGCCCTCCTCGATGGTCAGCTGGTAGAGCGACAGGTGGTCGATGGCCAGGGACAGGGCGCGGTCCAGCTCGGCCTCCCAGGCCGCAAGGGTCTGGTTCTGGCGGGCATAGATCAGGTCGAAGGAGACGCGCTCGAACTGGTTGCGGGCGATGTCGAAGGCGCGCAGCGCCTCGTCGACGGAGTGCAGGCGGCCGAGGCGGCGCAGGTCCTCGTCGTTCATCGCCTGGAAGCCCATCGAGACGCGGTTGACGCCCGCTGCCGCGTAGCCCTTGAACCGGCCCGCGTCGATCGAGGTGGGGTTGGCTTCCAGCGTCACCTCGACCTCGTTCGCTTGGGGCCAAAGCCTTCTGATCGCTGAGAGAATCCCGTCCACCGTGGCGGGCTCCATCAGCGAGGGCGTGCCGCCGCCGAAGAACACTGACTGCACCACGCGGCCCGGCGTCAGGGCGGCATAGCGTTCAAGTTCGGAAATGTAGGATTTCAGCCAGCGGCTTTGGTCGACGCGCTCCCACACATGGGAGTTGAAGTCGCAGTAGGGGCATTTGGATTGGCAGAACGGCCAGTGGACGTAGATCCCGAAGCCGGCGTTCCGCCAATCCTCCTGATGCTCACTCAAAGCAGGCCTTGAGCTTGGCAAAGGCATCGGCGCGGTGGCTGATGCGGTTCTTCTCGGCGGGGTCCATCTCTCCGAAGGTCTGGTCGTAGCCCTCGGGGACGAAGATCGGGTCATAGCCATGACCTTCCTCGCCGCGCATGGGCCATTCGACCTTGCCTTTGCAGATGCCCGCGAAGATCTCGTCATGGCCATCGGGCCAGGCGAGGCAGAAGGTGCAGTTGAAGGCGGCGGTGCGCGGGTAGGGGGCGTTCTTGGCCTCCAGCGCGTCCCAGGTCTTTTGCATCGCCATGGGGAAGTCACGGCCATTGGGCGTTTCGGCCCAGTCGGCGGTGTAGACACCCGGCGCGCCATCCAGGGCGTCGACGGTAATGCCGCTGTCATCGCTCAGCGCGGGCAGGCCGGTGGCCTTGGCGGCGTAGTGCGCCTTGATGCGGGCATTGCCGACGAATGTATCCTGGTCTTCGACCGGCTCTTCCAGCCCGTGATCGGCGGCTGACGACACCTCGATCCCTAGGGGGCCAGAAGCTCCGCGATCTCGCGGAGCTTGCCCTTGTTGTGGCTGGCCAGGACCAGCTTCTGCCCGTCGAACTTACGCATCGACCGCGGCTTTCTGGGCTGCGACCAGCTCTCCCACGCCCTTCTCGGCGAGGTCCATCAGCTGGTTCATCTGGTCGCGCGAGAAGACGGAGCCCTCGGCGGACATCTGCACTTCGATCAGCTTGCCCGAACCGGTCATGATGAAGTTGCCATCCACGCCCGCTTCGCTGTCCTCGGGGTAGTCGAGGTCCAGCACCGGCTGCCCGGCGTAGATGCCGCAAGAGACGGCGGCCACCGGATCGACCAGCGGGTCAGAGGTGATGGCGCCGGTCTTCAGCAGCTTGTTGACGGCCAGTTTCAGGGCCACCCAGCCGCCGGTGATGCTGGCGCAACGGGTGCCGCCATCGGCCTGGATGACATCGCAGTCGACGGTGATCTGGCGTTCACCAAGCGCGACGCGATCCACGCCGGCCCGCAGGGACCGACCGATAAGCCTTTGAATTTCAACGGTTCTTCCGCCCTGCTTGCCCATGGCTGCCTCGCGCCGCATGCGCGAGGTCGTCGAGCGCGGCAGCATGCCATACTCCGCCGTCACCCAGCCCAGGCCCGAGCCCTTGACGAAGGGCGGCACGCGCTCTTCCAGGGTGGCGGTGCAGAGCACATGGGTATCGCCCACCTTGATCAGGCAGGAGCCTTCGGCGTGTTTGGTGACCCCGGTCTCGATTGAAACCTGGCGCATTTCGCTTAAATCTCTTCCAGACGGTCGCATGATAACCCCTTTTGCTTGTCGCCGTGATAGGCAGGCAGGGCCGGGTAAGGCAAGCCCCGTTGACCTTTGGCGGCCACCGACTTTAATGGCTCTTCGCAAGAGAGACCCGATGCCAGAGAAGACCACGACCCTAGAAGAGATGAACGACCGCTCGCGGGAGGTCTTCCGCCGGGTGGTCGAAGGCTACCTTGAAAACGGTGAGCCGGTCGGCTCGCGCTCGCTCACCCGCGTGATGAGCGAGAAGGTCTCGGCGGCCACCATCCGCAACGTGATGCAGGACCTGGAGTACATGGGCCTGCTGGACAGCCCCCATGTCAGCGCCGGGCGGATCCCGACGCAGCAGGGGCTGCGCATGTTCGTGGACGGGCTTCTCGAGGTCGGTGACCTTGACCCGACCGAGCGTCAGAAGATCGACGCCACGGTGGGCAATGGTGGCGATATGGGCGGGTTGCTGGATCGCATCGGCTCTGCGCTCAGCCTGGCGACCCATGGCGCCTCACTGGTGCTGACGCCAAAGCACGAGGCGCCGATCAAGCATATCGAGTTCGTCAGCCTTGGCCCCGAACGGGCGCTGGTGGTGCTGGTTTTCGGTGATGGCCACGTTGAAAATCGCCTGTTCACCCCGCCGCCGGGTCAGACGCCCAGCTCGATGCGCGAGGCGGCGAATTTCCTGAATGCGGCGCTCGAGGGCAAGACGCTCTCCGAGGCGAAGTCGGCCGTTTCACGTGAAATAGAGGCGCGGCGCCAGCAGATCGACGGGCTGGCCCGGGCGCTGGTGGAAAGCGGCGCGGCCATCTGGGAGGGCGAGGGCGATTTCGGCGAACGCCTCATCGTGCGCGGCCGCTCGAACCTGCTGGACAGCCAGGAAGCGGACCTGGACCGCATCCGCAGCCTGTTCGACGACCTCGAGCGCAAGCGCGACATCGCCGAATTCCTCGAACTGACCGAAGAGGGCGAGGGAGTCCGTATTTTTATCGGCTCCGAGAACAAACTTTTCTCACTTTCGGGTTCCTCTCTGGTGGTCTCTCCATATATGAACGCTGACCGGAAGATCATCGGTGCGGTCGGGGTGATCGGGCCTACACGGCTCAACTACGGGCGCATCGTTCCGATTGTTGATTACACGGCGCAGCTGGTCGGGCGGATGCTGACCGACCGGCGCTAGGCCGATATGAGGTGAAAGATGGCAGAGCCGAAGGACGAAGAGTTCCTGGACGATATCGAACAGGCCGAAGCCGAGGCCTATGAGGTCGAGATCGAAGAGATCGACGACGACGAGGCCGAGATCGAGTCCCTGCGCGCCGAGCGGGACGAGATGAAGGACAAGTGGATGCGCGCGCTGGCCGAGGCCGAGAACGCCCGCAAGCGCGCCGACAAGCAGCGCCGCGAGGCCGAGAACTACGGTGGCGCCAAGCTGTCGCGCGACATGCTGCCGGTCTACGACAACCTCAAACGCGCGGTCGAAGCCATGGGCGAGAAGACCGAGGAAAACGCGCCGCTCTTCGAGGGCATCGAGCTGACCATGCGCGAGCTGCTGAACACCTTCCGCAAGCACGGCATCGAGCCGATCGCCCCGGACGTCGGTGACAAGTTCGACCCGAACGTCCACGAAGCCATGTTCGAGGCCCCGGTGCCCGGCACCAAGGCCGGAGAGATCATCCAGGTCTCGGCCGAAGGCTTCATGCTGCACGACCGCCTTCTGCGCCCCGCGCAGGTCGGCGTCTCCAGCTTCACCGGCTGATTTCGCCCCCTGCAGGGGCGAAGCCTCCGGCGGCAGTATTTTCAGCCATCGGATAGATGTAAGAGGCCCTTCCTTCTATCCGATGGCCACAAATACTGCGGGGGAATCCGCAGAGCGGATGGGGGCAGAGCCCCCTCACCAGATCCCGAAAGGCGCCCCGGTCTCCCGGCGGCGCCTTTTTCAGTCCTGAAGCCCTGCCATGGCCAGGATCGCGGCCATCACGGCATAGATTCCGCGCAGGCTCAGCTCCGGCTCGGTGTCGATCCATTCGTCCAGCGTATGCGCCCGGCCCCCAGTGCCGCCCGAGCCGATGCAGATCGCGGGAACGCCCAGAGACATGGGGATATTGGCATCGGTCGAGCTGACGCGGAAGGCGGGTTCGAAACCGAAGGCGCGGACGGCCTCGGCGCTGGCCCTGTGGATGGCCTCCTCGGGTGCGGTGCGGCCTGCGGGGCGGTTGCCCAGCACGTCGAAGCGCGCGGTGATCTCGCCCTTGGAGGTATCGTTGCGGCCGTTTTCCAGCGCCAGGGCACCCTCGACCAGCGCCCGCATCTGCGCATCCAGCGCGTCCAGCGCCTGCGGGTCGACCGAGCGCATGTCGATATCGACGTAGACCTTTTCCGGGATCGCGTTGATCGAGGTGCCGCCGCCGAGGATCGACAGGTTCAGCGTGGTCTTCGGCTCTTCCGGCACCTCGATACGGGCGAAGCCCGCGGCGAACTCGGCAAGCGCATTGGCCGGGTTCACGATGCCGAAATCGCCGAAGCTGTGGCCGCCCGGCCCTTCGAAGGTCACGCGGTAGCGGTAGGAGCCGACGCCGCGATCCACCAGCTCGGGCGTTTCCAGCCCGTCGACGGTGAAGAAGCTGCCGATTTGCGGCCCCAGCGGGTTCTCGTTGAACAGGTAGCGGATGCCGCGCAGGTCGCCCACGCCTTCCTCACCGACATTGCCGACAAACAGGATATCATTCTGCGGCGTGATCCCGGCGGCCTTCATGGCGCGGATGATCGACAGGTTCACCGCCAGCGCGCGGGTGTCATCGCCGACGCCCGGCGCGAAAAGCTTGGTGCCCTCACGCCGCACGGTCACGTCGGTGCCCTCGGGGAAAACCGTGTCCAGGTGGGCCGCCACCGCGACCATGGCGCCATTGCCCGAGCCCCGGTAGATCCCGTGGGCATTGCCGATCCCGTCGATTTGCACGTCTTCCAGACCGGCCTCGCGCAGCATTTCTGCATAGGCCTTCGCCTTCTCCTCTTCCATGAAGGGGGGCGCGGGGATCTCGGTCAGGGTGACGATCTCTTCCACCATGCGGTCATGGTCGGCCCGCAGCAGCTCCTGCGCGTGCTTCACCTTCGGATGGGAGATAATATCGTTCATTTCCATAGGTTTAGTCCTTCATTCCCTCAGCCGCGAGAGGCATCCTTCAGCCGGTACAGCACTTCCAGCGCCTCGCGGGGCGAGAGGTCGTCGGGCGTCACGCCCTCCAGCATCTCGGCCACGGCGCGGATGTGCTCGGGCACCTTGGGCTGGCTTGGTGCAGGCGCGGCGGCGAACAGCGGCAGATCGTCGATCACCGCCTTGGGGCCCGCGCCCTTGCGGTCGTTGTCCTCGAGCGAGGCCAGCACCTCGCGCGCGCGGTTCACCACGCTCTCGGGCAGGCCCGCCAGCTTGGCCACCTGCACCCCGTAAGAGCGGTCTGCGGCGCCCATGCGGACCTCGTGCATGAAGATCACCTCGCCCTCGTGTTCGCGCACGGTGACGGTGGCGTTCTCCACCCCGTCGAGGCGTTTCGAAAGCTCGGTCATCTCGTGGTAATGGGTCGCGAAAAGGGCGCGGGCGCGGTTGACCTCGTGCAGGTGCTCCATGGTTGCCCAGGCGATCGAGAGGCCGTCATAGGTGGCCGTGCCGCGGCCGATCTCGTCCAGGATCACCAGCGCGCGGTCGTCGGCCTGGTTGAGGATGGCGGCGGTTTCCACCATCTCGACCATGAAGGTCGAACGGCCCCGGGCGAGGTCGTCGCTGGCACCGACCCGGCTGAAGATCTGGCTGACGAGGCCGATATGGGCAGTCGTGGCGGGCACATGGCTGCCCATCTGGGCCAGCAGGGCGATCAGCGCGTTCTGGCGCAGGAACGTCGACTTACCGGCCATGTTGGGGCCGGTCAGCAGCCAGATCGCGGCGGCGTCGCCACTGGGCAGCAGGGCGCAGTCATTGGCGATGAAGGGCGCGCCTTCGCGTTTCAGCGCCTGTTCCACGACGGGGTGGCGGCCACCCTCGATTTCCAGCCGCCGGGACATGTCGACGCGCGGGCGCACCCAGTCCTCGGCGCGCGACAGATCGGCCAGCGCGGTGGCCAGGTCGAACTCGGCCAGGGCGCGGGACAGGCGGGTGATCTCGGGTGCGGCGTCCAGGATCGCCTCGCGCAGCTGGCCGTAGAGCCGCAGCTCGATGCTTTGGGCCTGACCGGCGGCATTGAGGATGCGCGTCTCAAGCGTGGTCAGGTCGGGCGTGGTGAAGCGCACCTGGTTGGCAGTGGTCTGGCGATGCTTGAAGGCGTCCGAATGCGGCGGATTCAGCATCTTGTCGGCATGGGTTGCCGTGACCTCGATGAAGTAGCCCAACACGTTGTTATGCTTGATCTTCAGCGAAGAGATACCGGTCTCTTCCGCGTATTGGTTCTGCATGCTGGCGATGACGCTGCGACCCTCGTCGCGCAGCTTGCGCACCTCGTCCAGCTCGGCGTCGTAGCCCGGCGCGATGAAGCCGCCGTCACGGGCCATCAGGGGCGGTTCGGCAACCAGCGAGACGTCGAGAAGGGCCAGCAGCTCGACCAGCCCGGTCAGCCCCTGCGCGCTTTCGGCCAGCAGGGCGGGCAGCTGTACGTCGGACAGGCGGGCGGAAAGCACCTCGGCCTGGGCAAGGGCATTGCGGATCGCGGCCAGGTCACGCGGGCCGCCCCGGTCCAGCGACAGACGCGACAGGGCGCGGTCGAGGTCGGGCACCTTGCGCAGGCTGTCGCGCAGATCCGACGAGAGGCGGGTGTATTCACAAGCGAAATCCACGGCATCCAGCCGCGCGGTGATCACCGGCAGCGCGCGCGAGGGCGACGAGATGCGCCGCTCCAGCAGCCGGGCGCCGACCGCCGTGACCGTGCGGTCGATCGAGGCCAGCAGCGAGCCGGCGCGGGCCCCGTTCATCGCGTGGGTGATTTCCAGATTGCGACGGGTGGCGGCGTCGATCTGCACGTTGCCATCCAGCGCCTCGCGCTGCGGCACCTGCAGCAGGGGCAGTTTGCCCTTCTGGGTGATCTCCAGGTAGTCGACCACCGCGCCCATGGCCGAGACCTCGGCGCGGGAGAAGCTGCCGAAGCTTTCCAGCGTGCCGACCTTGAACAGATCGGTCAGCCGGGTCTGCGCGCCCGAGCTGTCGAAGCTGCCGCGTGACAGGGGCGTCAGCGAGATGCCGAAATCGTCGACCAACTCGCGCACCTCGGCCTCGTCCACCTCGCTGACCAGCAGTTCCGAGGGGCTGAGCCGGGCCAGCTCCGGCCCCAGCTTCACCGCCGCCATGGGCATCACGTGAAACGCCCCGGTCGAGATGTCGACCCAGGCCAGCGCGCTTTCGCCGCGCACGGTGGAAAACGCCGCAAGGAAGTTGTGGCGGCGGGCCTCCAGCAGGCTGTCCTCGGTCAGCGTGCCCGGCGTCACCAGCCGCACCACGTCGCGGCGCACCACGGACTTGCTGCCGCGTTTCTTGGCCTCGGCGGGGTCTTCCATCTGCTCGCAGACGGCGACGCGAAAGCCTTTGCGGATCAGCGTCAGCAGGTAGTTCTCGGCGGCATGGACGGGCACACCGCACATCGGGATGTCCTCGCCCAAGTGCTTGCCGCGCTTGGTCAGGGCGATGTCCAGCGCGCTGGCGGCGGCTTCGGCATCGGCAAAGAACATCTCGTAGAAATCGCCCATGCGGTAGAACAGCAGCGCGTGCGGATATTGTTCCTTGATTTCAAGGAACTGGGCCATCATCGGCGTGACGTTGGCAGCTTGGTTCATGGGGCCCCTCTGGTCTTTCGGGGAACTTACAAGTGCGGGATGGTTGACGAAAGGCGAAACCTTCGCCCAGTTGTCGGGTCGGCGGGTGTTGTGTAAGACGCCATGGCCTTGAAGGGAGTGCACCATGTCCAAGAGCCGGATCAGCCGCGAAGACGCGCTGGCGTTTCACCTCGAACCGACCCCAGGAAAATTCGAGATCAAGGCCTCGGTGCCGATGACCACCCAGCGGGACCTCAGCCTGGCCTACAGTCCCGGCGTCGCGGTCCCCTGCGAGGAGATCGCCGAACGCCCGGAAACCGCTTACGACTATACCAACAAGGGCAACCTCGTGGCGGTGGTCTCGAACGGGACGGCGGTGCTGGGGCTTGGCAACCTGGGTGCGCTGGCCTCGAAGCCGGTGATGGAGGGCAAGGCGGTGCTGTTCAAGCGCTTCGCCGACGTGAACTCCATCGACATCGAGCTGGACACCGAGGACCCGGAAGAGATCATCAAGGCCGTGCGGCTGATGGCGCCGACCTTCGGCGGCATCAACCTGGAAGACATCAAGGCGCCCGAGTGTTTCATCATCGAGCAGCGCCTGAAGGAAGAATGCGATATCCCGGTCTTCCACGACGACCAGCACGGCACCGCCGTGATCTGCGCCGCCGGGCTGATCAACGCGCTGCATATCAGCGGCAAGCGGATCGAGGACGTGAAGATCGTGCTCAATGGGGCAGGGGCCGCCGGTATCGCCTGCCTCGAGCTGCTGAAGGCCATGGGCGCGCGCCATGACAACTGCATCATGTGCGACACCAAGGGCGTGATCTACCAGGGCCGCAAGGAAGGCATGAACCAGTGGAAGTCGGCCCATGCCGCCAACACCAGCGCCCGCACGCTGGCCGAGGCGATGGAGGGGGCAGATGTCTTCCTGGGTGTTTCGGTGAAGGGCGCCGTCACGCAGGAGATGGTGAAGTCCATGGGCGCCAACGCCGTGATCTTCGCTATGGCCAACCCCGACCCCGAGATCACTCCGGAAGAGGTGCACGAGGTGCGCGAGGACGTGATCGTCGCCACCGGCCGGTCGGATTACCCGAACCAGGTCAACAACGTGCTGGGCTTCCCCTACCTGTTCCGTGGCGCGCTGGACATCCACGCCCGCGCGATCAACGACGAGATGAAGATCGCCTGCGCCGAGGCGCTGGCCAAGCTGGCGCGTGAGGATGTGCCGGACGAGGTCGCCATGGCCTATGGCCGGGCACTGTCCTTCGGGCGCGATTACATCATCCCGACGCCCTTCG
Source organism: Oceanicola sp. S124 (assembly GCF_000220565.1). Taxonomy (GTDB): domain Bacteria; phylum Pseudomonadota; class Alphaproteobacteria; order Rhodobacterales; family Rhodobacteraceae; genus Pseudooceanicola. Next base: position 9,785 of record NZ_AFPM01000281.1, on the reverse strand, counting down.
ACCCGCGGCTGATCTACGTCATCCCGCCGGCCGTCGCCCAGGCCGGGATGGAGACCGGCGCGGCGCGTCGTCCCATCGTCGACATGGACGGCTACGAGCAGGCGCTGAAGGCCCGTCTGGACCCGACCGCGACCATCTTGCGCGCCCTGCATGCCCGGGCCCGTCATGCCCAGGCGCGGATGATCTTCGCCGAGGGCGACGACCCGCGCGTGCTGCGCGCCGCCGTCAGCTACCAGCGCAGCGGGCTGGGCGAGGCCATCGTGGTGGGCCGCGAGGCCGACGTGAAGGCCAAGCTTGAGGCCGCCGGTCTCGGCGACGCCGTGGACGAGCTGAAGGTGGTGAACGCGGCCAACACGGAGTATCTGAGCGAATACAAGGACTTCCTCTACCAGCGCCTGCAACGCAAGGGGATGGACCAGCAGGATGTCCACCGCCTTGCCGCGCGTGATCGCCATGTCTTCGCGGCGCTGATGCTGGCCCATGGTCATGGCGACGCGATGATCACAGGCGCGACGCGGAAGTCGGCCCATGTGATGGAGCTGATCAACCACGTCTTCGACGCCGGCCCCAAGGATGGCGCCGTCGGCACCACCGCCGTTCTGCTGAACGGGCGCATCGTGCTGATCTCTGACACGCTGGTGCATGAATGGCCGGACGAGAATGACCTGGCCGATATCGCCGAGCGCTCTGCCGAGGTCGCCCGCGACCTGGGGCTGGAACCCCGCGTGGCCTTCGTCAGCTTCTCGACCTTCGGCTACCCGGTTTCCGAGCGCGCCGAGAAGATGCACCTGGCGCCCAAGGTGCTGGAAAAGCGCGGCGTGGACTTCGAGTTCGAAGGTGAAATGACCGTGGACGTGGCGCTGAACGCCCGGTCGCGGGCGCATTATCCCTTCGCCCGCCTGACCGACAACGCCAATATCCTCGTCGTGCCGGCGCGGCACTCGGCCTCGATCTCGGTCAAGATGATGCAGGAGATGGCCGGGGCCACGGTGATCGGTCCGATCCTTTCGGGCGTCGACAAGCCGGTGCAGGTCTGCTCGACCGGCTCGACCGTCAACGACATCCTCAACATGGCCGTGATGGCCGCCTGCAAGGTGAAGTGATGGCCGTCTGGAATCTTGGATCAATCAACGCGGATCTCGTGTTCCGCGTGCCGCATCTGCCTGTGCCGGGCGAAACCCTTGCCGCCACGGGGTTTTCCCGTGGCCTCGGGGGCAAGGGTGCGAACATGTCCGTCGCCCTGGCCCGCGCCGGGTCGCAGGCGCACCATATCGGGGCCGTCGGCGAGGACGGGCTGTGGATGAAGGAACGGCTGGCGGAGTACGGCGTCTCTGTCGCCCATCTGGCCGAACTTCCGGGCCCATCGGGGCAGGCGGTGATCGAGCTGGATGCCAAGGGCGAGAACCGCATCGTGATCCTCGGCGGGGCCAACCGCATGCTGGACGAGAGCGCCTTCGCGCAGGTCCTTGCCCAGGCCGGTCCCCAGGATTGGGCGGTCTTCACCAATGAAACCAACGGGATCGAGGCCTTCGCCCGGGCTGCCAAGGCGCAGGGGCTGAAGCTGGCCCATGCCGCGGCGCCCTTCGATGCCCAGGCGGTGGCGCCGCTTCTGCCGCTGCTTGACCTGCTGGTGGTCAACAAGGTCGAGGCCGAGCAGCTGGCCGAGGCCACCGGCCAGCCGCCCGAAGCGCTGCCCGTCGCCGATGTGGTGATCACCCTCGGCGGCGATGGTGCCCGCTGGATCCACACCGCCACTGGCGAGGCGCAGGACTTTGCCGCGCCGAAGGTCACGCCGGTCGACACCACGGGCGCCGGGGACACCTTCACCGGCTACCTCGTGGCGGGCCTTGCGCAGGGCATGCCCCTGCCCGAGGCCATCACGCTGGCCCAGAAGGCCGGGGCGCTGATGGTCACCCGCCTCGGCACCGCTGACGTGATCCCGCGCCGGGACGAGCTCTAGCCTCACGCTTTCGTCAGGAGAGGTGAGAAAAAAGGGCGTCGGGGGCTGAAACCCCGGCGCCCTTTCTGCGTGTCTTCATCAACCGCGCCTCGCAGGGGGCGGTTGTTTGTTCAGTAATAGGGGGAGGTTTCCCATGAAGACGACCATTCTTGCCACCGGCCTGATCCTTGCCGCAGGCGCCGCAGTCGCCGACGACCACATGATGCCCATGGTCGAGGCGATGGACCAGAGCGTCGCCAATGGCGTCGTCAGCGCCGACAAGATCTCCGCGCCGGAAAACGGCTGGCTGGTGGTGCACCGCACCGACGCCGAAATGAAGCCCGGCCCGGTTGTCGGCTACGCGCCGCTGCGCGCCGGCGAGACCATGGATGTCGCCGCCATCCTGCAGGAAGACGTCGCCTCGGGCGACATGCTGATGCTGATGGTCCACTCCGAGGCCGGCGGCATGAAGACCGGCGTCTTCGAGTACACGCTGGGCGCCAAGGAAGATGGCCCGATCCGCGTCGACGACAAGCTCGTGATGACCGTGATCACCGCCGAGTGATACCGTGCGGGGTAGGGGCCTTGCCTCTTCCCCGCCCGGTTCGGGTCCGGATCCTTCCACCCAGGCTCTCCGCGACCCTTGAAGGGGGAAGGCCGCTTGGCTTTCCCCCTTTTGCCTCCTAGCTTTGCGCAAAATCGGAGGCACAGATGAGCGATACCCGGGAACAGACCGCCCATGATGCGGAACACGACGCCCGCAACGATGACCTGAAGTTCTGGCTGAACGGCCGCGTGGTCGACAAGGCCGAGGCCGTCGTCTCGATCTACGATTCCGGGTTCATGCTGGGTGACGGGATCTGGGAGGGTCTGCGTCTGTACGATGGTCACTGGGCGTTCCTGGGCGAGCACCTGGACCGGCTGTTCGAGGCCGCGCTGGCCATCGACCTGGAGATCGGGCTGAGCAAGGCCGACCTGGTGCAGGCGCTGGAAGACCTGCGCGCCGCGAACGGGATGCACACGGATGCCCACGCCCGCCTGATGGTGACCCGTGGCGTCAAGGACAGGCCCTTCCAGCATCCCTCGCTGTCGCGCTCGGGCCCCACCGTGGCGATCATCATGGAGCACTCCAGGCCCGTGCTGGGCCGCCCGATCCGCCTGGCCACCGTGCCGCATCTGCGCGGATTGCCGATGACGCAGGACCCCAAGCTGAATTCCCATTCCAAGCTGAACTGCATACTGGCCTGCATCGCCGCCGAAAAGGCCGGCGCCGACGAGGGGCTGATGCTGGATATCCACGGCTTCGTGAACACCACCAACTCCTGCAACTTCTTCATCGTGCGGAAGGGAGAGGTTTGGACCTCGACCGGCGACTATTGCATGAACGGGATCACCCGACAGAAGGTCATCGACCTGTGCCGTGCCAATGAGATCCCCGTCTTCGAGCGCAATTTCTCCCTCGTCGACACCTATGGCGCGGACGAGGCCTTCCTGACCGGCACCTTTGGCGCCCAGACCCCCGTCAGCCAGATCGACGGCCGCCAGATCGGCACAGGCCAGCTTGGTCCGGTGACCGAACGCCTGCGCGGCCTCTACAAGGCGCTGGTCGCGGCGGAGGCTGCCGCATGAAGATCGCCTGCTGGTCCGGCCCCCGCAATATCTCGACCGCGATGATGTATGCCTTCGGCAACCGCGCCGATTGCTCGGCGGTGGATGAACCCTTCTACGCCGCCTACCTGAAGATCACCGGGCGCGAGCACCCGATGGGCGATCAGATCCTGGCTTCTCAGCCGCAGGACCCGGGGCAGGTGATCGCGGCGCTGACCGGCCCCGACGCGACGCCGCATGTTTATCACAAGCACATGGCGCAGCACATGATCCCGGACGTGCCGCGGGACTGGTTCGCCGACATGCGCCATGTCTTCCTGATCCGGCATCCGGCCCGCGTCGTCGCCAGCTTCTCGGCCAAGTACGACAACCCCGAGCTGTCCGAGATCGGCTTTGTCCAGCAGGCCGAGCTTTACGAGCAGCTGCTGACCGAGGGGCACAGCCCGGTGGTGATCGACAGCGTGGACATCCGCGCCAATCCCGAAGGCATGCTGCGCGCGCTCTGCGACCGGCTGGGACTGGACTGGGATCCGGCAATGCTGAGCTGGGAGGCCGGGCCGAAGCCCCATGACGGCGTCTGGGCGGCGCATTGGTACAATGCCGTGCATGGCTCGACCGGGTTTGCCGGCGCCGAGGGGCCGATGCCGCAGTTGCAGGGCGACATGGCCGCGCTGGCCGAGGCCGCGCTGCCGTCCTATGCGCTGCTGCAGGCGGTGAGGTTGCGCGCCTGACCCGGGCAGAGAGCTGTCGGCCATGAAAAAACGCGGCCCCCGGGAGGGGACCGCGTTTCTGGATCCGCAAGGATCCGAAGGCTTATGCCAGAGCGATGTTCGTCGCGGATTCGCGGCCGTCACGGCCGGATTCCACGTCGAAGGTCACTTTCTGGTTGTCGGCCAGGCCGGTCAGGCCGGCGCGCTCGACAGCAGAGATATGCACGAAGATATCCTTGCCGCCGGTTTCCGGTGCGATGAAGCCGAAGCCCTTGGTGGTGTTGAACCATTTTACGACGCCAGTGGCCATGTCGTAGTCTCCTGTAAATGATCTGCCCGCGGTATGCGGCAGCGCGGCGTGGTCGGTCTGGATCGAGACTGAGCGCCGTATTAGAGGAGACAGTGGTCGAAATAGAAAAACGTTAGCCCCTGCGGACTACGCTGGTTAGGTGAGTCTCACAAGGAAAATCTTTTGACGGGGGCAAGTGACGCGGCGCTGTCTGGTCCGGATGAGGGGCCTGGATCAGCTGTTGAGGGGGGCTTGGGGGCGCTTTCGGATGCCCCCGGGGCTCCGCCCGTTCGGCCCTGAAACTGTCCCCCGGACAGTTTCCGAGACGGGCCTCACCCCAGAACCTTCCCAAGTTTCAGCGCCAGGGACATATCACCCGAGACCTTGATCTTGCCGAAGGCGAAGGCGGTCATGGGGTTGAGGTCTCCGGCCATCAGCTTGACGAGGTTCTCGCGGCTGATGTGGATGGTGCAATCGGCAGGCTCGTCCGCCAGTGTCACGGCGCCATCACGTAGGGTGATCGCCCCGTCCTCGCCGCAGTCGAACTTGTAGCTGTCCTCGATCGGGCGCTTCTGCAGCCCGCGCGCCATCTTCGCGGCAATCTCGTCCATTGTCATGGTTGTCACCCTCTGGTTGGCGCCAGAGGTGACCGCGGCCGCGCGACTTGCCAAGCGTGACGTTGCTGCAATTTGTGTAAACTTTGCGTCGTGCCCGCAGGCGTGCAGAGGCTTGCCGAATGGCTGCCGCAGGGTCATCCTGAGCCGTACAACAGGGAGAGACGCCGATGGATCCGGTCAACCTGGTCTACTACGCGGTGATCTGTGCGGGGCTTTCGGGCCTCTCGCCCCGGCTGCGCACACTGCCGCTGCGGTTGGCGGTCGGGGCGCTGGTCGGGCTGGTGGCGGCGGGCCTGCTGCCGCAGATCACATCCGCGCTCGGGGTCTAATATACTGATCCCAAAGGAAAAGGCCGGACCCAGGGGCCCGGCCGGATCGTTTACTTGACGCGCTTGTTGCGCGCTGCCAGCAGCTTCAGCCGCAGGGCGTTGAGCTGGATGAAACCCGCCGCGTCCTTCTGGTCGTAGGCGCCGGCGTCGTCCTCGAAGGTGACATGCGCCTCGGAGTACAGCGAGTAGTCCGACCAGCGGCCCACGGTGCGCGCCGAGCCCTTGAAGAGCATCAGGCGGACAGTGCCCGAGACGAACTCCTGGGACTTGTCAATCAGCGCCTGCAGCATCTCGCGCTCGGGGGAGAACCAGAAGCCGTTGTAGATCAGCTCCGCGTAGCGCGGCATGATCGAGTCTTTCAGGTGGCCAGCGCCGCTGTCCATGGTGATCTGTTCGATGCCCCGGTGGGCTTCCAGCAGGATGTCACCGCCCGGCGTCTCGTAGATGCCGCGGGACTTCATGCCGACGAAGCGGTTTTCCACGAAGTCGAGACGACCGATGCCGTGCTTCTTGCCCAGCTCGTTCAGCTTGGTGAGGATCGTTGCCGGGCTCATCGCCTCGCCGTTGATCGCCACGGCGTCACCCTTTTCGAAGGTCACTTCGATGTACTCGGGCTCGTTCGGGGCCGACAGGACGGGATCGTCGGTGCGCTGGTAGACATAGTCGGGCGCTTCGACGGCCGGATCTTCCAGCACGCGACCTTCCGAGGAGGTGTGCAGCAGGTTGGCATCGACCGAGAAGGGCGCCTCGCCGCGCTTGTCCTTGGCGATCGGGATCTGGTGCTGCTCGGCGAAGGCCAGCAGCGCGGTCCGCGAAGACAGGTTCCATTCGCGCCAGGGGGCGATGACCTTGATTTCGGGGTTCAGCGCGTAGGCCGAGAGTTCGAAGCGCACCTGGTCGTTGCCCTTGCCGGTGGCGCCATGGGCCACGGCATCGGCGCCGGTCTCGGCGGCGATCTCGACCAGCCGCTTGGAAATCAGCGGGCGGGCAATCGAGGTGCCCAGCAGGTAGAGGCCTTCATAGACCGCGTTGGCGCGGAACATCGGGAAGACGAAGTCGCGCACGAATTCTTCTCGGACATCCTCGATGTAGATGTTCTCGGGCTTGATCCCCAGCATCTCGGCCTTGGCACGAGCGGGCTCAAGCTCTTCGCCCTGACCGAGGTCAGCGGTGAAGGTGACGACTTCGCAACCATATTCGGTCTGAAGCCATTTCAGGATGATCGAGGTGTCGAGGCCGCCGGAATAGGCCAGGACGACTTTCTTGGGCGCGGACATAGGTATTCCCTCATTCGGATGCGAGTGCGGCGATAGCGCCTTTCCGGCACAAGGGCAAGCGAAGCGCCGCGAATGCGCCTTGCAGTGCTGGGAAAAGCGGCGCTCCGGGGCGGTTTCCGACTGCGCTGCCCGCGGGACAATGCGGCAGGCGCGCCACAGTGGGTGACAGAGCAGGGCCCCGTGGTCGGCGGGGGGGAGTTGACGTGGTGGGCGTCCTGTTCCTCGCGCCGATGCTGAGCCTGCTCCACCGGGACCTCATCCTCGACGTCGGGGCCGGGCCAGATCGGACTGGCACGACGGCATCCTCCGCCGAGCCTTCGATCGGTTGAGCCCCGCCGGGCAGGGATCATCTGACTTGACCGTCCGTCCATCCCGGGGAAAGGTCGCCGAAATTTCAATCAGGTCTTCATCGGGAGTACATTCATGAAAGGCTGGAAGATTTTCACCCAGAGCCTGAGGCTCGTCTTTGCCAATCTCGGCGCGGCGCTGCGGGTGTCCCTGCTGCCTTTCCTGATCGCCTCGGCGGCGATGACCTGGTTCCTGGTGACCAACGGAGAGTTCCTGGAAGAGAACACCAACGCCAATATCTACGGCTTCAACTGGCTGTCCTTCATCACCTTCATGGTGGTCGGAGCGGTGGCCTACCTGTGGATCGCCGTGGCCTGGCACCGCTACGTGCTGCTGCGCGAAGAGGGCGCGGGCTGGGTGCCGCGATTCCGCAGCGACCGGATGCTGGGCTACCTGGGGCGGGGCATCCTGCTGGTGCTGCTCATGGTAATCCCGGCCATGATCATGGGAATCCTCGTCGGCGCGCTGGCCATGTCGGGCAGTTTCGCGCTGGTCTTCATCGGCTCGGTGGTCATCACCTTCGCGCTGATGGTGATCTTCTACCGCCTCTCGCCGGTGCTGCCGGCCACGGCGCTCGGCGAGCCGCTTAAGATGAAGGAGGCCTGGGCCAAGACCAGGGGCGCCGGCTGGGACATCGCCCTGCTGGCGCTGATCACCGCGGTGATCAACTCGGTCCTGCAGGCCGTGGGTGAGCTGGGCGGCGATCCGGGCGCGCCGCTGACGGTGATCTACGCCATCGTCACCGGCTGGCTGCAGTTCATGGTCGGCCTGTCGATCCTGACCACGATCTACGGCCACTACGTCGAAGGCCGCTCGATAGACTGAGGCGACAGGCGCGGGCTTGCCAAACCCCGCGCCTTGCGCCACCTCTGGCCCATGAACGCTTTCGTCGATGCCGCCCGAAACGCCATGCTGGCCATGCGCGAGGTCTTCCCCGCGACGCCCCTGCTGCGCAATGACCACCTCTCGGCCAAGTATGGCGCCGAGATCTGGCTGAAGCGCGAGGACCTCTCCCCGGTGCGCAGCTACAAGCTGCGGGGCGCCTTCAACGCCATGCGCAAGGTGCTGGCGGATCGCGAGGTTTCGGCCTTCGTCTGTGCCAGCGCCGGCAACCATGCCCAGGGCATGGCCTTCATGTGCCGCCATTTCGAGGTGCCGGGCGTGGTCTTCATGCCGGTGACGACGCCGCAACAGAAGATCGACAAGACGCGGATCTTCGGCGGGGACTTCATCCAGATCCGCCTTGTCGGCGACTATTTCGACGACACCCTGGCCGAGGCGCAGCGCCATTGCGTCGAGATCGGCGGGCACTTCCTTGCGCCCTTCGACGATGAGGACGTGATCGAGGGGCAGGCCTCGGTCGCCGCCGAGATCGAGGAGCAGATGCCCGAACCGGCCGAGATGATCGTGCTGCCCGTTGGCGGCGGCGGGCTGGCCTCGGGGATCCACAGCTACCATGGCGCGGCGATGGATCTGCGGCTGGTCGAGCCGGAGGGCGGCATGTCGCTGGCCGCGGCCCTGCAGGCCGGCGAGCCGGTGACCCTGGCCCATGTGGACAATTTCGTCGATGGCGCCGCCGTGGCGCGGATCGGTGCCGCGCCCTTCGCACGGCTGAAGGACATGGCACCCGAGCATGTGCTGGGCGTGCCCGAAGACCGCATCTGCATCACCATGCTGGAGATGCTCAACGTCGAGGGCATCGTGCTGGAACCTGCCGGGGCGCTCTCCGTCAATGCGCTGGAGGATCTGAAGGACCAGATCGCCGGCAAGCGGGTGGTCTGCGTGACCTCGGGGGGCAACTTCGACTTCGAGCGCCTGCCCGAGGTGAAGGAGCGCGCGCAGCGCTACGCCGGGGTGAAGAAGTACTTCATCCTGCGGCTGCCGCAGCGGCCCGGCGCGCTGCATGACTTCCTGCAGATGCTGGGCCCCGAGGATGATATCAGCCGCTTCGAATACCTGAAGAAATCGGCGCGCAACTTCGGCTCGGTGCTGATCGGCATCGAGACGAAGCGGGCCGAGAACCTGGATGCGCTGGCCACGCGGATGCGGGCCGGGGGCTTCACCTTCCGCGATATCACCGACGACCCGGTGCTGGCCGAATTCCTGATCTGAGCCCCGCCCGGCGCTCAGGCCGCCAGCCGGTCCGAAAGTTCCGCCAGGAAGATCCGGCGGCTTTCGCCGTAGCTGGTACGGATCGCGCCGAGGTTCACCGCACCGCCCTCGCCACGGGCGGCCATGACCTCTCCCTCGGCGCAGAGGCCCGAGAAATGGGTAAAGCCGAGGTTCAGCGCCGATCCCTTCAGCGCGTGCAGCATTGCCTCGAGCTGCGCGCCATGGGACAGCCCGCGCAGCGTTTCCTCGACTTCTTCCAGGAAGATCTCGACCACCTCGCCAAAGTCGTCGTGACCGACATCTTCCCGCAGTTCGATCACCTGGTTCCAGTCGATCATCGGTATCTCCTGCAGCATGCCCTCAGGCTAGGGCAGCCCCGTTAACCGGCCCTGAACCGTCCTGGTCGGGTTAGAGACAGTTTGACCTTTAAGCAGGCCTTAAGGGGCCCTCCGTATCCCTGACCTCCCGTGGCCCGCAGATCCGGTGGCCGGATGGCCCGGGGCCGCCGAAAGCGGGCGGTCCGGCGGTAAGGCGTATCGGAGCAGGCGTGCAGACC
>NZ_AFPM01000282.1 GCF_000220565.1 Oceanicola sp. S124 | reverse complement strand
GCGCAGGCACGACAGCAGGTTTTCCTCGACGCTCAGCGAGGGGAAGATGTCGCGCGTCTGCGGCACCAGCCCGAGGCCGAGGGCATTGCGGCGATGCGGAGCGAGGCGGTCCAGCCTCTGCCCGCCGTAGCGCAGCTGCCCGCCATGCAGGCGGGTCAGCCCCATGATGGTGTTGAGCAGCGTCGTCTTGCCCGCACCGTTGCGCCCGATCACCGCCAGGCGTTCCCCGGGGGCGACGGTCAGCGACAGCCCGCGCAGCACATGGGTCGGGCCATAGCCCGCGGTCACCGTCTCAAGCTCCAGCAGCCGGTCAGCCATGGGCGCCTCCAAGGTAAAGTTCGCGCACCTGCGCATTGGTGGCGATCTCTCCGGGCGTGCCTTCGGTCAGGATCCGCCCCTGCACCAGCACGACGATCGAGCGCGCGACCCGGAACACCAGGTCCATGTCATGCTCGATCACCAGCACGGCGAGATCGCCGGGCAGCCGCTCGATGGCCTCGATGATCAGATGCGTCTCGCTCGACGGCACGCCGGCAGCGGGTTCGTCGAGGATGAGCACCCGCGGTTTCAGGGCCAGGGTCAGCGCCATCTCGACCAGGCGCTGCTGGCCATAGGCCAGATCGACCACCGGGCGATCCGCAAACGGCAACAGGTCGAACTGCGCCAGCAGGGCCTCGACCTCGGTCTCGATCGCCGGATCCCCATCGGCGCGGCGGAACAGCCCGCCGCCCCGCCCCCGGCGTTCGAGCACCGGCAGGCGCAGGTTCTCGCGCACCGTCAGGCCGGAAAACAGCGTGGTGATCTGGAAGGTCTTGGCAATGCCGCGCTTCACGCGCTGCGCCTCGTCCAGCCCGGCGATGTCCTGGCCGTCGAAGCGGATCGTGCCACCCGTCGGAGCCAGGATCCCGGTCACCAGGTTGGCAAAGGTGCTCTTGCCGGCGCCATTGGGGCCGATCAGCGCCTTGCGCGCCCCGGGCGGCAGGTCAAAGTCGATATCCTCGGAGACCACCAGCCCGCCGAAGCGTTTCGACAGCCCGCGTACCTCAAGACCCTGCATGGCGGCCTCCCTTGGCAAGACGTTTCAGGCCGGTCGGCAGGACGATCAGGCCACGCGGCAGGAAGAAGACCACCGCCAGCACCAGCGCGCCGATGACGAAGAGCCAGTTGAACGGATCATTGGCCGCCGCGAGATGATGCACGGCCATGAAGATCACCGTGCCCAGCACCGCGCCGTAAAGCCGCCCGGTGCCGCCGAGGATCAGCATGATCAGCGCCTCGGCCGAGAGCGTGAACGAGAAGGCCTCGAGGCTGACCAACTGGGTGATCTGCGCCGAAAGCGCCCCGGCGGTACCGGCCACGGCGCCCCCCATGGTGTAGGCCGCCAGCCGGCGGCGATAGACCGAAACCCCGATGGCCACCATGCGCTCGGGGCTTTCATGGATGCCGCGCAGGGACAGGCCGAAGGGCGAGCGGGCGATAACGGCCAGCGCCAGCAAGACCAGCGCCATGACGGCGAAGGCGTACCAGTAGCCGGTGATGCCGATGAAATCGAACTCCCACAGGCCCAGGACCTTGCCGGGGCGGATGCCGCGCAGCCCGTCGGCACCGCCGGTGACGGCACGGGCCCGGTTGGCGATCTCGGCGCAGATCTGGGCGACGGCGATGGTCAGCATGATCAGGGTCAGCCCCTGGGTGCGCATCAGCACCGCCCCCGAGAGCGCCGCCAGCGCCGCCCCGGCAAGGGCCCCGGCCAGCAGGCCCGCCACGGGATCGGCCCAGACGTGGATGGCAAAGAGCCCCGCCGCATAGGCCCCGGCGCCGTACATGGCCGCCTGTCCCAGCGTCGCGATGCCCGCCAGCCCCAGGATGAGATCCAGCGACAGCACCAGTACGATCATGATCAGGATGCGGGTCAGGAAGGCCAGGTTGTAGGGAAACAGCAGGTAGGCCGCACCGCCCGCCAGAAGGATCAGAAGAAGCGAGAGAAGACGCCGGTTCATGCCCCAGCCCTCCCCATCAGGCCGCGCGGGCGCAGCGCCAGGAACAGGATCACCAGGACGAAGAAGGTGATCGTCGCCATGTCAGGCACGAGGTAGCGGCTGGCGGTCTCGATCAGCCCGATGGCCAGAGCCGCAACGAAGGAGCCGAGGATCGAACCCAGCCCGCCGATGGCGACGACGATCAGGAAGAGCACCATGTAGCGCAGCGGGTAATAGGCATCGATGGGCAGCAGCTCGGCCCCGAGGATGCCCCCCAGTGCAGCCAGCCCCGCACCGAGCGCGAAGGTCAGCATGTAGATCCGGCCGGTGTCGATGCCGAGGGCCGAGGCGGTCTCGCGGTTGTCCACGGCAGCGCGCAGGCGGATGCCGAAGCGGGTCCGGTCGAGCAGCACCCAGAGGCCGAGGATGATCAGCGCGCCCACTCCGATGACCAGCGCCCGGTGCGCAGTCAGCTGGCGGAACCCCAGATCGACCGAGCGGTTCAGCCCCTCGGGCAGCGTGATCGCCAGAAGCGACGAGCCCTGCCAGAGGTTGACCGAGGCGATCATCAGGAAGGTCAGGCCGATGGTGGCGAGCACCTGTTGCAGCTCTCCGAACCCGTAGATGCGGCGATAGACCAGCCGTTCCAGCGGCATGGCGATGAGGATGGTGCCGGCCACGGCGCCCGGCAGGACCAGCCCGAAGGGCAGACCGGCCTCGGTGCCCAGCCAGTGGGCCAGCGCTCCGCCGATCAGGGCGAAGCCGCCATGGGCCAGGTTCACAACCCGCATCAGCCCCATGGTCACCGACAGGCCGACGGCGATCATGAAGAGGATCATGCCGTAGGCCAGACCGTCGACCGCGATGTTCAGAAGTAATGTCATGTCACGTCCCGTGGTTTGGGTGGAACGGGCCGGTCGGCACCGGCCCGTCCTGCCGTCACTGGTTCCAGCCGAGGTCGCCGACCGTCGCGATCACGCCGGTCTCGACGTTCTCCAGCAGGCCGGTCTCGGGGTTGCGGGCGACTTCGCGGATGTAGACGTTCTGGATCACCGTGCGGGTTTCCGGATCCATCTCGATGGGGCCACGTGGGCTTTCCCAGGCCAGGCCCAGGGCCGCCTCGACCGCTGCCGGGCCGTCGCTGCCCGCGGCGGCCACCATCTCGTAGATCAGGTGAACGCCGTCATAGGCCCCGACCGAAGCCCAGTTGACCACCCCCTCGGGATGCAACTCTGCCAGGGCCACCAGGAAGGCGCGGTTCGCCTCGCTGTCGTGGGCGGCAGAGTAGTGGTAGGCCGTGTGCAGCCCCACGGCCAGGTCGCCCAGGGCCTGCAGGTTGCTCTCTTCCGTCTCGGCGGTGCCGAGGAAGGTGATCCCGGCATCGCGCAACCCGTTCTCGTTGTAGGTCTTGGTGAAGGAGAAGGTCGGAGGCCCACCCGGCAGGAAGGCAAAGACCGCATCCGGGGCCTGATCCTTCACCCGTTGCAGGATCGGGGTGAAATCGGTGGTCGACAGCGGCATCCGCACGCTGTCGGTGACGGTGCCGCCCCGGGCCTCGAAGGCCTTCTTGAACGAGACCTCGGCGTCGATGCCGGGGCCGTAGTCGCTGACCGTGGTGACCACGCTGCGCAGCCCCTGGTCATAGGCCCATTCCGCCGCCGGCGCCGAGACCTGCGGCAGCGTGTAGCTGGTGCGCAGGAAGAAGGGGCTCTCGCGGTTGATCGCCGAGGTGGCGGCGTTGAAGATCACCGTGGGCGTTTCGGACTGGGTGATCACCGGCCCGACTGCCAGGGCGTTCGGAGTGAAGGTGAAGCCCGCCAGGTAGTCGACGCGCTCGCGGATCAGCAGCTCCTGCGCCAGGGCGCGGGACTGGTCCGGGTTCACCCCGCCGACGTCCTTGTAGATGAAGGTGATCTCGTGCTCGCCCGCCGTGGTGCCGTGCTGGGCCTGGTAGGTCTCGATCGCCTGCTGGTACTGCACGCCGTACTGGGCGAAGGGCCCCGAGAAGGGGGCGATCACCCCCACCTTGATCTCATCCGCCCAGGCGCCGGACACAGCGA
>NZ_AFPM01000283.1 GCF_000220565.1 Oceanicola sp. S124 | reverse complement strand
ATCGTGCGGCAGGCGGCAGGTCTCGGCAAGGCGCCGAAGGATCGCGACGCGGATACCTACGAACACCTCTATGCCTTCGCCGATGTACTGGTGATCGGTGGCGGCGTGGCCGGGCTGACCGCTGCCGTCGAGGCCGGGCGCGCGGGGGCGAAGGTGCTGCTGCTGGAACAGACCGGCCACTGGGGCGGCCGCGCCCCCGTGGATGGCGGCGAGATCGGCGGCGTCGGGGCCCAGGCCCATGTCGATGCGCTGCTGGCCGAGCTGCAGGCCCTGCCCAATGTCACCCTGCGCCTGCGCTGCATGGGGGCAGGGGTCTATGACCACGGTTACGTGCTGGGCTACGAGCGGCTGACCGACCACCTTTCCGACAAGTCCGGCCCGCGTCATCGCCTGTGGCGGATCCGTGCCGCGCAGGTGGTCACCGCCACCGGCGCCATCGAACGGCCGCTGTCCTTCGCCGGCAACGACATTCCCGGCGTCATGCTGGCCTCGGCGGTGCGGGATTACGTGGTGAACTGGGGGGTCGCGCCCGGCGACCGGGTGGTCGTGGTCACCAACAACGACGACGCCTATCGCACCGCCTTCGCGATGAAGGCGGCAGGGCTGGATGTGCCGGTGATCCTCGATGCGCGCCCCGCCGGCGGCGGAGCCCTGACGATCGCCGCGCGCGAGGCCGGCATCCGCGTCGAGCCGGGCCGGGCCGTGGCCCGCGTGCTGGGCGGCAAGCGCGTCACCGGGGTCGAGATCTGTGCCCAGGCGGGCAGCGGTGCCGTGATCGAAACGCTGGACTGCGACGTGGTCGCCATGTCGGGTGGCTGGTCTCCGGTGGTGCACCTGTGGTCGCATTGCGGCGGCAAGCTGACCTGGGATACCGAGCGCGCGATGTTCCGCCCCGATGCGGACCGCGCCCCGACGGGCCACGACGGGCAGGGCTTCGTGCGCTGTGCGGGCACTGCGAACGGCGCGCTGCTGCTCTCCGAGACGCTGCAGGACGCGGCGGCCCAGGGCGCTGCCGCCGCCCGCGCCGCCGGTTTCGAGGCCACCGCCGCAGGCCTGCCCGAGGTCGACGAGCCCGACGAGATCGCCCCCGCCGCCGTCTGGCTGATGCCCGACGGGGCACCCTACGAGAAGCGTTCCAAGACCTGGTTGGACTTCCAGAACGACGTCAAGGTCAGCGATATCCAGCTGGCCGCGCAGGAGGGCTACGAGAGCGTCGAACATGCCAAGCGCTATACCACGCTGGGCATGGCGACGGATCAGGGAAAGCTGTCCAATATCAACGGACTGGCGGTGCTTTCTGAGGCGCTGAATGAAGCCATTCCGCAGGTCGGCAC
>NZ_AFPM01000284.1 GCF_000220565.1 Oceanicola sp. S124 | reverse complement strand
AGTCGGCCGCCAGAGAGGCAAACCGAGGGTCCCCGATCACCCGTGCGGCCCCGGCGCCGTCTTCTTCGGCGGGCTGGAACAGCAGGACGAGGCGGCCCCGCACGGGCCGGTTGCGGCCCAGCCAGCGCGCGGTGGCGGCAAGGATTGCCATATGGCCGTCATGGCCGCAGAGATGCGCCACCCCCGGCACCAGGGAGCGGTGCGGCAGGTCCGGGTTCTCTTCGGTGATCGGCAGGGCGTCCAGCTCGCAACGAAACAGCACCGAGGGGCCGGCACCCCGGCCCTCGTAGACCGCCGCCACGCCGTCGCCGCCCAGCCCGGTGACGATCCGGTCCGGGGCGGTGTCCTGCAACATGGCCCGGACCGTTTCGGCGGTGCCTGCCTCCTGCCCCGACAGCTCGGGGTGGCGGTGCAGGTCCTGCCGCCAGAGGGTCAGCTCCTCAAGGTCCTGGCTGCTCAGCTCTCTTGCGTTGTGCTCCCGGTGCGTCATCGTCCCGCCTTCCTGCAAGCCGCAGTCCGGCACCCGGCCCCCCTGCAGGGACCGGCCGTTCCGGCACCGGCTGTCGTTCAAATCGGGGCGAAACTATCAGGGAGGAAAATACTGTCAACAGTTGACGGAAGTGCGGATCACCCCGTGGCGCGGGCCGGGCGATAGGCGGCCTCGATCTCGAGCAGGCGCTGCTTGCGCCAGAGGCCGCCGCCATAGCCCGTCAGTGCGCCGTCGGCGCCGATCACCCGGTGGCAGGGGATCACCAGCGCGATCTGGTTGGCGCCATTGGCCCGGGCCACGGCGCGATGCGATCCGGGCCGGCCGAGGGCGCGGGCGAGGTCTCCGTAAGAGCGGGTTTCGCCGGCCGGGATCTCGCGCAG
This sequence comes from Oceanicola sp. S124, assembly GCF_000220565.1. Taxonomy (GTDB): domain Bacteria; phylum Pseudomonadota; class Alphaproteobacteria; order Rhodobacterales; family Rhodobacteraceae; genus Pseudooceanicola. The sequence goes on along the minus strand of NZ_AFPM01000284.1, from coordinate 33,623 downwards.
GGCCTCCCAGACCTCGCGAGTGAAGGGCGAGCCGTGCAACGCCAGCGGGGTCTCGAAGCGGGCCGAGCGTCCGGCAAAGAACGCGGCCAGCTCGGCGCGGATCTGCTCGGTCGGCGGATGCACCCCGATGCCGAGGGATCCCCTGGCGTGTTCGGAGAGCTTGCGCACCTCGCCCGCCAGCGCGCGGCGTTCTGTGAATTCCAGCAGGTGCAGGTGATGGGCGGAAGAGATGGCGATCATGTCGCCAAGCGGCGTGGCGATCCAGTCGGCCAGCAGCAGCGCATCGCCGCGCAGGGTGCCGGGCGCCGCGCCCAGAAGCCGGGCAAAGGCCGCCCGGAAGGCCGAGCCCGAGGAAAACCCGGCATCAAGCTGGGCCTCGATCACCTTGCCGCCCTGTCCGAGGGTCAGGAAACCGTCGCGCAGCCTGCGCTGGCGGGCCATCTCGAGGAAGGTCATGCCGAACTGTCGCTTGAAGGCGCGCCGCACGGTCGAGGGGTCGAGGCCGAGGCGCGCCACGCAGCCTTCCGTCCAGCGATGCTCGGGCCGCTCTTCCAGCGCCGCCAGCAGGGTCGCGACGGCGGGGTCTTCGGCCTGACCCAGCGGGTGACACCGCTTGCAGGGGCGGAACCCTTCCGCGAGGCATTCGCCAGGGCTGGCGCGGAACAGGCAGTTCTGGCGCAGGGGTTTGCGGGCCGGGCAGGTGAGGCGGCAGAAGATGCCCGTCGAGGTCACGCAGACCAGGGCGCGGCCATCATAGCTGGCGTCGCGCGCCAGCAGCGCGTCATAGAGCAGGTCATCCGGGGGCAGGTCGAACATCATGGCCGCAGGCTAGCCGATCCGGCCCCGGGCTGGCGCCGGAAATCGGGCGGCTATTGCGGAAACCCGCCTCAACCGCCGCGCGGGCCGGCCTGCATCGGGGTCATCCGCCCGGGCCGATCCTCGGGCGCCTCGATGAACTCTGCCGTATCGCCGGCGGGCAGGTCGAACAGCCCGCGGCCCCAGTCGCCGCGCCGCCAGTCCAGCTTGGCGGCCTCGATCTTCTCGGGCGAGGACGAGACGAAGTTCCACCAGATGTAGCGCGGTTCGGGCAGGGTGGCGCCGCCGAGGGCGAGGAACCGCGCGCCCTTCTGCCCGGCGCGGACCGAGATCCGGTCGCCGGGGCGAAAGACCATCATCCGCCCGGCCTCGAAGCTTTGCCCGGCCACCTCGAGGCTGCCGTGGGTGACATGCAGCCCGCGATCCTCGTGATCGTCGGGCAGGGGGAAGGCGGCGCCGGGCGCCAGCGTCACGTCCAGGTAGAAGGTTTCCGAGAACAGCGTCGCCGGAGCGGTTTCGTCGAAGGCAGTGCCCAGGATCAGCCGCGCCGAGATGCCATGCGCCTCGAGCATCGGCAGGCTGGCCTTGGGGTGGTGCTCGAACTCCGGGGCGCGGTCCTCGTCCCGGCTGGGCAAGGCCATCCAGGTCTGGATACCGTAGAGCGGCCCGCCCGCCTCGGCCGAGGGCGAGCGTTCGGAGTGGCTGACGCCGCGCCCTGCCACCATCCAGTTGACGTCGCCGGGCCGGATCAGCTGGTCCGAGCCGACCGAGTCGCGGTGATGGAACACCCCGTCATAGAGGTAGGTAACGGTGCCCAGCCCGATATGGGGATGCGGGCGCACGTCGATCCTTTCGCCGGTCAGCAGCTCTGCCGGGCCCATCTGGTCGAAGAAGATGAAGGGGCCGACCATCTGCCGCTTCGGCGCGGGCAGGGCGCGGCGCACCTCGAAGCCGCCGATGTCGCGGGCGCGCGGCACCAGCACGGTTTCCAGCGCCGAGGCGGCGACAAGGTCGGGGTCGGTCAGCAGGTGATCGGGGTTCCAGCTCATCTTTCGGGTCCTCCTGTTGCAAGGAAGATAACCCGAAATGGCTGCGCGGGAACTGCCCGGGGGCGCACAGTGATCCTGCGCGCCCGCAGGCCGGTGGATCAGGTCAGTGAGATCAGGCCGCTGGGGTCACGCCAGCGCCTGCACCGAGTCTGCCCGCCGCTTCCAGAAGAAATCGGTCTTGGGATCCCCCTCGCCGTAGCGGGCCAGCGCCGCCTCGACCGTGGCGCGCCCCGCCGCGCGGTTGCCGGCGCGAATCTGCAGCCGGGCGCGGACCAGCTCGACATAGCGGGTTCGGCATCGTTCTGGCGCAGCAGCGACATCAGCCGGTTGACCCGGTTCATCGCTTCTTCGTCCGGCAGGTCCTCGAAGCGCCCGGCCTCGCGCAGCGCCTCTGGCGGGATCGGACGGACAAGGCGCAGCAGGATGGAATCATCGGCGCGCGGCTCGATCAGCTCGAAGTGGCTGGACAGGAAGCCCAGCGAGGTATGGATCCAGGGGTTGTCCGGATTGTGGAAATCCTGGTTCACCAGCAGCCCCGTCTCGACCCTGAGGGCGGGCAGGAAGCGTTGCAGGGTGATGCGGTTCAGGTCCGGCGTCTTGGCGATGTCGACGAACAGCATGTCGATCTCTCCGCCACTCCAGCTGGCCTGCATCAGGTCGCCGCGATGCACCTCGATCGCCTCTGAGACCTCGGCGGTCTGGGCATCGAAGAGATACTGGAAATTCTGCCCCGCTTCGAAATCGGGATCGACGCGGGTGCGGATGAACTCGGCCATGTTGCCGTATTTCGCCTCGAAGATATCGAAGCAATGCAGTTTCGTCTGGCCGTTCCACAGCGGGTTGTCCTTCAGCCCCGCGCCGGTCAGCGAGGCCGACCCGCCAAGGAACGAGCCCAGCTCGACCAGCGGACGCGCGCCCGAGGCCCAGTCTCGGGCCAGGTAGTACAGCATGGCCCCCTCGCGGGCGCCCAGCTGGGCATGTCCCAGCTTCTTCATCGGCCAGGCGACGCGCTGATCCTCGCGCCAGGTCATCGGGGGGTGATCCAGTATCTGCATGGGGAACCCTTTCACGCGCTACCCGCCCCAACAGGGCGTGGCAAAAGCCTAGGCCAAAGGCCCCCGCCCACAACGTCCCCAAATCGTCGCATCAAATTTAATCAACCATTAAGTGTTGGCCCCGGGGCGCCTTGCTGCACGGGCTCGCGCGCCACCTTTTTCAGCAGGGCGCGGCGGGGGCCGGGGGGCTCTTGCCGCGCTGCCGCATCGTTTCTGTTTACAAGCGCCCTGCTCTGCCGCCATGTCGGGAGCATGTCGGACAAGCTTTCCATCATCGTCGTCGAGCCGGACCGTGACCGCGCCATGCTGATCGTCGACAGCCTGGCCGAGGCGGGGGATTACGACATCCACGTCATCGCCGAGGTCACCGGGCTGGCCCGGCGGGTGAAGGCGCATAACCCCGACATGGTACTGGTGGATATCGCCAACCCCTCGCGCGACATGCTGGAAGAGCTGACACTGGCCTCGGGCCCGCTGGAGCGCCCCGTCGCCATGTTCGTGGACCAGAGCGACGACGGGCTGACCCGCGCCGCGATCGAGGCCGGGGTCTCGGCCTACGTGGTGGCCGGGCTGCAGCCGGACCGGGTGAAGCCGGTGATGGATGCCGCCGTGGCGCGCTTCAACATGTTCCAGCGGATGCGCAACGAACTGGCCGCCACCAAGCGCGCGCTGGAAGAGCGCAAGGTGATCGACCGCGCCAAGGGTCTCTTGATGAAGGCGCGCGGCATGGGCGAGGACGAGGCCTATGCCCTGCTGCGCAAGACCGCCATGGACCAGAACCGCCGGGTTGCCGATGTGGCGCAGGCGCTGGTCACCGCTGCGGGGCTTCTGGGATGAAGGCGGTCAGCCTGAATGTCGGGTTTATCCCGCTGGTCGATGCCGCGCCGCTGATCGCCGCGCAGGAAATGGGCTTTGCCGCCGAAGAGGGCATCGCGCTGGAGCTGGTCAAGGCGCCCTCGTGGTCGTCCCTGCGCGACATGCTGGTCTTTGGCCGGGTCGAGGCGGCGCATATGCTCTCGCCGGTGCCGGTTGCCTCTGCGCTTGGGCTGGGGGGCACCGGTGCGGCGCTCTCGGCGGTCTCGGTTCTGTCGGTCAACGGCACGGTGATCGGCGTCTCGAACGCGCTCGCCGCACGGCTGCGCGAGGTGGGCCATGACTTTGCCTTCCACGATGCCCGCGCCGCCGGAGAGGCGCTGATCCGTGCCAAGCCCGCCGATGCCCCGCTGCGCATCGGGGTGCCCTTCCCCTTCTCGATGCACGCCGAACTGCTTTACTACTGGCTGTCGGCCCTCGGCCTGCCCGCACCGCAGAGCGTGTCGATCCGCACCGTGCCGCCTCCTCTGATGGCCGATGCCATGGCCGCCGGAGAGATCGACGCCTTCTGCGTCGGTGAACCCTGGGGCAGCATCACCGTGGAAAACGGCGCCGGAGAACTGCTGTTGCCCGGCAAGGCGATCTGGAATTTTGCCCCCGAGAAGGTGCTGGCCGCCCGTACCGACTGGGCGGAAAGCGAAGAGGCGCTGCTGGGCCGCCTGATCCGCGCCTGCTGGCGCGCCGGGCGCTGGCTGGCCGAGCCCGACTCGCGCGGCCTGGCCGCCGAGCTGCTGTCGCGGCCCGAATACCTGAACCTGCCCGTCGAGGTGCTGGAACGCTCGCTGTCCGGGCGCATGGTGATCAACGGGCGCGGCGACACGCGCGAGACCCTCGGTTTCGTCGGCTTCCACAAGGGCTGTGCGACCTTCCCCTGGCGCAGCCAGGCGGAATGGATCGCACATCAGCTGGCGGCCCGCACCGGGCTGGACCGCGACGCCGCCCTGCGCGCCGGCGGCGGCGCCTTCCGCAGCGACCTGCACCGCGCCGCCCTTGTCGGCTCGGAGGCCGATCTGCCCGGCGCTTCGGCCAAGATCGAGGGCGCCGTCACCGCCGAAACCTCCATCGCCTCGGCCCATGGGCAGCTGTCGCTGCTGCCCGATTCCTTCTTCGATGGCCGCGTTTTTGAGCCGTCGCGCGGCAAATAGGCGAAAACCTGGCGCATTTTTCGGCAGCTTCTGTCTGGCACGCCAAAAACACCGCGAATTGTCACCGAACCTTTGCGCGAACGCCGCCGATCCCGCACCTTCGGGATCACAGGCAGGCAATGGCGCCCACCTGACGACTTTCTCCCACTGATTGGGTTCGACTGAGCAAAGCCGCTCGACATCCGGATGCCTCCATCCGGTCTGTCAGAGTGGCTTTTCGTGTTCGCCCGGGAGATTGAAACCAACCCCGGGCCAGAAACAAAGACGGGGTATGAAATGAAGCGACTTCTTCTCTCTCTGGCCGCCACGACCGCCATGGTCGCGCCCGCCAGTGCCGAAATGCTCGACCTGGAAAAGGACGTGCTGACCTTCGGCTTCATCAAGCTGACCGACATGGCGCCGCTGGCCGTCGCCTATGAGCAGGGCTTCTTCGACGATGAGGGCCTCTTCGTCACGCTGGAAGCCCAGGCCAACTGGAAGGTGCTGCTGGATGGCGTGATCTCGGGCACCCTGGATGGCGCCCACATGCTGGCCGGCCAGCCGCTGGCCGCGACCATCGGCTACGGCACCGAGGCGCATATCATCACCCCCTTCTCGATGGACCTGAACGGCAACGGCATCACCGTTTCCAATGAAGTCTGGGAGATGATGAAGCCCGGCCTGGAAACCGACGCGGACGGCAAGATCGCGCATCCGATTTCCGCCTCCCACCTGAAGCCGGTGATCGAGAGCTTCAACGCCCAGGGCAAGCCCTTCAACATGGGCATGGTCTTCCCCGTCTCGACCCACAACTACGAGCTGCGCTACTGGCTGGCCGCCGGTGGCATCGAGCCCGGCTATTACTCGCCCGAGAACGTCACCGGCCAGATCGGCGCCGAGGCCTTCCTGTCGGTCACCCCGCCGCCGCAGATGCCCGCCACGCTGGAAGCCGGCACCATCTCGGGCTACTGCGTGGGTGAGCCGTGGAACCAGCAGGCGGTTTTCAAGGGCATCGGCGTGCCGGTGATCACCGATTACGAGCTGTGGAAGAACAACCCGGAAAAGGTCTTCGGCATCTCCGCCGCCTTCGCCGAAGAGAACCCCAATACCACGCTGGCCGTGACCAAGGCGCTGATCCGCGCCGCACAGTGGCTGGACGAGAACGACAACGCCAACCGCCCCGAGGCCGTGGAAATCCTGTCGCGTCCCGAATACGTCGGCGCGGATTACGAGGTCATCGCCAACTCGATGACCGGCACCTTCGAATACGAGAAGGGCGACACCCGCGAGGTCCCCGACTTCAACGTCTTCTTCCGCTACAACGCCACCTATCCCTTCTACTCGGACGCGGTCTGGTACCTGACCCAGATGCGTCGCTGGGGCCAGATCCCCGAGGCCAAGCCGGACAGCTGGTACGACGAGGTCGCCAAGTCGGTCTACAAGCCCGAGATCTACCTGGAGGCCGCCCGCCTGCTGGTGGAAGAGGGCCTGGCCAATGAAGCCGACTTCCCCTGGGACAGCGATGGCTACAAGGCGCCGACCCCTGCCTCTGACGTGATCGACGGCATCGGCTACGACGGCAAAGCCCCGAACGCCTACCTGGAAAGCCTGCCGATCGGCCTGAAGGGCGAGCAGGTTGTCGTCGGCAATGAGGTTCAGGGGTGATTGACCGTACCTGTCCCCCGAGACTTCGGGGGACAGGCGAAAGGTCCGGGGGACCTTTCGGGCCAATCACGGGCGGAGCCCCGGGAAAGCTTGAAACAGGCAACCCCCGGCTTCGCGCGAATCCTTGAATACGAAATGAAATGAAAGGGTTGGCGGTCGGGCGATGCCCCGCAGGGGTGCGTGCCCTGCCAACCGGACACCAGACCGACCTCGCGGGCCCTCCCGCAGATCAAGGAGAAGACGCATGACCACTGTCGATCCCGATTTTGCGCGCAAAGAGGCCCGCGAGGCCCGTCGCGCCAAGCTTTTCACCCGCATCAATGCCATCGACAAATGGCTTCAGGTGTTGGGCCTCGCCTGGATCACCCCGATCCTGAAGGCCGCCGCCGGCGACAACCCCAAGGCCCAGGCCCGCGACATCTGGCGTCTGCTGGGTGTGCCGCTGCTGGCCATCGCGGTCTTCCTGACCCTCTGGGGCACCCTGGCGCCCCGCGTGCAGACCTCTCTCGGGGCCGTGCCCGGACCGGCGCAGGTCTGGACCGAAGCCGTGCAGCTGCACGAAAGCGCCATCCAGACCGCCGCCGACCGCCGCGCGTTCCAGGAGCGCGTCGATGCGCGCAACGAGAGGTTCATCGCCAACGGCCAGCCGGAAAAGGTGAAGGAGATCCCCTATACCGGCGCGCCCAGCTACTACGCGCAGATCTGGACCTCGATCAAGACGGTGTTCTTCGGCTTCCTGATCGCCTCGGCCGTCGCCATTCCGCTGGGCATCGCCGCCGGTCTGTCGGTCACCGCCAATGCGGCGCTGAACCCGATCATCCAGATCTTCAAGCCGGTCAGCCCGCTGGCCTGGCTGCCCATCGTCACCATGGTCGTCTCGGCGGTCTACACCACCAATGACGGGCTGTTTGCGAAAAGCTTCCTGGTCTCGGCCATCACCGTCACGCTGTGCTCTCTCTGGCCGACGCTGATCAACACCGCGCTTGGCGTGGCCTCGATCGACAAGGACCTGATCAGCGTGTCGAAGGTGCTGAAGATGGGCACCTGGTCGAAGATCACCAAGCTGGTGCTGCCCTCGGCGCTGCCGCTGATCTTCACCGGCCTGCGCCTGTCGCTCGGTGTCGGCTGGATGGTCCTGATCGCGGCCGAGATGCTGGCCCAGAACCCCGGCCTTGGGAAGTTCGTCTGGGACGAGTTCCAGAACGGCTCTTCCAGCTCGCTCGCCAGGATCATGGTCGCGGTGCTGACCATCGGCGTGATCGGCTTCCTGCTGGATCGCGTGATGTTCGCCCTGCAGTCCCTCTTCACCTTCTCGAACAACCGGTGAGCGTCATGAGCATCCTGGATCTCAAGAACGTCTCGAAAAGCTTCGGCGAGGGCACCCATGCCACCCACGTGCTGAAGGACATCGACCTCAGCGTCGCGGAAGGCGAATTCCTGGTCCTGCTGGGCTTCTCGGGCAGCGGCAAGACCACCCTGATCAACCTGCTTGCCGGGCTGGAAGCGCCCACGAAGGGCGAGGTCCTGTTCAAGGGCAAGCCCGTCACGGGCCCCGGCCCCGAGCGCGGCGTGATCTTCCAGAACTACTCGCTGATGCCCTGGCTGACGGTGCACGGCAACGTCATGCTGGCGGTGGACACGATCTTCCCCGGCCTGTCGAAGGCCGAGAAGACGGCCAAGGCCGACAAGTACATCCAGATGGTCGGCCTGTCCCACGCCACGACCCGCCGCCCGGCGGAGCTGTCTGGCGGCATGCGCCAGCGGGTCAACGTGGCCCGCGCCCTGGCGATGAACCCCGAAGTCCTGCTGCTGGACGAGCCGCTTTCCGCGCTGGACGCCCTGACCCGCGCCAACCTCGGCGACGAGATCGAGGCGATCTGGAACGAGGAAAAGCAGACCTGCGTGCTGATCACCAATGACGTGGACGAAGCCATCCTGCTGGCCGACCGCATCATCGCCCTGAACCCCGACGGGACCCTGGGCGAGGAATTCACCGTGGACATGGCGCGGCCGCGCGACCGCTCGGCGATGAACAGCGACGAGACCTTCAAGGTCCTGCGCGCCCGCGTCACCACCTACCTGATGGATGTCGGTATCGAGGCCAAGGCCGAAGAGACCCGCACCCTTCCCAGCGTCGAGGCGATCCACAACCTGCCCAAGGCCGTCACCGAGGCGCAGAAGGGCATGATCGACGACCGCTTCCTGAGCTTCGACAACCTGCACAAGGTCTATCCGACGCCGAAAGGCCCGCTGACCGTGGTCGAGGACTTCAACCTGAAGCTGGACCGGGGCGAGTTCGTCTCTCTCATCGGCCACTCGGGTTGCGGCAAGTCCACCGTGCTGACCATGACCGCCGGTCTCAATGACATCTCGGAAGGGGTGATCAAGCTGGACGGCTACGAGGTGCGCGGTGCGGACCCCGAACGCGCGGTGGTCTTCCAGTCGCCCAACCTCTTCCCCTGGCTCTCGGCGCGCGAGAACTGCGCGATTGGCGTGGACAAGGTCTATCCCCGCGCCAGCCAGGCGGAAAAGCAGGACGTGGTGGAATATTACCTCGAACGTGTGGGCCTGGCCGATGCCATGGACCGCCCGGCGCATTCCATGTCCAACGGCATGAAGCAGCGCGTCGGCATTGCCCGCGCCTTCGCCCTTTCCCCCAAGCTGCTGCTGCTGGATGAGCCCTTCGGCATGCTCGACAGCCTCACCCGCTGGGAACTGCAGGAGGTGCTGATGGAGGTCTGGTCGCGCACCAAGGTCACCGCCGTCTGCGTCACCCATGACGTCGACGAGGCGATCCTGCTGGCCGACCGCGTGGTCATGATGACCAACGGCCCCCGCGCCACCATCGGCAAGATCACCAAGGTGGACCTGCCGCGCCCCCGGACCCGTAAGGCTCTGTTGGAACATCCCGACTACTACCACTACCGCCAGGAAGTGCTCGATTTCCTCGAGGAGTACGAGCACGGCGCGAAACCCAAGCCGAAGCCCGAAGGCAGGGCGACGGCGAAGATAGCTGCGGAGTAGTGACCCATGGAAACCAGTGAAATCACCCTTGTCCAGTCGAGTTTTGCCAAGGTCTGGCCGATCAAGGGCAAGGCGGCCGAAATCTTCTACGCCGACCTTTTCGACACCGCCCCCGAGGTGAAGCCGCTCTTTGCCGGGGCGGATATGCAGAAACAGGGCGGCAAGCTGATGCAGATGCTGAACGCCGTGGTGAAGGGGCTGAACGACATTCCCGCGCTGCTGCCGGTGGCCGCCGACCTGGCCGCGCGCCATGTCGAATACGGTGTCCAGCCCGCCCATTACGAGGCCGTCGGTGCCTCGCTGCTGCGTACCCTCGAAGCCGGTCTGGGCGAAGACTTCACCCCCGAGGTCAAGGCCGCCTGGGTCACTGCCTACACCACGCTGTCGGGCGCGATGATCGCCTCGGCCTACCCCGCTGAACCCCCTGCCGCGGCAGGGACAAGCTAACCCCGATCCCAAGGAGATCGAAATGACCAGAAAGCTGATCGTCATCGGGGCTGGCATGGCCTCGGGCCGGATGCTGGAGCATCTGCTGGACCAGGGCGAGGACTGGGATGTCACCCTGTTCAACGCCGAGCCGCGCGGCAACTATAACCGCCTCATGCTGTCCCCCGTCCTCTCGGGCGAGAAGACCTACGAGGAGATCGTCACCCATGACGATGCCTGGTACGAAGAGCACGGCGTCACCTGCCGCTTCGGCGAGAAGGTGGCCGAGATCGACCGCGCCAACCGCCGCGTGATGACCGAGACCGGCGATGTCCTGCCCTACGACAAGCTGGTCATCGCCACCGGCTCGAACCCCTTCATCATCCCCCTTCCGGGGCACGACCTGGACGGCGTCATCGCCTACCGGGATCTGGAAGACACCAACCGCATGATCGCCCTGGGAGAGCAACAGGCTGCGAAAGCGGTGGTGATCGGCGGCGGCCTCCTTGGACTGGAAGCTGCCGCCGGCCTTCATGCGCGCGGTGTCGACGTGACGGTCGTTCACCTGATGGGCCACCTGATGGAACGCCAGCTGGACGAGGCCGCGGGCTACCTGCTGCGCAAGGAACTGGTGGGCCGGGGCATCAAGGTGCTGTGCTCGACCAACTCCAAGCAGATCCTTGGCGCAAACGGCCATGTGACCGGGCTGGAGCTGGACAATGGCACCGTGCTGCCCTGCGACCTGCTGGTCATGGCCGTCGGCATCCGCCCCAACGTGGCGCTTGGCCAGCAGGCCGGGCTGGCCGTGGACAAGGGCATCCATGTCGACGACCAGATGGTCACCTCGGACGCGCATATCCTGTCGGTCGGCGAATGCGTCGAGCACAACGGCGCCATCTTCGGCCTCGTCGCGCCGCTTTACGAGCAGGCCAAGGTGGCCGCCGCGACGCTGTCGGGCAAGCCTGCCACCTTCGTGCAGAAAGAGGTCTCGACCAAGCTGAAGGTGACGGGCTGCGACCTGTTCAGCGCCGGTGACTTCGCCGAGGGCGAGGACCGCGAGGACATCGTCTTCCGTGATCCCGCACGCGGCGTCTACAAGCGACTGGTTCTGAAGGACAATCGCCTGATCGGCGCGGTGATGTACGGCGACACCGCCGATGGCAGCTGGTTCTTCGGCCTGATCAAGGAAGGTGAAAGCGTCGCCGAGATGCGCGACACCCTGATCTTCGGACCGGCTTTCCAGGGGGGGGCCGCAGGGGACCCTTTGGCAGCCGTTGCAGCCTTACCGGATGACGCGGAGATCTGCGGCTGCAACGGCGTATGCAAGGGACAGATCGTCCAGGCTATCAAGGACGGGGCAGGCAGCCTCGCCGATATCAAGGCTACGACCAAGGCCTCGGCCTCCTGCGGGACCTGCACGGGTCTGGTGGAACAGGTCATGGCCGCCACGCTGGGCGATGACTTCGTCCTGCCCGCCGCGCAATCGGTCTGCGGCTGCACCGACCTGACGCATGAGGACGTGCGCCGGTTGATCAAGGCGCAGGAACTGAAATCCCAGCCCGCCGTCTGGCAGGAGCTGGGCTGGACCACCCCGAACGGCTGCCATGTCTGCCGCCCGGCGGTGAACTACTACCTGCTGGCGGATTGGCCGCTGGAGTACCAGGACGACCTGCAGTCGCGCTTCGTGAACGAGCGCAACCACGCCAACATCCAGAAGGACGGGACCTTCTCGGTGATGCCGCGCATGTGGGGTGGCATCACCACCCCCGACGAGCTGCGCGCCATTGCGGACGCCGCCGACAAGTACAAGGTTCCCACGGTAAAGGTGACCGGCGGCCAACGTATCGACCTTCTGGGTGTGAAGAAGGAGGATCTGCCGGCGATCTGGTACGATCTGAACCAGGCGGGCATGGTCTCGGGTCATGCCTATTCCAAGGGTCTGCGCACGGTGAAGACATGCGTGGGCAAGGACCACTGCCGCTTCGGCACCCAGGACAGCACCGGGCTTGGCATCAAGCTGGAACAGAAGCTGTGGGGGTCGTGGACGCCGCACAAGGTGAAGCTGGGTGTCTCGGGCTGCCCGCGCAACTGCGCCGAGGCGACCTGCAAGGACGTGGGCATCGTCTGCGTCGACAGCGGCTTCCAGGTGGGCGTCGCCGGTGCCGCTGGCATGGACGTGAAGGAAACCGAGCGCCTCGTCGACGTGAAGACGGAAGAAGAGGCCATCGAATGGACCGCCGCCTTCGTCCAGCTTTACCGCGAACACGCCAAGTACCTGGACCGGCCCTACAAATGGGTCGCCAAGGTGGGGCTCGACTGGGTGAAGGAGCGTCTGTCGGATGACGCCGAGCGCGCCGCCCTGAACGAGCGCTTTGAAATCTCGCAATCCGTCTACCGCAAGGACCCCTGGGCCGATCACGCCGAACGTCGCGCCGATCAGTACCAGCCCCTTGCCGACATCACCCTGGAGGCCGCGGAATGAGCTGGATCGACATCGGACATATCGACGACGTGCCCCTGCGGGGCGCGCGGATGGTCAAGACACCCGTCGGCTGCATCGCCATCTTCCGCACCGCCGAGGCCGAGGTCTTTGCCGCTTCCAACAGCTGCCCGCACAAGGGCGGGCCGCTGTCGGATGGCATCGTGCATGGCCGCAAGGTCACCTGCCCGCTGCACAACTGGGTGTTCTCGCTTGAGACGGGCGAGGCACAGGGTGCTGACGAGGGCCGCATCGCCACCTATCCGATCCGCCTGGAAGAGGGCCGGCTGATGCTGGACGCCGTCGCCGTCGGCAAGAGGAGCGCCGCCTGATGAAGGATGTCTCCGCCTCCGAGATCCGCTCGACCTGCGCCTATTGCGGGGTCGGTTGCGGCGTGCTGCTTGGCCCGGACGGGCAGGGCGGTCTTTCGGTGCGCGGAGATACCGAGCATCCGGCGAACTTCGGTCGCCTGTGTTCCAAGGGCACAAACCTGGGCGAGACGCTGGGGATGGAGGACCGGCTGCTCTACCCGATGCTGCGGGGCGAGAGGGTCAGCTGGGACAGGGCGCTGGATCTGGCGGCGCAGAAGTTCCGGGCCGTGATCGACGGGCACGGCCCGGACGCGGTGGCCTTCTACGTCTCGGGTCAATTGCTGACCGAGGATTACTACGTCGCCAACAAGCTGATGAAGGGCTTCATCGGGTCGGCGAATGTCGACACGAATTCAAGGCTTTGCATGGCGTCGTCGGTGGCGGGCCACAAGCGCGCCTTCGGCACCGACACCGTGCCCGGCACCTACGAGGACCTGGAAGAGGCCGACCTGGTGGTGCTGACAGGCTCGAACCTGGCTTGGTGCCACCCGGTGCTTTACCAGCGCCTCGTCGCGGCGAAGAAGGCCCGCCCGCATCTGCGCGTCGTGGTCATCGACCCACGCCGCACCGCCACCTGCGATATTGCCGACCTGCACCTGCCCGTGGCCCCCGGCGGCGACGTGGCGCTGTTCAACGGGCTGCTGGCGGCCATCGACCGCGCGGGCGCGGCGGATGCCGGGTTCCTCTCTCATGTCGAGGGCTTCGAGGCCGCCGTGGCCGTGGCCCGCGCCTCTGACCTGACCGCGACGGGGATCGAAGCCGCCGATCTGCGCGCCTTCTACGATCTCTGGATCGGCACCGAGAAGGTGGTCACCGTCTATTCGCAGGGGGTCAACCAAAGCACTGCCGGGGCCGACAAGGTGAACGCGATCCTCAATTGCCACCTTGCCACGGGGCGGATCGGGCAGCCCGGCGCGGGGCCGTTCAGCGTCACCGGCCAGCCCAATGCCATGGGCGGGCGCGAGGTCGGCGGGCTGGCCAACATGCTGGCCTGCCACATGGATCTGGAAAACGCCGACCACCGCAGCGCCGTGCGTGGCTTCTGGGATGCCCCCACCATCGCCGACACGCCGGGGCTGAAGGCCGTGGACATGTTCCGCGCCGTGGGCGAGGGGCGCATCAAGGCGCTGTGGATCATGCACACCAACCCGGCAGTGACCCTGCCGGATGCCGACCGCGTGCGCGAGGCCATCGCGGGCTGTGATTTCGTGGTGGTGTCGGACATCACCGGCGCGACGGATACCGCGCGCCTCGCCGACCTGCTGCTGCCCGCCACCGGCTGGGCCGAGAAATCGGGCACCGTTACCAATTCCGACCGCACCATCAGCCGCCAGCGCAAGGTGCTGGAGGCGCCGGGCGAGGCCCGCCCCGACTGGCAGCACCTGACCGGCTTCGCCGCCCGCATGGGCTGGGGCGCGGCCTTCGACTATGCCGGCCCGGCCGAGATCTTCCGCGAATACGCCGCGCTTTCCGGCATCGCCGGGGGCTTCGGGCTGGATTTCGACATCTCCGGCCTCTCCGACATCTCGGATGCCGGGTACGAAACCCTGTCTCCCACCCGCTGGCCCGTCGCCGGCGCCCGGCAGGGCGGGCGCTTCTTCGGTGACGGGCGTTTCTTTACCCCCTCGGGCAAGGGACGCATGCTGCCGGTCACGCCGCGCGGCCCGGTGGCGCAGACGACGGCGGAACACCCCTTCCGCCTCAACACCGGGCGCATCCGCGACCAGTGGCACACGATGACCCGCTCGGGGCGCTCGGCGAAGCTGTCGGCCCACCTTGCGGAACCCTTCCTTGAGATCCATCCGTCCGACGCAGCCGCGCGCGGCATCTCTCCCTCCGATCTGGTCGAGGTCACATCGCCCCATGGCCGCGCCATCCTGCGCGCCCTCCTGACCGAGAAGATCCGCCCCGGCGACATCTTCGCCCCCATGCACTGGACCGGCGAAACCGCGCCCTCGGGCCGGATCGACGCGCTGGTGGCGCCGGTGGTGGACCCGGTGTCGGGGCAGCCCGAAAGCAAGGCGGCCGTGGCGCAGGTCGCCCGCTGGCAGGCCGGGTTCTACGGATTTGCCATCAGTGACAGGGGCTTCACCCCCCGCGCCGACTACTGGGCGCGGGCGAAGACGGCGCAGGGCTGGCGGGCGGAAATCGCCCATGCCTCTTGCCCCGACGACTGGGAGGTCTACGCTAGAGACCTGTTCCAGATCGACGGAGGCAACATGCAGATCGTCAGCGATCCCGCCCGCGGCACCTTCCGCGCCGCCTTTGTCGAAGAGGGCCGGCTGCGTGCCGCCTTCTTCGCCGCCCCCGAACCCGTTGCCGTGATGCGCGACTACCTTTCGGCCCTGCCGGGCACCGATGCGCCCATGGTGCTGTCGGGCCGCGCCGGTGCCGATCAGCCCGACCCCGGCCCGGTGCTGTGTTCCTGCTTCGGCATCGGGGTGAACACGATCCTGAACGCCATCGAGGACCAGAGGCTGGTCTCGGTCGAGGCCATCGGCGAGGCGCTCGGCGCGGGCACCAACTGCGGCTCCTGCCGGCCCGAGCTGGCCGACCTGCTGGCGCGGCTGGCCCCGCGCGAGGCGGCGGAATGAAACTGGCCCCCTATTCCCGTATCCTGGCCCGTGGGCAGGGGCGGTCGCGCTCCTTCACGCTGGACGAGGCCCGCGAGGCCATGCGCATCATCCTGGACGGTGAAGGCGACCCCGAAGCCATCGGCGCGATCCTGACCCTCCTGCGCATGAAGGGCGAGGTGGCCGAGGAAATCGCCGGTTTCGCCGAGGCCGCGCGCGAGACGCTGCCGCAGATCCCCCGGCCCGCGCTTGACTGGCCCAGCTATGCCGCCGGGCGCACGCGGGGGCTGCCGTTCTTCCTGCTCTCGGCCCGACTGGTCGCCTCTGCCGGGCACAAGGTCTTGATTCACGGGTGGAATTCCGAACACCACATGCAGGCGGCGGCCTCGGTCCGGGGCGCGCTGCCGCTGGTCGGCATCCCCATGGCGGGCTCGGTCTCAGAGGCCGGAGAGCTGCTGGAGGCGCAGGGCATCGCCTATCTGTCGCTGGAAGCCTTCCAGCCCGCGCTGCTGGATCTGCTGCGCCTGCGCGACAAGCTGGGGGTGCGCAGCTGCGTCAACACGGTGCTGCGGGTGCTGAACCCGGCGAAGGCCCCGGCCTCGGTCCAGGGGGTGTTCCACCCACCCTACCGGGAACTTCAGGCCGATGCGGGCAAGCTGCTGGGCCAGCAGGCGCTGACCGTGATCAAGGGCGGCGGCGGCGAGTTCGAGCGTAACCCGACCAAGGCCACGGCCCTCTTCGGCCTGCGCGACGGCGCCGCCTTCGACGGCAGCGCGCCCGAGATCCTGCCCGAGACGCAGAAGCTGAACCAGGGCTGGGAAAGCCAGACGCGGCTGGCGCAGCTCTGGTCCGGGGAATGGCAGGACACTCTCGCCGAGGCCGTGGTGCTGGGCACCGCCGCGCTTGCGCTCGACACGCTGGGGTTTGCCCAGCCCGAGGCCGAAGCCCGTCGCCTCTGGCAGGCCCGCGCGGTCACGGCGCCCGTCTGAGCGACAGCCGCCGGGGCGGACTGGGCGTTGCCCTAGTTGGCGACGGCGCGGACCTCGGCGACGATCTTGGCCAGTACGCTGTCCAGCTTGGCCATGTCCTCGGCCTCGCCCATGACGCGGATCAGGGGTTCGGTGCCCGACTTGCGGATCAGCAGGCGCCCGGCCTTGCCCAGGGTCTTCTCGCCCTCGGCGATGGCCTCCTGCACCTGTTCGGTCTCCAGCGGAGCCTTGCCCTCGGCATAGCGGACGTTGACCAGCTTCTGCGGGACAGGCTCGAAAACACTGGACAATTCGCTGGCCGGCTTGCCGGTTTCCACCATGGCCGAGAGGAACTGCAGCGCCGCCAGCAGCCCGTCGCCGGTGGTGGAATGGTCGGTCATGACGATATGGCCCGACTGTTCGCCGCCCAGGTTGAAGCCTCCCGCCTGCATCCGCTCGACCACGTAGCGGTCGCCGACCGAGGTACGCTCCAGCCCGATGCCGCGGCCTTCCAGGAACCGCTCAAGCCCGAGGTTCGACATCACCGTCGCCACAAGGCTGTCGCCGGCCAGCTTGCCCTCGTCCTTCCAGCGCGAGGCGATCAGCCCCATGATCTGGTCGCCATCGGCCACGCGGCCGGTCTCGTCGATCAGGATCACCCGGTCGGCGTCACCGTCCAGGCAGATGCCCAGGTCGGCGCGGGTCTCGCGCACCCGGCGCGCAGCCTGTTCGGGATGGGTGCTGCCGCAGTCCTCGTTGATGTTGAAGCCGTTCGGCTCGACGCCCATCGGGAAGACTTCGGCGCCCAGCTCCCAGAGCACGGCGGGGGCGGTGCGATAGGCGGCGCCATTGGCGCAGTCCAGCACCACGCGCAGCCCGTCCAGCCGGGTGCGGCGGGGCAGGGTGGCCTTGGCGTATTCGACGTAGCGCCCGCGCGCGTCCTCGTAGCGCTTGGCGCGGCCGATGTTCTGCGGCTGCGCCGGGGGCACGCCGGTTTCCATCAGCGCCTCGATGGCGGCCTCGTCATCGTCGGACAGCTTGAAGCCGTCGGGGCCGAAGAACTTGATGCCATTGTCCGCCGCCGGGTTGTGGCTGGCCGAGATCATCACCCCGACATCGGCGCGGAGGCTGCGTGTCAGGTAGCCGATCGCGGGCGTCGGCACCGGGCCCAGCAGGAAGACGTTCATGCCGGTCGAGGTGAAGCCGGCGGTCAGCGCGTTTTCCAGCATGTAGCCGGACAGCCGCGTGTCCTTGCCGATCACCACCCGGTGCTCTTGCTTGTCGGTGCGGAAGTGCCGGCCCGCGGCGGCGGCGAGCTGAAGCGCCACATCCGCCGTCATCGGCCACTTGTTCGCCTGTCCGCGCACCCCGTCGGTGCCGAAGAGCTTGCCTGCCATGCTGCGTCCTGTCTCTGTCCCCGTGGCGCGGTGTCCGCCCCGCGCCTGATTGTCTGTTCACAGCTATAGGCAAGGCCATGCCGCCTGTCCAACCCGCGGACCGGGACGAAGCCGGCGCTCTGCCTTCATTCCCGGCGGTCTTTCGCCTGAGATTTTACGTTTCGGTAACAAAGCTCTCACGGCGCGGGAAGGTCGTTGCTACGGCTTTGCGCTACGGCTACCAAAGTCCCTGACCACTCCGTATTGCTTTTCAGATGGATGACTTGGGCCATGACCAAACCGCTTTCCACCGTCTCTCCGAACACCTGGGAATTTCTCCGGGACCCGATGATCAAGCCGACGGGCTTCCGCGAATACGATGCCCGCTGGAAATACCCTGACGAGATCAACCTGCCGGGCATGACCGCCCTGGGCCTGGGCCTGGGCACCCAGATGTTCAAGCGCGGGGTCGAGCCGGTGATCGCCGTCGGCAACGACTACCGGGATTACTCGCTGGCGATCAAGAACGCGCTGATCCTCGGGCTGGTGCAGGCGGGGATCACCGTCAAGGACATCGGCCCCTGCATTACCCCCATGGCCTATTTCAGCTCGTTCCACCTGGGCGGCTGCGCGGTGGCCATGGTGACCGCCTCGCACAACCCGAACGGCTGGACCGGCGTGAAGATGGGCTTCGAAATGCCCCTGACCCATGGCCCCGACGAGATGGCAGAGCTGCGCGACATCGTGCTGAACGGTCTTGGCCAGGCCCGCGAGGGCGGCAAGGTCGAGCGCGTGGATGGTGTCTACGAAGCCTATCTCGACGACCTGGTCGGTGATTTCAGGATGAGCCGCAAGCTGAAGGTGGTCTGTGCCACCGGCAACGGCACCGCGGCGGCCTTCGGCCCGGCAGTCTTCGAGCGCCTCGGCGTCGAGATCGTGCCTTCGCACAACGAGCTGGATTACACCTTCCCCAACTACAACCCCAACCCCGAGGCCATGGAGATGCTGCATGACATGGCGGCTTCGGTGAAGGCCTCCGGCGCCGACTTCGCGCTTGGCTTCGATGGCGACGGCGACCGCTGCGGCGTGGTCGATGACGAGGGCGAAGAGATCTTCGCCGACAAGGTCGGTGTCATCATGGCGCGCGACCTGATCAAGCTCTACCCCGGGTCGACCTTCGTGGCGGATGTGAAATCCACCGGCCTCTTTGCTGCCGACCCCGAGCTGATCGAGGGCGGTGCGGTGGCCGACTACTGGAAGACCGGCCACAGCCACATGAAGCGCCGCGTGCATGAGCTGGGCGCCCTGGCGGGCTTCGAGAAGTCTGGGCACTACTTCCTCGCCGGGGATATCGGGCGCGGCTATGACGATGGCATGCGGGTGGCAGTCGAGATCTGCAAGCTGATGGATCGCAACCCCGACAAGTCGATGTCGGACCTGCGCAAGGATCTGCCTGTCACCTATTCGACCCCGACCATGTCGCCCTATGCGGCGGATGAAGAGAAATACGACATCCTCGAGCGTATCGTGCAGAAGCTGGTCGCCAAGGCCGAAGCCGGCGAGACCTTCGCCGGGCGCGCGGTGAAGGAGGTCGTCACGGTGAACGGCGCCCGGGTGATCCTGGACAATGGCTCCTGGGGGCTGGTGCGGGCCTCGTCGAACACGCCGAACCTGGTGGTGGTCTGCGAAAGCTCCGACAGCGAGGAAGAGCTGCGCGCGATCTTCAAGGAGATCGACGGGGTGATCCGGACCGAGCCCGCCGTGGGCGACTACGACCAGACCTTCTGATCGCGCCGAACCATCTTCGAGGCCGGGGGACGGTGGGTTGTCACCCACCCTACGCCCGGCCTCGTCTCGTCGCGCGCCCCGGAGATGCGTCCCCTGGACGCCTGCCCCGGCTTCGGCATTCAAGACATCGGTCGCCCGGGTGCAGCCGCTTTGGCACCGACCGTCCCGGTGCGGGCCCATCCGGCTTGGTCTGACCTGACCGGGTGGTCCTGGCATTGGGCACTCGGGGGTTCGGTCATCGCCCGACATGGCAGGGGCCGTCGCGATATCGGGCTGAGGGGGCGGAAAGTGTAGGGTGGGTGCAACCCACCTTCGCTGCTTTCGCCCTATCGGACAATGAACTCCGCATGCAGCGCACCCGCTGCCTTGATGCTCTTAAGGATGTCGATCATGTCGCGCGGCGCCACGCCAAGGGCGTTCAGTCCGGCGACCACCTCGGAGAGCGAGGTGCCCTCGCGGATCTCGGCCAGCCCGATGCCGGGTTCCTCGATGATCTCGGCATTGGTGCGTGGGACCACCACCGTCTCGCCCTCGGCAAAGGGGTTGGGCTGGACCACGGCCGGATCCTCTTCGATCCGCAGGGTCAGGTTGCCCTGGCTGACCGCGACGCGGCTGATCCGCACGTCCTCTCCCATCACGATGGTGCCCGAGCGCTGGTCCACGACCACCCGCGCCTTTTGCTCGGGCTCGACCAGGATATTCTCGACCCGGCCAAGCGCATGAGCCGGCGAGGCCAGCCCGGTTGCCACGATGTCCAGCCGCACCGTGCCGGCATCCAGCATGCGGGCGACCGGGCTGGCGAAGTCTTCGTTGATGGCCTGTTCGATCCGCCCTGCGGTGGTGAAATCCGGCTCGCGCAGCGCGAGGCGCAGCGAGGAAAGCGCCGAGAGTTCGAAGTCGACCTCGCGTTCGACCCGGGCCCCCGAGGGGATGACGCCCGCCGTCGGGACCCCCTGCACCACCTGCGCCGCGTCGCCCTGAGCCGCCGCGCCGCCGGCGATGATCGTGCCCTGAGCCACCGCATAGATCTGACCGTCCGCGGCGTTCAGCGGCGTCATGATCAGCGTGCCGCCGAGCAGCGATGATGCATCGCCGATCGCCGAAACGGTCACGTCGATCGTTCCCCCGGCACGCGAGAATGGCGGCAACTCGGCCGTGGCAAAGACGGCGGCCACGTTCTTGGGGCGGAATTGCTCCCCGGTCACGTTCACGCCGAGCCTCTCGAGGATGTTGGACATGATCTCTTCGGTGAAGGGCGCATTGCGGATCCCGTCGCCCGTGCCGTTCAGCCCGACCACGAGGCCGTAGCCCACAAGGTCATTGCCACGCACGCCGTCGAATTCCACCAGGTCCTTGATGCGGATCGGCCCGGAGACCGCGGCTTGGGGCAACAGCAGCGCGAGGCAAATGAGGATCCGGCCCAGCATCACAGGTAGTCCGTCAGCGAAAGCCGTGCCAGCTTGACCGTCATCGCGTAGAGCGCCTCCAGCTGGAACTGCACGTCTTCCAGCTGCGTCGCGGTATCGTAGGGATCGACCGCGAGAAGCTCGGACTGGGCGATCCGATAGCCGGCGCGTTCGGACACGATGCGGGCCGAGCTTTCCTCGGCGCGGGTCTGCGCATAGCCGAGGTCGGCGCGGATCTGCACCAGGCGCTCCTGTCGGAAGGACAGCCCCTCGCCGGCGGCCTTGATCATCTCGGCCTGCAGGTCGCTGTCGAAGCCCAGTGTCTGATCCGCCGTCAGCGCGGCCATGGAGGCGTATTTCAGCATGCTGCGGAAGGCCTCGTCGTCGCCGCGCAGGTCGAGGTCGACGGTCTCTCCCTCGCCCAGGACGAAGGGTTGCAGCGAGGTCGCCGAGCCCTGGTAGGCCACCGTGTCGAAGCCTCCGCCGGGGTCGAACCATGTGTCGAGCACGCCCTGCACGCCCGCCAGCGTGGTCTGGCCCGCCAGCGCCGTGCGCAGGTCTGCCAGGATGTCCTCATGCGAGACCAGGGGCGCGGTATCGCTGTCGATGCCCGAGCAGAGCGCCCGCCCGGCGACGGTGGAGTTGATGGCGTTCACCATGCTTTCCAGGTCTTCCGTCGCCCGGGTCGAGGCGCTGACGACGGCTTCGTCGAGGAAGGACCCCGCCGCTGTCAGTGCCGCCGAGCCTATGTTGGTCGAGAGGGTCTGGAAGCGGTCCAGCACGTCCTGCATGGTCTGGGTGAACAGGATCGCCTCACCGGTGGCGGCATCGTAGCTGTCGAGCAGCGTCAGGTTGCGCTGCACGTCCGCGAGATAGGAGTAGCTGCCCGAGAGGTGGCGGGCGACATCTGCCGTGCGACCCGAGGCAAGCTCCTGGCTGAGCTGGTTCATCCGGCTCTTCAGGTCGGTGTTCTGCTGGCGCAGCATGAAGCTTTGGGCGAGATCTCCGATGGTGATGGCGGGCATGGCTCAGATCCTCATCAGGATGTCGAGAAGATCCTCGACAGTTTGCACCAGCCGGGCGTTGGCGGCGTAGGTCTGTTCGATCAGCAGCAGGCGCTGCATCTCTTCGTCGGTGTCCACCCCGTCCGACAGCAGTCGCGCCTTCAGCTCGGCCTCGCGGGTGGTGGCGAAGGCAAGGCTTTGTTCCGAAAGGTTTCTTTCGGTCCCGGTGAGGGACATGATCGACGAGGCAAGGTTGGGGGCCGAGATCCCCGAGGTGGTGAAGGGCCCGGAGGCCGGTGTGCGCTTCTCGTTCAGGGCGGCCAGCATGTCCTGCAGCAGCGTGGCGTCCGAGACCGGCCCCTGGACGGTGGCGTTGAGACCGTCGCGCAGCCGCCAGGTCGCGCCGCCCTGGTCCGGGTCGACGGCGGCGTTGATCGTCAGCCGTGAGGCCAAGCCGACCTCGTTGGTGGCGGCGAAGGCCGCGCCATTGTCGGTGAACAGCCCCGCGTCCCCGGCCAGCAGGGTGGGATCCAGAGTCGGGTCCTGGAACCGTTCCACCAGGTCGCGGGCGACCGAGTCGATGCGGGCCTGGGCCCCTTCGGCCAGCTCGTCGCGCACTTCGAAGAGTGCCGCAAGCCGGCCGCCGGCAATCGGGCTGCGGTCATCGGCGGTGTCCACGGCCACGCCGTTGATCGTCAGCCCGGACAGCAGGCTGGCCGACTGGGTCATGTTGGCGGTGATCGTCGTTGTGCGGCTGAAGCCGAATTCCACGGCAGAGTTTCCATCCAGCAGGATTGCCCCGCCGGCGGAGAACAGCGCGATCTGGCCATTGTCCCGCGCCACCTCGATGATCGGGATGTAGTCGGACAGCTCGTCCAGGGCGGCCTGGCGATGATCTTCCAGCGGTGCCGAGTTGCCGCCGGTCAGCCGTGCCCGGTTGATCCCCTCGTTCAGGCTGCGCATCTCTTCCAGCAGGGTATTCATCCGGGTCGTGGCGGTCGCGATCTCGGTATCCGCGTCCTGGCGGATCTGCTGGATGCCGTCACCGATATCCTTGATTGTCTTGGCGACATCCTCGGCGGCATAGAGCACGGTCGTCAGACGTTCCGTCAGGTCGGGGCGCGACGCCGCCGCGATCATGGCGCTTTCGAAGGTGGTCAGCCGCCCCGACAGCGAGCTGCCGTCCTCGGGCGTGCCCAGCAGATCTTCCATGCGGCGCTGGAAGACCGTCACGGCATCGGCGTGCTGCATGGCGGAGTTGGCGTCGCGGGTATCTGCGACCAGGCCCCGGTCGACATGGCGGGTGACGCCGCCGATCTCGACCCCGCCCCAGGTGCCGGAGGCGCGGGCGTGCACCTCCTGGGTGCGGCGGGCATAGCCTTCTGTCATGGCGTTCGAGATGTTCGAGGCGACGACCGATGAATGCCGCGCTGAGGCGGTCAGGCCCGAGAGGGCATTGGACAGGGCACCGGAGAGGCTCATGCGGCGGACCTTTCTGGACAGCGGGGATCATGTGGCGGCGCCTCCTGCGCCGCCGTGGATCAAGCCTTTGTCAGCGCTTGATATTCGTGGTTTCCTGCAACATCTCGTCGACGGTCTGGAAGACCTTGGCGTTGGAGGAATAGGCGCGCTGGGTGCGGATCATGTCGGTCAGCTCTCCGGCGACATCAGTGCCGGATTCCTCGCGCGCATAGGCCACGATGTCGCCGGTCGGACCGTCGCCGGCATCCCAGAGGTAGAAGCCGCCACTTTCCGGCGTCGGCATGTAGGTCTGGTAGTCCATCGAGCGCATGCCGTTGACATTGACCACGTCGGCCAGCGGCACCTGGTAGAGGATCTGCGCCGCGCCACTCTCGAAGTAGGCGCGCACGTAGCCGTTGGCATCGACCTCGACCCCGGTAATGTTGGAGACGGCAGAGCCATCCTTGGTGATGCCGGTCGGGGCGAACTTGTCACCAAGCTGTGACAGCCCGCCGCTTGCGTCCAGCATCCCCAGGTCGATCTCGATCGGGCCCGAGGCGACGGTGACCGTCACCTTGCCGGTGGCGGCGCTGTAGGCGGTGCCGGCCGAGCCGAGGGTCACCGCGTCCAGCGTGCCCCCCTCGGTGCGGGTATCGTTGAAGTCGAGGGTATATTCCCCGACCAGCGTGCCGAGGGCGCTGTCGGTGATCTCCATCAGCCAGGAGTTCGAGGCGCCGGGGCCGGCGACATCGGGCGTGAAGGTGACGGTCAGCGTCTCGGGCTTGCCGAGGTTATCGTAGTACTCGATCGTCACCGACAGCGGATCGCCCGAGGCGGTGTCCTCGGTCTCTGTCGCGGGCAGGTTGATGCCCATGCCGATCTCGGTCGTGGGATTGCCGGAGTAGGCCGAGGGGTCGATCTGCACCGGCACCAGACCGGTCGAGGTTTCCCGTGCCACGGCGGGGATAGAGCCATCGGAGTTGGCCTTCCAGCCCAGCAGGATCAGCCCGGTATCGGTGCGCAGGTATCCGTCTTCGTCGGTGCGGAAGGATCCGGTGCTGGTCAACAGCATCTGTTCGAAGGTGCCGGTCGCGGCCACCTCGGCCCCGTTGGCCACCGGCAGCATCCCGCGTTCACGCACCGCCAGGTCGGTCGGGTTGTCCGTCGGCACGATCGAGCGCCGCTGGTCGATCATCCGCTGGGTCGTCGCGCGCACCCCACCGGCGGTATAGCCGGCGCCGCTTTCACTCAGCACAAGAGAGCTGAAGTCGGTGGCGACCCGCTTGTAGCCATAGGTGGAGGAATTCGCGATGTTGTCGGCAATGGCCGCAAGGCGGGTGGCATTGGTCTGGAGACCGGCAACGCCCGCATTGAGGGACGAGGAAATTGTCATGAATACGCCTTTCTGCTGCATCGACCTTTTCGTCGCAGCAACAGCTAAGGGCGCCGGCTTAAAATGCCGCTAACATCTAAAATCCTCAGCACTTGCGGCCAAAAACTGGGGCTAGCGGTTGCGCCTCAGCAGGATGATCTCGAGCCGATTGTTGCGTGCTGACATGGGGTTGCGGTCTGCCAGCTCCCGATCCGCATGGCCGGTGATCCGCGCCACGCGGTTTCCGGGCAGACCCTGCCGCAGCATGAGCTTGCGCATCTCAGCGGCGCGCTGAGTCGAGAGATCCCAGACCGGATTGTCGTTCAGCACCACCGGGCGGGCATGGACATGCCCCTCGATCGCCATCTCGTTGGTGACCAGAGAGGTCACGCGCACCAGCATCGCGGCCAGTTGTTCCAGCAGGGCGGTCGGTTCGGCGGTCTCGCCACGATAAAGGGCGGCCTCGTCCGTTTCAAAGAGCTCGATCACCAGGCCTTCGTCGGTGACCCGCGTCACGATGTGGCGGAGCATCTCGGGGTGGACGTCGCTTTCGCCGGTCTGGCCGCGCAGGATCTTCTCGATCTCTTCAAGCTGGCGGGCCTCGGCGTCCTCGGACTGCTGCGCCTCGCGCCCGGACGATTTGTCCTGCGGGGTCGGATTGAGCGAGGTCGCGCCGGTGCCGACCTGCGGCAGGGCGATCTCGGAAAAGGTGCTTTCGCCGCCGAAGGCACCATCGCCGCCGCCGGAGACCCGGTTCAGCGGAATCGTCGGAGAGAAGTAATCCGCGATCCCCTTGCGCTGCTTTTCCGTCGTCGCGTTCAACAACCACATCAGAAGGAAGAAGGCCATCATGGCCGTCACGAAGTCGGCGTAGGCCACCTTCCAGGCACCGCCATGATGCCCGTCGCCGCCGCCCTTCTTCACCTTCTTGATGATGATTGGCGCGGCATTGCTCTGCCCGCTCATCTCCACCACCTCTGTAACTCACCCGATATCAGGTGTAGCGGCAGGATCTTGCGGGAAGCTTAACAGGCACGATTGTCCGGTTTCTTCCGAGGAGCGCGGTTTTTCTGGGAACACAAATGGAACTTTAACCAGTTGCGGCCAGTCTGCGGGAAATTGCAGGACGGGACGGCGGATGGTTGCGGCGGATCTACTTGTGCTGGGCAGTTCGGGGCGCGCGGGGCGCCTGCTGCGGGGCGTGCTCGCCGGCTCTCCCCGGCTGCGGGCGGGGTTCGCGCCCATGGGGCGGCCGCGTATCCTTTGGCAGCAGCGCAGCGGGGACGGCGGCGCGGATGTGCTGAAATGGCAGCCGGGGCGACCGTTGCCACGCGGCCTCTCGGCGCGGGTCATCCTGGCGCTCTGGGGGGTGACGTCGGGGTCGCCCGAGCAACTGGCGCAGAATGCGGTGCTGGCCCGGGCTGCACTTCATCTTGCGCGCCGTGTGGGGGCGCAGCGGGTGATCCACCTGTCCAGCGGTGCCGTCCAGGCCGGTCTGCACTGCGCCCCTGCGGCAGAAGACATGGGGCTGGCACCGCTCGGGCCCTATGGGGTGGCCAAGCAGCATATGGAGGCAGCAATCGCCACCTGGCATGCGCAGCGGCCAGGGATGGCACCGCGCAGCACGGTGGTCCGTCTGGGCAACCTGGCCGGGGCGGATCAGCTTTTCGAGGCGATTGCGAAAGGCGGTCCCGTGGTGCTTGACCGATTCGACGACGGTTCGGGCCCCCGGCGATCCTATATCGGGGCCGAGGATTTGCTACGCCTGCTGGCGCGGCTTGCAACCTGTCCCGTCCGGGATCTGCCGGATTGCGTCAATGCCACCGGCCCGCAGCCCGTCGCGATGGAAGATCTGATACGTGCCGCCGGTGTGCCCCTGCGCTGGCGTCCGGCACCGCCCTCGGCGCTTCCCGTCCTGGCGCTGGATCCTGCGCGGATGCAGGGCATCTGCGGCGCGCTGGCGCGTAGCGGCTCGGCCGAGGGACTGATCTCCCAATGGCGTCGCGCGAGGGAGCCTGCCTGATGAGCACCGGAAAGCGCGCCTTCGACCTGCTGCTGGCCCTTGCCGGGGTGGCTCTGCTCTGGCCACTGCTGCTTCTGGTGGCGCTGGCGGTTCGCCTGTGTGACGGTCCGCCGATTCTCTACCGTGCCGAACGCATGCGCGCGCCGGATCAGCCTTTCACCCTTTGGAAGTTCCGTACCATGCGCCCGGACCCCACCGATCGCGGTGTTTCCGGGGGCGACAAGGCCAGGCGCATCACGCGGTTGGGGGGACACTTGCGTCGGCTCCGCCTGGATGAATTGCCCCAGCTCTGGAACCTGCTGAACGGCGATATCTCGGTCGTCGGGCCACGTCCGCCGCTGCGCCGATATGTCGAGGCTCATCCGCGCCTCTACGCAGCTGTGCTGCGCTCTCGTCCAGGGCTGACCGGCATGGCGACCGTGCACTTCCGTCATCGCGAGGAAACCCTTCTCGCCCCCTGTCGCAGCGCCGAAGAGACCGAACGGACCTATTCAACGCGCTGCATCCCGGCAAAGGCCCGGCTGGATCTGCTTTATGCCCGCCGGCGCACGCTCTGGCTGGACCTGCATCTGATCCTCATGACCTTCCTGCCCGACCGGCGGAGGCGACGATGACCCCGCGTCCCCTGGCAGAGGGGCTGACCGATCTTGGCCCGCGTCGCAAAGCCATGATCCTGCTGCTGGTCGACGGCGTGGCGGCGCAGCTGGCGACGACCTTGGTCTCCCTGACGTTGCCCGGTGAAATGCCCCTTTGGCTTTCCATGCTGCTCACGGTCGCCGGTGTCGGTCTGGGGGCCGTGCTGGGGCTGCACCGCATGAAGCTGCGAACCTATCGGCAGCAGAACATTCCCCGAAGCCTGAACCAAGGCCTGCTCCTTGCGCTGCTCCTGTCGCCCATGGTGGCGGTTGGCCTGCTGACAGGGGCGCAGGGCCTTGTCTTCGCCACGCTTTTTGCGGCGTCGTCAATTGCGGGGCGGCTGTTGCTGCTGCACCTGGCTCTTAGGGCCCATGCCCTGGCGCGACGACCGCAGCGGGTGTTGATCTGGGGCGCCGGACGTGCCGGGCAGCAGCTTGCGGCGGCGCTCTCGGGGGATGAGGCGTTGCGCGTGCAGGGCTTCGTTGACCAGGACCTGCGCATGCAGGGCAAGCGTCTTGCCGGTGTGCCGGTTCATCCACCTGCGCGCGCGGTTGCGCTGGTCGCGCGGTTGCGTGTCGACCTTGTCGTGCTGGCGCTGCCTCCTGCGGCGCAGGCTGCTGCTCGGCAAGCCCTTGCCGGGGCCGGATGCGATGTCGAAACCCTGCCCGGTTTTGCCGCCCGGCTCTGGGGCAGGGGCGCGGACCGTCCGGACATGGCGACCCTGCTGGGGCGCGCCGGGCTTGACCATAACCTGCCAGAGGGCGGCGAAAGCTATGTCGGCCAGGTGATCCTTGTCACCGGCGCCGGCGGCTCGATCGGGGCGGAGCTGTCCCGCCAGCTGTCTCGCCTGCGACCGCGCGGCCTTGTTCTGCTGGACCACTCGGAACTGGCGCTCTATGAGATTGCGCGTGAACTCGAGGACGCCCCGGTGCAGGTGCTTCCGGTGCTGGGGTCGGTCTGCGACGCCGGCCTGATTGCCCGCCTTCTGGCGCAGCAGCGCGTCCAGGTGATCTTCCACGCGGCGGCCTACAAGCATGTGCCGCTGGTCCAGCTGAACCCGCTTGAAGGGATCCGCAACAACGTCCTGGGGACGCAGGTGCTGGCAGAGGCGGCAGCGCGGGCCGGTGTCGGGCGGATGATCCTGATCTCGAGCGACAAGGCAGTGCGGCCGGTGTCGGTCATGGGCGCAACCAAGCGCATGGCCGAGCTGATCGTGCAGGACCTTGCGGCGCGTGGCGGCGGCACCCGTTTTGCCATGGTGCGTTTCGGCAATGTCATGGGGTCTTCGGGATCGGTCGTGCCCCTTTTCACGGAACAGATCTCGCGCGGCGGGCCGGTCACTGTGACCCATCCCCAGGTGACGCGCTACTTCATGAGCGCGGCCGAGGCGGTGCGGCTGACCCTGCTGGCAGGGCATTTCGCCATTGGTGGCGAGGTCTTCGTGCTCGACATGGGCCGGCCCCAGAAGATCCTGGACCTGGCCCGGCAGATGATCCGAGGGGCCGGGATGACGCCCCGCGATGCCGATCATCCCGAGGGCGACATCGAGATCAGGTTTACCGGCCTGCGCCCGGGGGAGAAGCTGGAAGAGGAACTTCTGATCGCGGCCGAGATGCTGCCGACGCCGCATCCCAGGATCCTTCGCGCGCAGGAGGCTCAGCTGGCTACGGCCCGTCTCCACGAGGCGCTGGCCGATCTCTCCGAGAGGCTGCACCTTGGTGACGCCGCCGGCGCGATGGCGGCTCTGATGCATTGGACCGAAAGCGCGCCGGTCCCCGACCGGGAAGCGCTCGCGATACCGCCGCCGGACTACCGGCTCGGAGGGGCAAGCGGGGTGTCCGGGCGTGCCGGCTGGCCGGGTGCGGACGCCGGCCGGGGCTCGCGGATCTGCTGAGTCGGGCTATCGGGGCTGGCGGCCGGAGTCACCCCGCGCTGTTCAGCCTCCCCAGGTGCGGCGCAGCACCCTCATCCAGTTGCCCTGGCAAAGCTTCTGCATCAGGCGCTGGTTGATGCCACGCTCTCGCAGGGCGCGGCGCAGGTTGGGTAGCCCGGCGCAGTCGCCGATCACCTCGGGCACGATCGCGCCATCGAAATCCGAGCCGAAGCCGACGCGATCCTCGCCCAGCCGGGAGATCAGGTGATCCAGGTGCCGGATCAGCAGGTCCAGGGACATGTCGGCGGCCATCTGGCCGTCGGGCCGCAGGAAGCCCGTGGCCAGGTTGATGCCCACCATGCCGTCGCTCTCGGCGATCATGGCCAGCTGACGGTCGGTGAGGTTGCGGGCATGGGGGCAGATTTCCCATGCGTTGGAGTGGGTTGCCACAAGGGGGGCATCGCTCAGCCGGGCCACGTCATCGAAGCCGCGGGCATTCAGATGCGACAGGTCGACAACGATCTTCAGACGGTTGCAGGCCCCGATCAGCCGCTTTCCGGCCTCGGTCAGGCCCGGGCCTGTATCCGGGTCCGACGGATAGCGGAAGGGCACGCCGTCGCCGAAGATCGTCGGGCGGCTCCAGACCGGTCCGAGAGAGCGAAGGCCAAGGGCGTGGAACTCATCCAGCTCTGCGAGGTCGGGGCCGATCGCCTCGGCGCCCTCGATGTGCAGCACCGCCGCCATGGCGGGGCCGGGCAGGGCGGCTTCGAGGCTGTCGATGTCGGTGCAGACCTTGATGACGCCCTCAGCCTGCAACGAACGGGCCGCGGCAAAGCCCTGCCGGGTGATCTCCAGCGCGGTCGCATGGTCGACCGGCGGCGGCAGGGGCAGGTCGTAGGCGGGCTTCGAGAACTCCTCCATCCGGATCGCGTTCTCATCGGTGCCGGGCACGAAAATGGCGAAGAAGCCACCGGCCAGGCCACCGTGGCGGGCACGTGGCAGGTCGATGTGGCCGCCAAGCGTGCCCTCGCGCAGGGCGGCGGCGGTCACCTTGCCGGTGATCATCCGAAGGATCAGGTCATTGTGCCCGTCGAAAATGCCCGGGCTGCGCAGGGTCTCGTCCGCCATCGTCCGCCTTCCGTACTTCACGGGTTCGTACGAAACCAGCCCGCGCCGAAGCTGTCCAGAGAGGATCTGGAGCGCCGGTCCCTATGTCGCGGTGCCGGCCGCATGCCGTGCAGCGGTTTCGGTCAGCGCATGCCACAGGCTGCCCGCCGCCGAGCGCAGGGTCAGCACGGCCATCTCCGTCTCGGAGCGGCGCAGCACGAAGCAGCCGAGATGATGCAGCAGCGTGCGCGTGGCGCGGCCCGGCGCGATCTGCTCGGCGGGCAGGTTGACCAGCTTCGCCGCGAGGTCCAGCAGCGGCGCGGGCCCGGCTTCCGAGGTGATGCGGAAGCTGACCCAGCCATCGCTCTGCTCGGTCGTACGGGCACCGGGCAGGGCGGCAAGCCGCACCATGGAGGCCCCGGGCGCGCGCGTCTCGACCATCCACTGTTGCGGGCCCATCCAGAAAATGGATGGTTCGCCAGCAAGATAGCCACCGGGGCCCGGCAGGGGCAGATCGATCGCGGCGAGGTCGGTGCCGACGGGCAGAGCCAGGGAGATCAGGCCCAGCCCGCCCTCTTCGGAAAGGGTCAGCGGCCCGAAACCGGTCTGCGCGGGGGTGGCGCCGAGGGCGGCCATGGGGGTCAGGTCAGTCACGCAGACGTCCTCCTTCGGGGTCGACGAAATGGGCCGGGACAACGCGGCAGGCGGCCTCGGTTCCTTCCAGCGGGTTGGCGGCTATCACGGTTTCGCCCAGCCGTGCGTCGCCCTCTTCGAGGAAGCCGAGCGCGATGAGGCCGCCGACATGGGGCGAGTAGCAGGCCGAGGTGATCCAGCCCTGATCCGAGGCGGTGTCACGCGCGGCCCCTTCGCGGAACAGATGCGACCCGGCGGGCAGCGGCTGCGCGGGATCCACCGCCTGCAGCCCGACCAGCCGCCGCTTGTCCTGCGCCAGCCCCTCGCGCCGCGACATCACCGCGCCGATGCTGTCCTTCTTCTGCGAGACCATGCGCCCCAGGCCCAGCATCAGCGCCGTGGTCTGGCCGTTCAGCTCGGCCCCGGCGGCATGGCCCTTCTCGATCCGCAGGACCGAAAGCGCCTCGGTCCCGTAAGGGGTGACGCCAAGGTTGGCGCCCTCGCGCATCAGCCGTTCCATCAGCGCCTGGCCGTAGCGGGCGGGCACGGCGATCTCGTAGGCCAGCTCGCCCGAGAACGAGATGCGGAACAGTCGCGCCGGGCAGCCATTCGCCACCGTCAGCTCGGCGCAGGCCATGAAGGGGAAGGCCTCGTTCGAGAGGTCGAAGCCGTCGGTGACGCGGCTCAGCAGGCGGCGGGCGTTCGGCCCGGCCACGGCGATCTGCGCCCAGGCGTCGGTGGTCGAGATCAGCGTCACGTCCAGCTCGGGCCAGAGGCACTGGCGGGCGAACTCCATGTTGCGCAGCACCAGCCCGGCATTGGCCGTGGTGGTGGTGACGACGTAATGGGTCTCGCCCAGCCGGGCGCAGGTGCCGTCGTCATAGGCGTGGCCGTCCTCGCGCAGCATAAGCCCGTAGCGGACCTTGCCGACGGCCAGGGTGCCCATCATGTT
This sequence comes from Oceanicola sp. S124, assembly GCF_000220565.1. Classification (GTDB taxonomy): domain Bacteria; phylum Pseudomonadota; class Alphaproteobacteria; order Rhodobacterales; family Rhodobacteraceae; genus Pseudooceanicola. The sequence continues at coordinate 1,569 of NZ_AFPM01000284.1, read as the reverse complement.
GGCGTAGATCCGGTTGAGGAATTCGCCCGCATCGGCGCCCTGCACGTCGATCTTGCCAAGGGTGGTCACATCGCAGAGGCCGACCCCGGCGCGCACCGCCAGAACCTCGCGATCGACGCTTTGCCGCCAGTGGGTTTCGCCCGGCTGGGGGAAATACTGCGCCCGCATCCACTGGCCGGCCTCGACGAACAGCGCGCCTTGCGCCTTGGCCCAGGCATGGGTCGGGGTCAGGCGGGTCGGGCGGAAATGCGCCCCCGTATCGCCGCCGCCCAGAACCGAGAGACTGACGGGCGTATAGGGCGGGCGGAAGATAGTGGTGCCCGTCTCGGGAATGCTGCGGCCGGTCAGCTCGGCCATCACGGCCAGGGCGGTGACGTTCGAGGTCTTGCCCTGGTCGGTCGCCATGCCCAGCGTGGTCCAGCGTTTCAGGTGCTCGACGGACCGCATGTTCTCCTGATGGGCCAGCTTGATGTCCTTGACGGTGACATCGTTCTGGAAATCCACCCAGGCGCGCCCCTTGCCGGGGACATGCCAGAAGGCCTCGGCGCCGGCCTGACGGTCTTCGGCGCGGGGCAGGTCGGGGGCAGGCGCGGTCAGGCCGAGCTGGTGCAGGGCATCCGCTGCCGCATGGTGGCCGGACGCCAGCGCATGGTGCGTCGAGCCTTCGCCCGCGGCGGCACCGGCGGGGATCAGCCCCTCGGGTCCACCATGAGCGAGGAAGGCGAGGCGCGTGGCATCCCATTGCGGACGGCCCCGGTGGTGCGAGGCCAGCTGGATGTTCGGGTTCCACCCGCCCGAGACGCCGAGGGCGGCGCAGGCCAGCTCTTCCTCGCGGCCGTTCCAGGCGAGGCGGATGGCGCGCAGGCCCCTGCGGCCCGAGGTGCCGGTGACACGGCCGCCGGCGAAGATCGGGTAGTCTCCGAAAGAGCGCGCCCCGGTCCGGCTGTCGATGACGCCCAGCAGGTCGACGCCCTTGGCCTGAAGATCCAGCGCCGTACGGTGCCCGTCGTCGTTATTGGTGAAGATCGCCACCTTGCCCGCGCCCGGCGCCACGGCCCAGCGGTTGGCATAGGCGCGCATGGCACCGGCCAGCAGGATGCCGGGGCGGTCGTTGTCGCGGAAGGGGATGTGGCGCTCGGTGGCGCCGGTGGCCATGACGGCGCGCGTCGCGGTGATCCGCCACAGGGTCTGGCGCAGCGCTGCGCCGGGCAGGTCCGAGACCTGCTCGACCGCGCCGTAGACGCCGTGATCGTAGACGCCGAAGACCGTGGTGCGGGGCATCACGCGGACATTGGGCAGGGCGCGCAGCTCTGCCTCGGCCCGGGCCACCCAGTCGGCGGCGGGGGCATCGTCCAGCGGATCGCTTTCGGCCAGCAGGCGGCCACCAAGGCGCAGATCCTCGTCGGAAAGGATTACATTCGCCCCCGCACGGCCGGCGGTCAGCGCGGCGGAGAGGCCGGCCGCGCCGCCACCGATCACCAGCAGGTCGCAATGCAGGAAGCCCTTGTCGTAGGACTCGGGGTCGGGCAGCTGCGACAGCGCGCCCAGACCGGCGGCGCGGCGGATGGC
>NZ_AFPM01000285.1 GCF_000220565.1 Oceanicola sp. S124 | reverse complement strand
GCATGGACAAGAGACTCCCCGGCCTTGCAGAGGCCGTTTCCGGGATCAAGGACGGCGCCACGGTGATGATCGGTGGCTTCGGCGGCTCGGGCAATCCGATCGAGCTGGTGCACGCCCTGATCGACGCCGGCCCGAAGAACCTGACGGTGATCAACAACAACGCGGGCAACGGCAAGATCGGCATCGCCGCGATGATCGACGCCGGGATGGTGGCGAAGATGATCTGCTCGTTCCCCAAGTCGAGCGATCCGCGCGCCTTCACCGACCGCTACCTGGCCGGTGAGATCGAGCTGGAGCTGGTGCCCCAGGGCACCCTGGCCGAGCGTATCCGCGCCGGTGGCGCCGGCATCCCCGCCTTCTACACCCCGGCGAGCTACGGCACCGAGCTGGCCGCCGGCAAGCCGGTCGCCGAGTTCGACGGCAAGCCCTATGTGCAGGAGCGCTGGCTGAAGGCCGATTTCGCCCTGGTCAAGGCCGAGCTGGCCGATACCCACGGCAACCTGACCTACCGCATGGCGGGGCGGAACTTCTCTCCGCTGATGGCCATGGCGGCGACGACCACCATCGTGCAGGCCACCAGGGTGCTGGAGCCCGGCAGCATCGACCCCGAGCAGGTCCACACCCCCGGAATCTTCGTGAACCACGTGGTCGAGGTGACGGATCCGCAGCAGGAAGAGGCCCTTATCCGTGCAGGAGCAGTCTATGAGCGAGCTTAAGCTTTCCAACGCCCAGATCGCCTGGCGCGCGGCGCAGGACATCGAGGATGGCGCCTATGTGAACCTCGGGATCGGCTTTCCCGAGATGGTGGCGCAATACACCGTGGCGGGCCGCACCCCGGTCTTCCACACCGAGAACGGCATCCTGAACTTCGGCCCGGCCCCCGCAGCCGGCGAAGAGGACTGGGACCTGATCAACGCCGGCAAGAAGGCCGTGACGCTGAAGCCCGGCGCCTCGTTCTTCCACCAGGCCGACAGCTTCGGCATCGTGCGCGGCGGCCACCTGGACGTGGCCATCCTGGGCGCGCTTCAGGTGGCGCAGAACGGTGACCTGGCCAACTGGCGGGTCGGCAACAAGGGCGTGCCTGCCGTCGGCGGTGCCATGGACCTGGTACATGGCGCCAAGCGCGTGGCCGTGCTGACCGACCATGTCGCCAAGAACGGCGCGCCGAAGCTGGTCGAGGAATGCTCGTTCCCGCTGACCGGCGTCGCCTGCGTGACCCGCGTCTATACCTCGCTGGCGGTGATCGACATCGAGGACGGCCGCTTCGTGCTGCGCGAGAAGCTCTCCGGCATGTCGATGGAAGAGCTGCAATCGCTGACCGGCGCGCCGCTGCATGTCGAGGGCTCGGTGGGCGAGCTTTCGGTGCCCAAGCTTTGAGCCCATCCCGAGGGCCTGCGGGCGCTCGGGGACGGTGGATCGGCATCCACCCTACGGTATCTGACCCGGCTGCGCCCTGATCCAGGGGCAGCCGGGCGGGACATCACAATCGGACGCTTGATCGTCCGACAGGAGGATCTCATGACCGAAGTCTACATCTGCGACTACATCCGCACCCCGATCGGCCGTTTCGGCGGCACCCTGTCCAGCGTCCGCGCCGACGACCTGGGCGCCATCCCCCTGAAGGCACTGATGGAGCGCAATGCCTCCGTCGACTGGGAAGCCGTCGATGACGTGATCTTCGGCTGCGCCAACCAGGCCGGCGAGGACAACCGCAACGTGGCACGCATGTCGGCGCTGCTGGCGGGCCTGCCGGTCAGCGTGCCCGGCACCACGATGAACCGCCTCTGCGGCTCGGGCATGGATGCGGTGATCACCGCCGCCCGCGCCATCAAGGCCGGCGAGGCCGACCTGATGATCGCCGGGGGTGTCGAGTCGATGTCCCGCGCGCCCTTCGTCATGCCCAAGGCGGAAAGCGCCTTCTCGCGCAACAACGCCGTCTATGACACCACCATCGGCTGGCGCTTCGTCAACCCGCTGATGAAGAAGCAATACGGCGTCGACAGCATGCCCGAGACCGGCGAGAACGTCGCCGAGGAGTTCAACATCTCGCGCGAGGACCAGGACAAGTTCGCCCTGAACTCGCAGGACAAGGCCGCCGCCGCCATCACCAATGGCCGCCTGGCGAAAGAGATCACCCCGGTGACCATCAAGCGCCGCAAGCAGGACGACCTGATCTTCGACACCGACGAGCATCCGCGTGCCTCGACGCTTGAGAAACTTGCCAAGCTGCCGACCCCCTTCCGTGAGGGCGGCACGGTAACGGCGGGCAATGCCTCGGGCGTCAACGATGGGGCGGCGGCACTGATCATTGCTTCGGCGGAAGCGGCGAAGAAGTACGGGTTGACCCCGATCGCCCGCGTGCTGGGCGGAGCCACCGCCGGTGTCGCGCCGCGCATCATGGGCTTCGGCCCGGCGCCGGCCTCGAAGAAGCTGATGGCGCGCCTGGGCCTGAGCCAGGAGGACTTCTCGGTCATCGAGCTGAACGAAGCCTTCGCCTCGCAGGGCCTCGCCACGCTGCGCGACCTTGGCATCGCCGATGACGATCCCCGGGTGAACCCCAATGGCGGCGCGATTGCCCTGGGCCACCCCCTGGGCATGTCCGGTGCCCGCATCACCGGCACCGCGGCCCTGCAGCTGAAGTCGGGCGAAAAGTCGCTGTCGACCATGTGCATCGGCGTCGGACAGGGCATCGCCGTGGCTCTGGAAGCGGTCTGAGCCAAAGCTTCACACCAATGTGAACGGGCGCCCTCATGGCGCCCGTTCCACTTTGGGCGAGCCGGGCGGGGG
>NZ_AFPM01000286.1 GCF_000220565.1 Oceanicola sp. S124 | reverse complement strand
AGAAGGCGCTGCTGCCGCTGGCCGGGCGGCCGCTGCTGGCCCATGTGACGGCGCGGGTCTCGCCGCAGCTGTCGCAGCTCTCGCTGAACGCCAACGGCGATCCGGCGCGCTTTGCCGCCTTCGGGCTTGAGGTGGTGGCCGATCCGCTGCCCGACCATCCGGGCCCGCTGGCCGGGGTGCTGGCGGCGATGCTCTGGGCCCGGGAACTGGGCGCCGGGCGGGTCTTCACCCTGGCCGCCGATACGCCCTTCCTGCCGGGGGACTTCGTGCCCCGCCTGCTGCTGCAGGCCGAGGGCTGCGCGGGGCCCGTGCTGGCCGCAAGCCGGGATGATCAGGGCGCGTTGAGGGCCCATCCCACCTGCGGGCTCTGGCCCGTCGCGCTGCACGCCGACCTGCAGGCCTGGCTAGAGCGCGGCGAGCGCAAGATGATGCTCTGGGCCGAGGGGCAGGGCGCCGAGCTGGCCGAGTTTCCGGCCAGCAGGGTCGATCCCTTCTTCAACGTCAACACGCCCAGTGACCTGGCCCGGGCGGAGGCGCTGCTTGGCTGATTACTCGCTGCGCAGGCCGGTCTCGACCAGCATGTCCTGGCGCTTGGCCTCGTAGTAATAGCCGCGGGCGTACCACTTCACCGCCGTGGGCTCGTCTCCATCCGACAGCAGCCAGGCGCCGCGCAGGTACTTCACCGCATATTTCAGGTTGGTTTCCGCATCCAGCAGATCAGGCGCGCTGCCCTGGAAGCCCATCGAGCGGGCGGTGGCAGGAAGGATCTGCATAAGCCCGTAATAGGGGCCGTTGCGGGCTTCGGGCTGGTGGGTGCTTTCGCGGATCACCACCCGCTGGACCAGGGTCACCGGGACCTCGTATTCGGCCGAGTACTTCTCGATCAGGCGTCGCAGTTCGGGCGTCTCGTTGGGGTAGAGCGGCGAGGTATCACGGAAGGCGAACATCTCGGGCTCTGGAGGCGGCGCCGCACAGGCGGCAAGCGGCAGAAGAAGGACAAGGGCGAAACGGGTCAGGAAACGCATACCGGGGGCTCTGGGTAATTTCGGACCCCTTGG
>NZ_AFPM01000287.1 GCF_000220565.1 Oceanicola sp. S124 | reverse complement strand
TCAGGTCTGCTGCCCGGGTCAGGGCTCTCCGCCGCTGCCATGGACGCACTGACCGAAGAAGTCGTCACCGCCTGCCCCGGCGCCGCACCCACCGGCTGGCAAAGGCTGAGCGGCGGGCGCAGCAATCTCTGCTGGCGCCTGCAGGCCCCAGGGTGTGATCTGGTGCTGAAGCTCTACCGGCCGGGGCGCGCCGGGCCCGTCTTCCCCAATGATCCCGACGCCGAGGCCGCCTGCCTGCGCCAGCTCGAGGGCCGCAGCCTCGCGCCGCGGCCAGTCGCGCAGTGGCAGGGCGCACTTGGCCCCTGTCTGGTCTATCGGCACCTGCCGGGGTCACTCTGGCAGGGCGACACGGCGCGCGTCGCCCGCCTGCTGCGCCGCCTGCATGACGGACCGGTGCCCGATGCGCTGGCCCGCAGCCTGCGCCGGGCCGCCGATGGCAGCACCGCGTTGCGCGCCGAGGTGTCGGCCCAGCTGGGGGATCTGCCGCAGGCCGCCTCGGTGCTGGCGGGGCTGCCGTCGCGTGAGGTGCCGCCGCTCGCCCGCCCGATGCTGCTGCACGGCGACCCGGTGGCCGGAAATCTGGTCGAAACACCCGACGGCCTGCGGCTGATCGACTGGCAGTGCCCGGCGCTCGGCGATCCCTGCCTCGACCTCGCTACCTTCCTGTCCCCCGCCATGAGCCATCTCTACCTGGGCCGGGTGCTGAACGCGGTCGAGGCCCGGGCCTTCCTGCAGGCCTATGACCGGCCCCAGATCACCCGGCGGCTGCGCGCGCTGCAGCCCTTCCTGTCGGCCCGGATGATCGCCCATTGCCTGCACCGCGCGGCAGAGGGCTCGGTCGAAGATGCCCGGGCGGCAGAGCTGGAGCAGCAGGGCTGGGCGATCTGAGCGCCGCGCCCCCCGGGTCGCCACGGGAGAGGTTCGCCGGGGCCTGCCCCCGGTCGCGGTCTCCGTTCCGGGCCAGGCCCCGCCACGCAGGCGAGGGGTCGGCCCGAGGCGCCGATCCCTGTCATGTGTGGTCTGCCACGCCTTCCGAGATATCCTCCGATCCGCCGGGACTAGCCCAGTCCCAGCACCGCCAGGACCACCAGACCGCCCGCCAGTGCGCCCCCCAGCCCGGCGCCCGCAACCGCCCGCAACGAGACGCGGGGCCGCGGCGCGGGCTGCGCCAGCTGTTGCGAGAGCGTGCGGTCGACCAGCTCGGGCAGGCGCGGTCCGTAGCGGCCCAGAACCTTCGCCGTCGCCGCGAGGTCGGCGAGCATGGCGCGCGGGCCGATGCTCTTTTCGATGTATTCCTGCACGATCGGCTTGGCGATGTCCCAGATGTTGATCTGCGGATTGAGAGAGCGCGACACCCCCTCGACCACCACCATGGTGCGTTGCAGCAGGATCAGCTCGGTCCGGGTTTCCATCCCGAAACGCTCCGTGACCTCGAAGAGATAGGCCAGCAGCCGACCCATCGAGATCCGTGTCGCATCCATGCCGAAGATCGGCTCCCCGACAGCGCGCAGGGCGCGGGCGAATTCGTCGACATCGCGGTCGGCGGGCACGTAGCCGGCCTCGAAATGCACCTGGGCGACGCGCTTGTAGTCGCGCCGGATGAACCCGTAGAGGATTTCCGCGTAGACCCGGCGCGTATAGGCATCGAGGTGCCCCATGATGCCGAAGTCATAGGCCAGCAGCGTGCCGTTCAGCGCCACCTTCAGGTTGCCGTGATGCATGTCGCCGTGGAAGTAGCCGTCGCGCAGCGCGTGCTTGAGGAACAGCGACAGCACCCTCTCGCCCAGCTCGGCGCGGTCGATGCCGGCTGCATCCATGGCAGCGGTGTCGCCCAGCGGAATGCCCTCGACCCAGCCCATGGTCATCACCCGGCGGGACGAGTGGAACCAGTCCACCGCGGGCAGGCGGAAGCCCGCGTCATCCTTGGTATTGGCGGCGTATTCACTGGCGGCGGCGGCCTCCAGCCTCAGGTCCAGCTCGGCCCGGACCACGCCGTCAAAATGCTCGATCACATCCTTGGGCCGCAACCGGCGGGAGAACGGCGCCAGGGCGTCGATCAGCCAGGCGGCGAGATAGAAGGCGTCGACATCCTTGCGGAAGGCGCGCTCGATCCCCGGCCGCAGGATCTTCACCGCGACCTCTTCGCCGGTCTCGGCCAGTCGGGCGTGATGCACCTGGGCGATGGAGGCCGCGGCAATCGGCTCGCTGAACTCGGAAAACAGCACATCCGCCGGCTGCCCCAGCTCTGCCTCGACGGATTTCATCGCAACGGCGCGGGAAAACGGTGGCAGCTTGTCCTGCAGCACCCGCAGCTCAGCCGCCAGGTCCGGCCCCACCACATCGGGGCGGGTCGAAAGGATCTGGCCGAACTTGATATAGGCCGGCCCGAGGGCGGTCAGCGCGCGGGGCAGAGGCGGCGCCGAAGGGTCGCCTTTCAGCCCCAGCCACTGGAAGGGCCAGCCCAGCACACGGGCCGCCAGGCGCAGCAGCGGCGGCGCTTCGTAGGCATCCAGAAGCTGCTTCATCGCGCCGGTACGTTCGAAGGTGGCGCCCGTGCGGATCAGGCGCCAGATGTTATGAGGTCCACGCATCGCTTACAGCTTCCAGCCCGAGTGCAGGCAGGCGATTCCCAGCGAGAGGTTACGGTACTTGGCATTGTCGAAGCCGGCGGTCCGCACCATGCCCAGGAAGGTCTCCTGGTCGGGGAACTTGCGGATCGATTCCACCAGGTACTGATAGCTGTCGCGGTCGTCGGCGATGATCTTGCCCATCACCGGGATGCAGTTGAACGAATAGCGGTCATAGGCCCATTGCAGCGCCGGGGTGGGGATCTGGCTGAACTCCAGCACCATCAGGCGTCCGCCGGGTTTCAGCACCCGGAAGGCCTCGTTCAGGGCCTCCTGCGGGCGGGTGACGTTCCGGATCCCGAAGCTGATCGTGTAGGTGTCGAAGGTGTTGTCCTCGAAGGGCAGCGCCATGGCGTCGCCGACAACCCAGTCCAGCTGGTCGGCCATGGAGGCCGCCTCGGCGCGCTGGCGCCCGGCGACCAGCATCGGCTCTGTCAGGTCCAGCACGGTGGCATGGCCATGGCCGGCACGCTTGAGGAACCGGAACGAGATATCCCCGGTGCCGCCCGCCACATCCAGCAGCTTCTGCCCGGGGCGCGGCGCCAGCCAATCCATCATCGCATCCTTCCAGAGGCGGTGGATGCCCAGGCTCATGGCATCATTCATCACGTCGTACTTCGAGGCGACCGATCCGAAGACCCCCTGCACGCGGGTGGCCTTTTCGGATTCCGGGATCTCGGTAAAGCCGAAATGGGTGGTCTTTTCGTTCATGCGCCCATGCCTTATTGCTGTCCTTCTCCTTATAGGGCGATGGCCGGGCGCTGCAATGCGACCCGCGCGCACCCGGGGCCTCAGGGGCCTGACCTGAGGAGAGGAAAAGCAAAAGCAGCGAGGGCCCGCCGATGCCGGAATTGCCAGAGGTCGAGACGGTCATGCGGGGCCTTGCCCCCGCCATGGAAGGCACGGTGATCCGCGCCGCTGCCGTCAATCGCCCGGACCTGCGCTGGCCCTTCCCCGAGAGGATGGCCGAGCGTCTCGCCGGGCGGCGCGTGCTGCAGCTGCGGCGGCGGTCCAAGTACATCCTGGCGGATCTCGACAGCGGCGAAAGCCTGCTGATCCACCTGGGCATGTCGGGGCGGATGACGGTCTCGGGCGATCCCCTGGGCCGTTTCGTGCATGAGCACGGCGCGGCGCAGAAGCACGACCACGTGGTCTTCGACATGGAGAACGGCGCCCGCATCACCTTCAACGACCCCCGCCGCTTCGGCGCCATGGACCTGCTGCCCACCCTGACCGCCGAGAGCCACCCGCTGCTGGCCGCCCTCGGGCCGGAACCGCTGGGCAACCAGTTCGACGGGGCCTACCTGGCGGACCGGCTGAAGGCCCGCCGCTCTCCGATCAAGACGGCGCTGCTGGATCAGCACGTGGTGGCGGGGCTGGGCAACATCTACGTCTGCGAAACCCTCTACCGGGCGCGCATTTCCCCGGCGCGGCGCTGTGACCGGATTGCCACAACGCGGCTTGCCGCGCTGGTGCCGATCATCCGACAGGTGCTGCTGGACGCGATCGAGGCAGGGGGCTCGTCGCTGAAGGATTTCCGCCAGGCAGATGGCGAATTGGGCTATTTCCAGCACTCTTTCGATGTCTACGGCCGCGAAGGCGCCCCCTGCCGGACCGAGGGCTGCGCGGGCTCGATTCGCCGGCTGGTGCAGTCGGGGCGATCCAGCTTCTACTGCCCGCAATGCCAAAGATAGCTTGATCCCGGGGGGCAAGATGCTAGGGAATCGGCCCTACATCTTCGCAACAGGGACACTCACCCCATGGCTTACGAGACGATCATCGTCGAGATCGAAGACCACATCGCGCTGGTGAAACTGAACCGGCCGGATGCGATGAACGCCCTCAACGACGTCCTGCTGTCCGAACTGGCCCAGGCGCTGAAGGCGGCCCAGAAGGACCCGAAGGTCCGCTGCATCGTCATCACCGGAACCGAGAAATTCTTCGCCGCGGGCGCCGACATCAAGATGATGGCCGAGAAGGGCTTCGTCGATGTCTACTCGGAGGACCTGTTCAGCGAGGCCACCGGCGCCATCTCCCGCATCCGCAAGCCGATCATCGCCGCCGTATCCGGCTACGCGCTTGGCGGCGGCTGCGAGCTGGCGATGATGTGCGATTTCATCATCGCGGGCGACAACGCCAAGTTCGGCCAGCCCGAGATCAACCTGGGCGTCATGGCCGGCATGGGCGGCAGCCAGCGACTGACCCGCGCCATCGGCAAGGCCAAGGCGATGGACATGAACCTGACCGGGCGCTTCATGGATGCCGAGGAGGCAGAGCGCGCAGGCCTCGTCAGCCGTGTCGTGCCCTGCAAGAAGCTGCTGGAAACCGCCATGCAGGCCGCCGCCAAGATCGCCGAAAAGAGCATGATCTCGGTCATGGCGGTGAAGGAGGCGGTGAACCGCGCCGAGGAAACCACCCTCACCGAGGGGCTGCTGTTCGAGAAGCGTCTGTTCTTCTCGCTCTTCGCCACCGAGGACCAGAAGGAGGGCATGACCGCCTTCCTCGAGAAGCGCGAAGCGCAGTTCCGCGACCGCTGACACCGACGCCTCCGGGCGGACGGGCAATGGCAATGCAGAAGGGTCGGCCCGCGCCGGCCCTTTTTTCTGTGCAGCGGCCCTAGGGGCTGGCCGGCGCGAAGCGATCCGGGGACAGGCGCTGGCCGAGGTCAGCGAGGCTGCGGTAGTCCGCGCTCAGCGGATCGCCGGTGATGCCAGAGGCCGCCAGCGCGGTCATGGCCGGCACCGTCTGGATCCCCACGGCGCCCTGACCGGCCAGCCAGAAGAACCCCGGGCAACCGGCATCGAAGCCCACCACGGGCAGCCGGTCGGGCGTGTAACTGCGCAGCCCGGCCCAGACCCGGCGCACCGACAGGATCCCGGTGTCGAAACAGGCGCGGATCCGGTCGAGGCACAGCGTCACGTCCAGCTCCTCGGGCAGCGTCTCGTCAGTCCCGGCAATGGTCTCATCTGCCGGTGAGATCAGGATCCTCCCGGACTCGGGCTTGAGGTAGAAGTGCAGGTCCATGTCGACGATGGTCGGCAGCAACGACAGCCGCTGCATGCCCTGCGCCTCGACGTCCAGGATGGTCCGGCGGCGAGAGGTCAGCCCGACCGGCGCCGCACCCGCCAACCTTGCCAGCCCGTCGGCCCAGGCCCCCGCCGCATTGACGATCACCGGCGCCGAGAAGCCGCCCGCAGCGGTCTCGACCCGCCAGAGCCCCGCGGCACGGGACAGGCTGCGCACCCCGGCACCACAGATCAGCCTGCCGCCGCGCATCTCGAGCCGACGGCGTGCCAGGTCCATCAGCCGGGGCACGTCGATGTCGCAGGCCCCGTCCTCCAGAAGTGCCCCGGCCGCGTAGCCCTGCCGCAGTTGCGGCACCAGCCGGGCCAGTGCCTGCGAGTCCAGCCGATGCAGAAGTCCGTCGGAATAGGGATGGGTCGCAACCCGTTCGAGCAACTCGAGCTGGTCGGCCCGCGCCAGCAGCAGCATGCCGCGCCGGTGGACCAGGGGCCGGGCGTCGATCTCGGGGTGACGATCGCCGAGGAAAGGCAGCGAGACCTCGGCCAGGCGACGCAGCTCGGGCTGCCCGTGCAGAAGCCGCAGAATCGCCACCGCCCGACCGGAGGCATGACGGCCCGGCGCGGCTTCGCGTTCCAGCACCGCGACACGACAGCTGTCCGACAGGGCCGCCGCCACGGATAATCCCGTGATCCCCGCGCCGACCACCAGGACATCGAAAGATCCCTGCATAGCCCATCCCGCTCTGCCCAGCCCGCCTGGCCGGACCCACACCCGCCGGACGCCTGATCCGCAAAGCCTATCGCCCGCCTGCCCCTGCGTAAACAATATTGACGCAATGCCCCCCGGCCCGCCCCTTGGCGCAGCCCTGTTGACTCTGCCGCATCGAGGGATTAGACGGCGCGCAATATCTCGCACCTCTTCGAGGTCGACAGTGTCGTGAGGCCGCATTGTGCCGGAGAACGCGGAAGGGAATTCTTCCGCAGCCTGCCACGGGACTGTTTCTGCTTTTGGCAGGTTTTTTGTGTCGGGCCATCCCGAACGGACCTGCGGCGGCGGCATCGAAGTGTAACCAGAACCGCAGACCGGAAAGTCGAACACCATGGCCAATTCGCCGCAGTCCAAGAAACGCGCCCGTCAGATCGAAACCCGCACCACCGTCAACAAGGCACGCCGCTCGCGCATCCGTACCTTCCTGCGCAAGGTCGAGGAAGCCATCGCCTCGGGTGACAAGGAAGCCGCAGCCGCAGCCCTGCGCGCGGCCCAGCCCGAACTGATGCGGGGCGTCACCAAGGGCGTTTACCACAAGAACACCGCCTCGCGGAAAATCTCGCGCCTGGCCGCACGGGTGAAGACGATCGCCTGAGCCGCACCGGCCCGGGGCCCTCGTGCCCCGACCCTTTCCGGGCGATGTCCGGTAAGCGATTGAGAGCAAAGGCGTGGCCCTGGGCCGCGCCTTTTTTGATGCCTGTCGCCCCGGCAAAGGGGCTGCGGACGGGACAGAGGCAGCATGGACACAGAGGGTCGATTCCTTTCGGCTTCGACCTGAGTCAAGCGCGTTGTGCAGTTGCGGCTGTCGCGCCGAAGTTGCTAGCTTCCGAGTGCGAGTCACATCGCCTTGGGGGGGACAATTGGTCCCGGAACAGGGGCTGCTGGCTGACAAAGGCTTGAAACGACTGCCGTTCTCGCCGTCCCATTTGTCAGCGCTGTCCATGTAACACAACCTGGCCAGTCTGCCCGGCGGGAATCGCTTCCGCCGCTACGGCTAGCTTTGGTCATACGCCGGTGATACCGGAACCGTTTCGTTCAGGCCACGAAACGGGCGGATGACTGTTCCCCCATGGCGACGACAAGCCAAGCCCGGACGAACCCGGGTACCGTCAGACGTTTGGTGATTGGGGATAAGGAAAAGATGGCGAATACGAGCTGGGGCGAGCTGAAAGAAACCCTTCGCACTTCGGTGAGCGAGCACAATTACACCAACTGGATTGCGCCGCTGGAACTGCTCTCGCTGCGGGAAGGCGTCGCCACCATGGCCGCCCCCTCGGGATATGCAGGCACCTATGTGCAACGTCACTTCGAGGACGACATCCCTGCGCGCCCTCACCGCGATCGACCCGGCGGTGCGTCGGATCGACTTTACCGTCGCCGCCCGTGAAGCCGCCCGCGCGATGAGCCAGGCGCCCGCGCCGTCTGCCGCCACCGCGTCGCCCCGCCCCGCTGCGACTCCGGTGTCCTCGCTTGCGCCGCGCTCCGCCGC
>NZ_AFPM01000288.1 GCF_000220565.1 Oceanicola sp. S124 | reverse complement strand
ACCATCGGCTGGAAGTAGGGCACAACCTGCCCTTCGTCACAGGCCGCGCGCAGGTTCTTGGCCAGCGCTGCATAGTCGTAGCGATTGCCGATCTCGGCCGTATAGAGCTGCGCCCGCCCCCGGCCCTTCGCCTTGGACGCATAGAGCGCCAGGTCGGCGCAGTTGTAGAGCGCGTCGAAGTCACGCGCATCCAGCGGGAAGCGGGCGGCGCCGATGCTGACCCGTCCGAGGTCGGGCTTGTTGAGCAGCGCCGTGGCGCGCAGGATGGTGTTACCGCACCGGGTCATCAGGTCGCGCAGCTCGGCCTCGCCCTGGCGGAACGGATCCATCGACATCATCATGCCGAATTCATCCCCGCCAAGGCGTCCGGCGACGGCGCCTTCGGGCAGGCAGTCCTGCACCGCACCGGCGACGGTGCGCAGGTAGATATCCCCGAACTGGTGGCCGTAAAGATCGTTGATCGACTTGAAGTTGTCGATATCCAGCAGCACCAGCAGTGCCGGGGCCCCCGGATCGGCCATCAGGCCACGGCTGTACTTGGCGAAGGCCGCGACATTCCTCAGCCCCGTCAGAGGATCCCCCTCGCTGAGCCTCTGAAGGCCCTGCATCCGGGCCCGGCTGTCGGCAAGTTCCTGGTGCAGCTCGATCTGGCGCAGCCGGTCATTCAGAAGCGCCTCGACCGTGGTGCCCAGAAGGTCCAGCGAATGCGAGAGGCGCGAGCCGGTGATCGCCGTCTCTGCACCGCCCTCCGACCCGGCCGCCTGGGCGAAGGCCAGCACGCCGATGCAGGTTCCATCCTTGAGGAACAGCGCCCGTCCGGCGGCCTGCCGCATGCGGTCCCGACCGATCCGCGCCACCGAGATCGGCTGCCCGGTCACCGGCACCGCGCCGTGATGATCGCTGGCGCTGTAGGCACGCAGCATGTTGCGGGACATGATCTGCAGGGCGCCGACGTCGTCGTGCTGGCCGATCATGCAGTCGCGCAGGTCCATCTGCCGCGCCCGCTCGCTGCCGAGGTAGAGAACCACCGAGCTGGCATCGGCCATCTTCTGCGTCAGCAGCGCGACGTTGCGCAGCGCGCGCGACAGCCGCCGCATGTCGCTTTCAGTGCCCTCCGCCTCGGACTGGGCCTGCTCCTGCAGGTCGTGGAGGTTCATCAGCGGTCCATCCCCGGCGCGCGCTCCGGCGTTCCCGTGATCCCGCGTCTCGCTCCGTCCTGCCGCATTTCCGTCCCGTCCGGCCTGCCACTGCCCATGCCGCAGTGAAGCGGCACCCGTCTTCCTGCACAACCCCCGGCTCATGGGGGCACCCTCGGCGAGCATCGGTAGGATTTGTTAACAAGCCCTTAACTTTTCGGTGCCACCCCGGTCGGCCCTCTGGACAGGGGCCATGCAACCTGTCCCTCTGGCGACACGGGCGGGCGGCTTGGCTCGGCAAGAGCCCGGACAGGGCGAGGGAGGGACAGGATGACGCCGCAGGGCAATCTCTGGCAGCAGACCAACCAGGAGAGGCTTGAGACGCGGCCGCTGTCGGCGGACCTCTCGGTCGATCTGGCGGTCATCGGCGGCGGGTTCACCGGCTGCGCGGCGGCGCTTGAAGCGGCCCGCACCGGGGCCTCCGTCGTGCTGCTCGAGGCCGGGACGCTGGCCCATGGCGGCTCGGGGCGGAACGTCGGGCTGGTCAATGCCGGGCTCTGGCTGCCCCCCGAGGCGGTGATCGCCAAGCTGGGCGAGGCGGCAGGCACCCGGCTGATCGCCGCGCTCGGCGTCGGGCCTGCTACGGTCTTCGGCCTGATCGACCGGCACCGGATCGACTGCGAGCCCCGCCCCCGCGGCACCCTGCACCTGGCCCATGCCCCGCGCGGCCTGCGCGACCTGCAGGCGCGGCACCGCCAGGGCCTGCGCCACGGCGCCCCCCTGCAGCTGCTGGACCGCGACGAGACCCGGCGCCGTACCGGCAGCGCGGCCTTTCACGGCGCCCTGCTCGACCCGCGCGCCGGCACGCTGCAACCCCGCGCCTATTGCACCGGCCTGGCCCGCGCCGCCACCGGACTGGGGGCGGTGATCTGCGAAGACAGCCCGGTCACGCACCTGTCCCATGAGAACGGCACCTGGCGCCTCGTGGCGCGCGGCCAAGGGGTGCGTGCCCGCCGGGTCCTGCTGGCCACCAATGCCTATCACGCCAATCTTGTGGGGGGCTTCCGGCCTGCCTTCGTAGCCGTCGCCTACAGCCAGTTCGCCACCGCCCCGCTGAGCGAGGATCAGCTTCAGGCGGTGTTGCCCGGGCAGGAGGGGTGCTGGGACACTGCCATGGTCATGTCCTCGTTCCGGCGCGATGCGGCGGGGCGGCTGATTCTGGGCGGCATGGGCGATGCAGAGGGTCCGGGCAGGGCGATCCACGCCGGCTGGGCGCGCCGCAAGCTGCGCCAGCTCTACCCCGGCCTCGGCGACCAGCCCTTCCAGCATCAATGGCAGGGCCGCATCGCCATGACCGGCGATCACATCCCCAGGCTGGTGGAATTCGGCCCCGGCGCCTATGCCTGCTTCGGCTATTCCGGGCGCGGCATCTGCCCCGGCACGCTCATGGGGACGGCAGCGGCAACGGCCCTGCTGACGGACTCACCCGAGGCCCTGCCCCTGCCGGTCAGCCGCGACCACGGCGAGAGATTCGCCACGTCCCGGGCGCGCTACTACGAGCTGGGCGCCACGATCATGCACGCGCTCGGCCCGCATCCACGGCGGGCAGGCCGGGGCTGAAGCAATCACCGGACAACGGCTTTGGATACAGGCCATCCCGGGGGGATGATCCGAACCAAGTCTCTCTTTTCAAAGGAGGATTGGTGGAGCCTAGGGGGATCGAACCCCTGACCTCTTGCATGCCATGCAAGCGCTCTCCCAGCTGAGCTAAGGCCCCGTTCCGCGAGGCCCGAGGGCCTCCGTGCGGCGCTGTCTATGGGATGCCCGGGGTGGGATCAAGCGAAAAAATCGCACCTCGGGACTTTTTCATGACAGGCCGGTCAGCGACCGCCGGATCTGCCATGACGGACCCCCGCAAGGGGGCCCTGCCGGGCCCTTGCGGGCCGCGGCTCAGCTTTCGTCGTCGTCGCCGGGAACGTCGGCCAGGTCGTCGAGCGAGACGTTGTCGTCATCGTCGTCGTCGTCCAGCAGATCATCGTCCAGATCGACTTCGACATCATCTTCCAGAACGTCATCCCCCGAGTTGTCCTCGCGGGCCTTCGACTTCTTGGTCGCGGCATCTTCGGCGTCGGCGGCGATCATGCGGCTCTTGCCGGTGTCGATCTCGACGATCTCGCCGGTATAGGGGCTGACGATCGGATTCTGGTTCAGATCGTAGAACCGCTTGCCGGTCGTCGGGCATACGCGCTTGGTGCCCCATTCTTCCTTGGGCATTTCGGGTTCCTTCCTGGCTGACATCTCTTGTCCGGGATCTGCGCCACCTGCCATAACGGACCCGAGGTATCAAGCCCTTTCGGGCCCGCAGGCGGGTGCAGGGGTCGCGAAGGAACCATATGGGCCAGCATCATCTTCCGGGCAACCCCCCGATCCCCCTGATTCTGCGTCGCTCGGCCCAGGCCAAGCGGATTTCGCTGCGTGTCTCCTCTCTGGACGGGCGGGTGACGCTGACCCTGCCCCGCCGGGTGCCCGAACGCGAGGCCCTGGCCTTCGCCGCCGAAAAGGAGGACTGGCTGCGCCATCACCTGGCCCGGCAGGGCGCCGCAGAGGCAGTCGGCCCCGGCACCCTGCTGCCGGTCGAGGGCTTTCCGCGTCAGGTCGTCGCCGGCACCCGCCGTGGCGTCCGCCTGCTGCCCGACCGGATCGAGGTCGCCGGCACCGCACCCGGCCCGCGCCTGGCCGCCTGGCTGCGCGAACTCGCCCGCGACCGGCTCAGCGCCGCCTGCGACCGCCATTCCGCCGCGCTCGGCCTGCCCTATGCGCGGATCACCCTGCGCGACACCCGCTCCCGCTGGGGGTCCTGTACCCAGGACGGGGCGCTGATGTTCTCCTGGCGGCTGATCATGGCGGCGCCCGAGGTGCTCGACTATGTCGCCGCCCACGAGGTTGCCCACCTGGCCGAGATGAACCACTCGCCTGACTTCTGGAACGTCGTGACGCAGCTCTATGGCGACTACGCCCCGGCCCGCGCCTGGCTGCGGCGCGAGGGCAATGCCCTGCATCGTTACCGATTCGACCCGTAGCCCGGAGGCGGGTCGGGGCCGGATCAGGGGGCGGGCGGTCGCGGTCATCTTGACGCCGCCCGGGTTTGTGATCACAAGCGGGCCATGCTGATCCAGACCCGCCCAGATCCCTCGCCTTCCGCCCATGACCGCGTCTACCGCGGCCTGCGCACCCGCATCATGCACGGCGAGATCGAACCCGGCCACGCGCTGACCCTGCGCGGCATCGGACGCGAGTTCGACGTCTCGATGACCCCCGCCCGCGAGGCCGTGCGGCGGCTGGTGGCCGAGGGCGCGTTGCAGCTCTCCTCCTCGGGCCGGGTGTCGACGCCCGATCTCTCCAACGAGCGGATCGAGGAGCTGGCCGCCCTGCGCGCCCTGATCGAGGTAGAGCTGTCCTCGCGTGCGCTGCCGCGGGCCCACATGGCGCTGATCGACCGGCTGCAGCTGATCAACGGCACGATTGCCGATGCGGTGCAGGCGCATGACCCGGTCGGCTACATCCGCACCAACCTGGAATTCCACCGCACCCTCTACCTGCGCGCCCAGGCACCGGCAATGCTGGCCATGGCCGAGACGGTCTGGCTGCAGCTCGGCCCCACCATGTGCAAGCTCTATGGCCGGATGAACCGCACCGAGGCGCCGCATTTCCACCGCCATATCATCGCCGCGCTGAAGGCCGGGGACGAACCGGGGCTGCGGCTGGCCGTGCGCTCGGACGTCACCCAGGGGCTGCGGATGCTGACCACCTGACGCCGTGTCGGGCGACAGGCGAATCGCCGGCTCGGGCGGCCGCCCCGAGGCATGGCGCGGCGCAGACATGGGTCGAGAGGGCACAGCCCCCGTTCCTCGCAGCGCCTCATCTGCCGCGGGGAAACGAGCCCTGTCGTCGCCCCTCCGGGCATCGGGGCGCAGGCCCCCGCCGTGACGGGGGCTCGATGCCCCCGAGCGGCGCCGCGCCTGCGGCCGGGGGCTACTTCACCCAGATGGCCCGGAAATCGTTGACGTTGGTGCCCGTCGGGCCGGGGGCGAAGATCGCCCGGGCGGCCTTGAAGGCGGTATAGGCGTCGTTGTCGGCAAGCGCTTCGGCCGGGTCCAGGCCGGCGGCGCGCATCGCGGCCACCGTACCGCCATCGGCAAAGGCGCCCGCATTGTCCTCCGAGCCATCGATCCCGTCGGTATCTGCGGCCAGGGCCAGGATGTCCTCGCAGCCCTCGATTGCCAGGGCCAGCGACAGCAGGAACTCAGTGTTGCGCCCGCCGCGCCCCCGGCCCCGCAGGGTCACCGTGGTCTCGCCGCCCGAGAGCATCAGCACCGGCGCGGGAAACGGTCGATTGCGGGCCCGGATCTCGCGGGCCATGGCGGCCTGCACCCGCGCCACCTCGCGGGCCTCGCCCTCCATGGCGTCCGAGAGGATCACCGCGGGCACCCCCTCGGCCTCGGCCAGTGCCGCGGCGGCTTCCAGAGAGCGGGCGGCGGAGGCGATGACATGGACCTCGTTGCGCACGAAGCAGGGGTCGGAGGGGTTCGGTGCATCCTCTGGCGCCTCGTCCAGGAAACGACGGATCCGGCCCGGCAGGCGGATGTCATGGCTGCGCAGGGCGGCCAGCGCCTCGGCACGCCCCTTGCCGCAGGGCACCGTCGGGCCCGAGGCCACCTGCGCGGGATCATCCCCCGGCACGTCCGAGACGATCAGGCTGACCACCCGCGCCGGGGCCGCCGCCGCCGCCAGCCGCCCGCCCTTGACCGCCGAGACCTGCTTGCGGATCGCGTTCATCGCCGAGATCGGCGCGCCGGAGGCCAGAAGCGCCGTGTTCAGCGCCTGTTCGTCCTCCAGGCTCAGCCCCTCGGGCGGGGCGGCCAGCAGGGCCGAGCCGCCGCCGGTGATCAGCGCCACCACCAGGTCGTCTTCGGTCAGCCCCTCCAGCAGCGCCAGCATGCGCCGCGTGGCGGCCTCTCCAGCGGCGTCGGGCACCGGGTGGGCGGCCTCGACCACCTCCAGCATCTCGCAGGGCTCTGCATAGCCGTAGCGGGTGATCACCATGCCCTCCAGCGGGCCGTTGCCCGCCGCCGTCCAGGCCGTCTCGAAGGCCCGGGCCAGCTGCGCCGCCCCCTTGCCCGCCCCGATCACCAGGGTCCGACCCTTCGGCCGCTGCGGCAGATGGCCGGCCAGCGCGAGGGCCGGGTCGGCAGCCTTCACGGCGGCCTCGAACAGGCGGACAAGGAAGGCACGGTCGTGATCGGTCATGTGGGTCTCCGGCGGGTCACGGTCAGTCTAGCGCGCCTTCGCCCCCCCGCAATCCCGCAGCGTGGCTTTCCGCCGCACCGGGGCAGGGCAAGGTCAAACCGCGCGCAGCTGGCCCCAGGCCTGGGCCTCGGGGGCGGGACCGACGCGCAGCCAGGCCCCCTCGTCCTGGCGGAACAGCGCGGCCCGGGAGGGCGCGAAGACCAGCCGCCCGGCGCGGTGCTGGGCACTCCAGGTGGTGACGCGCAGCGCCCCGCCGGCTTCCCAGTCAAGCAGGTTGAAGGTGTTCTCCTCACCGCGCTGCCGGGTCGAGAGCCCGGTGCCCGCCTCGACCAGCAGCAGCCCCGGGGCGGCGCGCACCGGCCCCGACGAGGCGCGGTGCAGGTGCCCCGAGAGCACCACCTGCGCGCCGCAGTCCGCCAGCTCGTTCAGCGCCGAGCGGGCGCCGCGCATCGGCTTCTTGCCGGTCTCGGGGCCGTGTTCCAGCGGGTGGTGCAGGGCGACGATGCGCAGCGGTGCCGGATGTTCCTCGAACAGCCAGCAGACCCGCCGCCGGGCACTGCGGCGAAAGCGCCCGGTCTGCCATGAAAAGGGGTTCACCGTGTTCACCCCGACCACCGACATGGCACCATCGGTGAAGAAGGGCTCGGTCTCGGCGCAGATGTGGCGGCGATAGCGGCGGAAGGGGGCGAGGAACCGCACCAGCAGGTTGTCCAGCGGCGTGTCGTGATTGCCCGGCACCGAGAGCACGGGCAGTCCGATACGGGCAAGGAAATCCCGCGCCCGCAGGAACTGCCGCTCGCGTGCCCGCTGGGTGAAGTCGCCCGAGATCACCACAAGGTCCGGTGCCAGCGCATGGATCTGCG
>NZ_AFPM01000289.1 GCF_000220565.1 Oceanicola sp. S124 | reverse complement strand
TGACCTGAGCCCCGTTTCTTCCTCCAGTTTGAGGTAGAGTCCGCTCCAACGAGGAGACGGACAATGAAGCGATCAAGGTTCAGCGAAGAGCAGATTATCGGAGTGCTGAAGGAGCAGGAGGCCGGGATGTCGACGGCCGACGTGTGCCGGAAGCACGGGGTCAGCAGCGCCACGTTCTACAAATGGAAGGCGCGCTATGGCGGGCTCGAGGTGTCGGATGCACGGCGGTTGAAGGCGCTCGAAGAGGAAAACGGCAAGCTGAAGAAGCTGCTCGCCGAAGCCATGCTCGACAACGCGATCCTTAAGGATGTCGCCGCAAAAAAATGGTAGCGCCCGGTGTGAAGCGGGAGGCGGTGGCACATGTCGTGGAGGTCCACGGGGTGAGCCAGCGCCGGGCGTGCAGGGTCCTGGCCGTGGATCGCTCCAGCGTGCGCTATCGTGGCGTGCGGCCGGACGATGCCGAGGCTCGGGCGGCGATGAAGGCGGTGGCCGCCGAGCGGCGGCGGTTCGGCTATCGGCGCATCCATGTGATGCTCGATCGCCAGGGGATCGTGATGAACCTGAAGAAGCTCAGGCGGCTCTACCGGGAGGAGAAGCTTCAGGTGCGCCGCCGGGGCGGGCGCAAGCGCGCCCTGGGAACGCGGCGGCCGATGCTGGTGCCGGAGGCGCCGAACATGCGCTGGAGCCTGGACTTCGTCAGCGATGCACTGACCGACGGGCGGCGGTTCCGGGTCTTGGCGGTGGTCGATGACTACAGCCGGGAATGCCTGGCGCTGGTGGCCGACACCTCCCTCTCCGGTCTACGGGTTGTCCGGGAGCTGGAGACCCTGATCGCCCGGCGGGGGTCTCCTGCCATGGTGGTTTCCGATAATGGCACCGAGCTCACGTCGATGGCTGTCCTGGCATGGTGCCAGAGCACCGGCATCGAATGGCACTACATCGCGCCAGGCAAGCCCATGCAGAACGGTTTCGTCGAGAGCTTCAACGGCCGGTTCCGCGACGAGCTGCTCAACGAAACGCTGTTTTCGTCGCTCATCGACGCCCGGCGGCAAATCCAGGCCTGGCAGGAGGACTACAACCATCACCGCCCACACTCGGGGCTCGGAAATATCCCGCCAGCTGAGTTCGTGGCAAAGAACAGCCTGGCAATACGTGCAGCGTAGCGCCAGACATTAACCGGCGGACTCTCCGTAAGGCCGGAGGGAAGTCGGGTCTCAGGTCAC
>NZ_AFPM01000290.1 GCF_000220565.1 Oceanicola sp. S124 | reverse complement strand
GGACGCATGGGCCGTTAACGAGTTTACAAGACATTTGTAGAGCGGATTTAAGGCCCGGTTTACACCTGACTCATTCGACAAAAATTGTCTGGAGTCAGGCCATGGAGCCCTTATCCCTGCTTTCAGTGGGCATGATCACTGTTGCCGATTACGACAAGCAGCTGCACCTTCTTGCCGGTGCGGCGATCCATGTTGCCGCCGAGGAGTTCGAGCTGACACCTCTCGAGGCCTGTCTTCTGAGCTTCGGGGCGGGCCTTGCGAAGGAGGCCTGGGATAGCCGCGGCCATGGCGACGTCGAGTTTGCGGATCTTGCCGCGACGGCCTTCGGTTGCCGCTTTACCATCCGCTTCTGAGAACCCGGTCACAGTGGGCTGCCGCGCATCTCTTTCAGGCTGCGCGGGGTTTTGAGCCCGATCCTGCGCGAGGTCAGGGCGTGGTCTCGGGCCGCACTTTCGGTGCCGGTGCGATCCTCGCTGCGGATCGCTTGGGGATTGCCCGATGATGGCGATTGGCCGCGCCGATCTGTTCGTCGTCGAGCGAGGCTGCGGTCCCCCTCGATATCTTCGGCCCGGCAGACGAGGATGGCATGGCGTTCTTGGCGACGTTCATCAGCTGGTCGGTCCGCTTGGCAGCGTCCCGGCCCTTGTCCGGGCGCTGCCGCCAGCCGGCGCCGGGGGGCTGGCGCGCGGAACAGGGCACCATGGCAGTCCTGTCTGGGGCGAGCTTGGTCCTGACGCGGGCCAGATGCTGCACCCGGGCGGGCGGCAACCGTCTCCGATGTGTCCTCCAGGCTGCCGGATCCGGCAGCGCCGGATTTGCAATCGCGCCGGGGCGCGTATATCCGGCAGGCAGCCAGTGAGGATCGATCGGACGCTTCCTGCCGGTCTCCAGCCGTCCCCAAGGTTAATTGGATGAGGTGCATATGCACGGTGAATACAAGGTGCCCGGCGGCAAGCTCGTCGTGGCGGACGTGGAAACCGCCGAGGACAGGATCGCGGCGGCGCAGATTTCCGGTGACTTCTTCCTGGAACCTGAAGAGGCGCTTGAGCCGCTCTGCCGGGCGCTGGTCGGCCTGCCGCTGACCGCCCGCACACCCAAAATCGCCGAGGCGATCCGGCAGGCGCTGCCGCCCGAGGCACGGCTGTTCGGCTTCTCGCCCGAGGCGGTGGCCATCGCTGCGCGCCGGGCCCTGGGCCTGGCCAAGACCTGGCAGGACTTCGAGTGGTCCATCGTCGACGCCCGGGCGGTCTCGCCCGCCATGCATGTGGCACTGGACGAGGTGCTCGCCCAGGAGGTCGCCAGCGGCCGCCGCGCGCCGACCCTGCGTTTCTGGACATGGGACAGAGCGGCGATCATCCTTGGTTCGTTCCAGTCGGTGCGCAACGAAGTCGACATGGAGGCTGCCGAGGCCCTCGGCGTCGAGGTGGTGCGGCGTGCCACCGGGGGCGGGGCGATGTTCGTCGAGCCGGGCTCGGCGATCACCTATTCGCTCTATGCCCCGGCCGATCTGGTCGCCGACATGGGCTTTGCCGATTCCTATGCCTTCCTCGACACCTGGGTGCTGAAGGCGCTGAACGGCATCGGCATCGAGGCGGTCTACAAGCCGCTCAACGACATCAGCAGCCCGAAGGGCAAGATCGGCGGCGCGGCGCAGAAGCGTTTCGGCAGCAGCGGCACGGTGCTGCACCACGTGACGATGTCCTACGACATGGATGCCGACAAGATGATGCGCGTCCTGCGCATCGGGCGCGAGAAGCTTTCGGACAAGGGCACGACCAGCGCCGGCAAGCGGGTGGATCCCGTCCGCAGCCAGAGCGGCCTGTCCCGCGACGAGGTGATCGCGGCGATGAAGGCCACCTTCCGCGAACTGAACGGCGGCACCGACGGCGATATCACCGAGGCGGAATACGCCGCCGCCGAGGCCCTGGCCAAGTCGAAGTACCTGACCGAAGAGTGGCTCTACAAGCTGCCCTGATCCCGGTCGGCCCGACTGGTTTGGGCGCCGACTGTTTCGGGACCTGACTGGATCGGGGGCCGCCCGCTCTCGGGGCGGCCCTTGTCGGGTTGGGGCCTCAGCGAGCGGGAACTGAGGCCCAGCCGTAGTTCTCTTCGAGGAAGGCCGCGGCGGCGTCGGACCGAAGGGCCCGCGCCAGGGCCTCGGTCTTCGGATCGGTGAGGTCCTCGGCCCGCACGGTGTAGCTGATGGCATAGATGTCGGTGATCTCGCTGCGCGGTTCCAGGTAGAGGCGTTCGGCCTCGCCTTCCAGCTCGAGCGTGCGGGCGAAGGTCGGGTACATCACCGCAAGGCCGCGCCCGGCCTCGTCATAGGCGCCGGCGGTGGCGGTCAGAGGGGTCTGCACCAGCTTCAGCCCGCGCGGGTTGCTGGCGATATCGGACAGGCCCGCGTCATGGCTCGCCCCCTCGCGCAGCCCGATCAGCCCGGCGGATTGCAGCAGCAGCAGCGCACGGGCGGTGTTGACGCCATCGCCGGGGATGAAGACGGTCTCTCCGTCGGGGATCTGCTCCAGCGTCGCGTAGCGGCCCGAGTAGAGCGCGAAGGTGGCGTGATAGACCGGCTGGGCGATGGCCAGCTCGGCGCCCGAGCGGTCGTTGAAGATCTCGAGATAGGGCAGGTGCTGGATCAGGTTGCCGTCGATCTCGCCATGGGCGAGGGCGGGATTGGCCTCGGCGTAGTTGAGGAAGACGGTCTTCTCGATCCGGTAGCCTTCGGCGGCAAGCCCGGGGGCGATGGCATCCAGCAGGTCCGGCGTGGTGCTGTCGGCAGAGTGGAAGGGGAAGAAGGACACCCCCAGCCGGATCGCCTCGTCGGCGCGGGCGGCGGTGGTGCCGAGGAAGAGGGGAGCGGCCAGCAAGGCCGCAAGGGTCGCGAGACGTTTCATCATGTCCGGGCTTTGCCTTTTCTGTCGGAGGTCCTGGCGAGGGCAGAGCCCGCAAGCTGGATCAGTTGGACGAAGAGGGTCATCAGCGCGATGATGACCCACATGAGGGGTTGGTTCCACATGTAGAACCCTTCCTGGATGGCCAGGTAACCGATACCGCCGCCGGCGATGACGCCGACCACGGTGGAATAGGCGATCAGGCTGATGATGGCCGAGGTATAGCCCAGGATCAGCGGCGCCCGGGCCTCGACCAGGATGAACTGGGTGACCAGCTGCCAGCGGCTGGCCGAGAGCGCATGGGCGGTCTGGAACAGCTGCGGGTTGATGTCGGCCACCGCCTGCTCGACCAGCCGGGTGACGACGGCGATGCCGACGATGCTCAGCGAGACCATCGAGGCCTGGATGCCGTAGGCGGTGCCGACCAGCAGCCGCGCCAGCGGGGCGATGACGATCAGCAGCAGGATGAAGGGCACCGAGCGCACCAGGTTCACCGCCACCGAGAGCGGCACCGCCAGCAGCGGGCTTTCCCAGGGGCCGCCCCGGCGGCACAGCGACAGGGCAAGCCCCGCGCCGGTGCCGATCACCGCCGAGAGGCAGAACGACACGGCGACCATCTGGAAGGTCTCGAGGAAACCGGTGACGATCTGCGCGCCGAAGCGCTGCCAGGTGTCGGCAAGCCAGTCAGGCATCGGTGCCCTCCTCCTGCCACAGGGTGGCCAGCGGGTCGGTGTCGAAGGTCGCGCTGCGCTTCACCGGCCCCAGCCGGCGGGCCGTGCCGCCGTCGAGGTGCAGGGCCCGGTCGCACATGTAGCGGACCACGTTCATCTGGTGCGCCACCAGGATCATCGCCATCGGATGCGCCTGCCGCGCGGTCCTGAGCAGGTCGAGGATGCCCTGCCCGGTCTCGGGATCCAGCGCCGAGGTCGGCTCGTCGAGGAAGAGCACCTCTGGGCGGGTGACGAGGGCACGGGCGATGGCGACGCGCTGCGCCTCGCCGCCCGAGAGGGTGATCGGCCAGGCCGAAGCATGGGCGCCGAGGCCGACGAAGTCGAGCATCTCGCGGGCGCGGGCATGACGCTCGGGCCGGGCGATGCCGCGCAGCTTCAGCGGCAGGGCGACATTGTCCAGCACCGTGCGGTTGTAGAG
Source organism: Oceanicola sp. S124 (assembly GCF_000220565.1). Classification (GTDB taxonomy): domain Bacteria; phylum Pseudomonadota; class Alphaproteobacteria; order Rhodobacterales; family Rhodobacteraceae; genus Pseudooceanicola. The sequence continues at coordinate 6,265 of NZ_AFPM01000290.1, read as the reverse complement.
CAGGCTGAAGCCCTGGAAGACGGTGGCGGTGCGTCGCAGGACCTCGCGCCGCAGAGGGGCGGGGGTGGCTTCATCGACGCGGACCTGCCCGATCCGGATCACCCCGCTGTCCGGCGGCGCCTGCAGGCTGAGCACCCGCAGCAGGGTGGTCTTGCCGGCGCCGCTCTTGCCGACGACGCCCAGCACCTCTCCGGCGGGGACCGAGAAGCTGATGTCGCGGAAGGCCATGGTGCGGGGGGCGGCGCCGCGCGGGCCCCGGCCGGGGCCGTCGAAGCCCTTGGAAAGATGTGCCACTTCGATCACGGGATGCCTTCCGCCCTGTCGTTGGTGCCGCCGCGTTCGGGCCAATCTGATCCGGTCCGGTGGTCGGTTCAGATCAGCCGAAGGCGGGGGCCGATGACCCCCTCGCTGCCGATCGCACGCGGCGTGCCGCAGGAATGCGCGCGGGCGAAGTCCAGCGCCCGCTGCATCAGTTCGTCGTCCATCTCGCCCTCGGTCAGGTCCAGCAGGAAGTCCTGCCCGGCGGCCAGGTGCTGCCGCCGCAGCTGGTGCAGCAGGAGAAGCAGCAGGCGCTCGTCCCGGGTCACGCCCTCGGCGCCGGGCGCGGGGCAGATGCACAGCCGGTCGCCGCGCACCCGCAGCAGCGCCTCGGCGATATGGGCCAGCCCATAGGCCAGCGGCAGGCCACGCGCGGCGCCCCAGATCCCCGCGGCCTCGCGGTAGACCGCGTTCCAGGTATGGGTCTCGGGGTCGCGGCAGGTTTCCATCAGGCTGCGCAGCAGCGGCAGGAGGGCGCGTTCGAAGGGATCGCAGCCAACCAGATGCAGCGGCTGTATCTCGGCCTCTGGGCCGCTGTCCTGCCATGGCTTGGCTGTTGCGTGATGCACGTCCTGCTCCGGTTCGGGCTGCTGCGGGTCCGGCGCGGGGCCGGGACGTCTGACCTGGCGGACGAGGCGGCGGCGCCGCTATCGCCCGGGCTTGGCGAGGGCTGTCCTGCCGTTTCTAGCGCGGGAGGCGAGGTCGGTTCAATGCCCGCCGGCCCGAAGCGGGCAGGCGGAGGGGCAGGCGGCAGGTCAGGCGACCTGTTCGGGCGTCTCGATCGTCACGATGCGCCCCTGGTCCATGATCGCGATGCGGTCGGCGAGGGCATCGGCCTCGGCCCGGTCATGGGTGACCATGATCGCCCCGACACCGGCGCGTCGCTGCAGGGCGCGGACCTCGCTGCGCAGCGAGACCCGGACCTGCGCGTCCAGCGCGCTGAAAGGTTCGTCCATCAGCAGCAGCCGGGGGCGGATCGCCAGGGCCCGCGCCATGGCGACGCGCTGGCGCTGCCCGCCCGAGAGCTGGGCCGGAAAGCGGTCGGCCAGGCCGGGCAGCTCGATCATCTCGAGCAGCTCGGCGACGCGGCGGTCGATCTCGGCGCGCGAGGGGCCGCCCTTCATCACCTTCAGCCCGAAGCCGATGTTCTGCGCCACGGTCATGTGGCGGAACAGGGCGTAGCTCTGGAAGACCATGCCGAAGTGGCGCTGCCCTGCCGGCTGGCGGGTGATGTCCTCTCCGTCGAAGACGAGGCTGCCGCTGTCGGCATGGGCCAGGCCCGCGACGATGTTCAGCAGCGTCGTCTTGCCCGAGCCGGAGGGACCCAGCAGGGCGATGAACTCGCCCTTCTCGAGGCTGAGCGAAACGCCCTTCAGCACCTCGGTGCCGGCGAAGGACTTGTGGATGTCGCGGATCTCAAAAGTCATCAGTGCGCCCTCCTCGGGCCGAAGCGTTCCAGCAGGCCGCGCAGGGCCAGGGTGACCAGGGCAAGGCCGGTCAGCACGGTGGCGGCGGCAAAGGCGCCGGTGGCGTTGTAGTCGTTGTAAAGCAGCTCGATCTGCAGCGGCAGGGTCATGGTCTGGCCGCGGATCGCGCCCGAGACCACGCTGACGGCACCGAATTCGCCCATGGCGCGGGCCATGGTCAGCACGGTGCCATAGGCCAGCCCCCACGAGATGTTGGGCAGCACCACGTGGCGGAAGATCTGCCAACCGTTGGCGCCGAGGGTCAGGGCGGCCTTCTCCTCGTCCTCGCCGGTGACCATCAGCACGGGAAGGATCTCGCGCATGACGAAGGGGCAGGTGACGAAGAGCGAGACCAGAACGATGCCGGTCAGGTTGAACATCAGCTGCACGCCGAAGGGTTCGAGCGCGGCGCCGACGGGGCCATAGGCGCCGTAGATCAGCAGGAAGCAGAGGCCGGCGACGATGGGCGAGACGGCGAAGGGCAGCTCGACCAGCACCAGCAGGGCGCGGCGTCCGGGGAAGCGGTAGCGGGCGATGACCCAGGCCGAGGCGACGCCGAAGACGATGTTCAGCGGCAGCACGATCAGCGCGGCGATCACCGTCAGGCGGATCGCGGCCAGGGTCTCGGGGTCGAGGATCGAGGCCAGGTAGGTGCCCCAGCCTTCGGCGAAGGCGCGGTGGAAGATCGCCACCACGGGCAGCACCACCATCAGGGCCAGGAAGAGCGTCGCGAGAAGGATCAGCAGGATACGCGCCATGGGTCAGGCCTCTGTCCGCAGGTAGGCTTGCAGCCGGGTCTGGGCGATGTTGATCGCCGCCAGCAGCAGAAGCGAGGCCGCCATCAGCGTGCCGGCGATGGCGGCAGCGGCCGGGTAGTCGAATTCGTCCAGCCGGATCAGGATCAGCAGCGAGGCGATCTCGGTCTTGTAGGGCAGGTTGCCGGCGATGAAGATCACCGCGCCGAATTCCCCCAGCGACCGCACGAAGGACAGGCCGACGCCGGTCAGGATCGAGGGCAGCAGCGGGCGCAGGATCACCAGCCGGAAGCGCTGCGAGGGACTGGCGCCCAGGGTCAGGGCGGCGGCTTCCTCGGCGGCGTCCAGCTCTTCGATGGCGGGCTGGATGGCGCGGACGGCGAAGGGGATCGAGGTGAAGATCATCGCGATCACGATGCCCCACCAGGTATAGGCGACCTGCAGGCCGAGGTGGTCCAGCAGCCCGCCGACCCAGCCCGACTTGTCATAGAGCGCCACCAGGGCGATCCCGGCGACGGCGGTCGGCAGCGCGAAGGGCAGGTCGACCAGCGCATCCAGCACGCCGCGCCCGGCAAAGCGGTAGCGGCTGAGCACCCAGGCCAGGATCAGCCCGAAGACGCCGTTGACCAGTGTCGCGGCGGCGGCGGCGGTGACCGTCACCCGCAGCGCGGTCAGCACCCGCTCGGAGCCCATGACCTGCAGGTAGTCCGACCAGCCGAGCCCGCCCAGTTGCCAGAGCAGCCCGCTGATCGGCAACAGCACGATCAGGCAGAGAAACAGCACCGAGATCCCCAGCGAAAGCGAGAAACCGGGCAGGATATGCGGGGCGGGGCGGGCAGCGCGCATCGCGGACCTCTTCAAACGGCGATGCCCCCCGCGTCGGGCGCAGGGGGCGGTCTTCGGGCCTGAACCCTTGTCAGTTGCGGAACACCTTGTCGAGGGTGCCGCCGTCTCCGAAGTGGGTTTCCTGCGCTTCCGCCCAGCTTCCGAAGACCTCTTCCACGGTGATCAGGCGCACCTCGGGGAACTGGTCGGCGGTGGCCTCGACGACTTCGGGGTCATGCACGCGGTTGTTGAAGGCGGCGATGATTTCCTGTGCTTCGGTGCTGTAGAGGAAGTCCAGGTAGGCTTCGGCGACTTCGGTATTGCCGCGTTCATCGGCCACCTTGCGGACCAGCGCGACCGGGAACTCGGCCAGCAGCGAGACCGGCGGCACGACGCGCTCGTAGGCGCCTTCGGCCTCTGCGGCGCGGATGTTCTCGACCTCGGCCTCGAAGGTGATCAGCACGTCGCCCAGTCCGCGTTCGACGAAGCTGGTGGTGGCGCCGCGCCCGCCGGTGTCGAAGACCGCCACGTTGCGGAGGATCTTGCCGACGAACTCCTGTGCGGCCGCGTCATCGCCCTGGAACTTGTCCAGCGCATAGGCATAGGCGGCGAGGTAGGTGTAGCGGGCGTTGCCGCTGGTCTTCGGGTTGGGGAAGATGATCGACACGTCGTCGCGCACCAGGTCGTCCCAGTCCTCGATGCCCTTGGGGTTGCCACCGCGCACAAGGAAGGCCGGCAGCGAGTAGTAGGGCGAGGCGTTGTTGGGCAGGTCCTGCTGCCAGTCCTCGTCGACGAAGCCGTTGTCGGCCAGGATCTGCACGTCGAGCACTTGGTTGAAGGTCACCAGGTCGGCCTTCAGGCCCTGCAGAATGGCGCGGGCCTGCTTGGAGGAACCGGCGTGGCTCTGCTGGATCGAGAGGGTCTCGCCATGCTCGGCCTGCCACTTCTCGGCGAAGACCGGGTTCAGGGCGGCATAGAGTTCGCGCGCGATGTCGTAGGAGACGTTGAGGATTTCGCGGTCCTGCGCCTGGGCGGGGCTGACGAGGCCGGACAGCGCGATGGCTGCGGCCGCGAGGCTGCGCGGAATGACCCGCAGGGACCGGGGGCGGGAGGGTGTCGAGAGAACCATGGGAATGCTCCTGGCCGAAGGGAAAGATGCGCTCTGTTAAGAACGATTTTCCGAAACAGGCAAGGCGCGGTCCGGAGATAAGGACCAACGTTCCGGTATTGCCGCCAGGGTTGGGCGTTGTTCCGGAAACGGGAGAAAAGAGAAAACGAATATCTCCCTCTTTCCGGGCCTTTGCCCAAGCGCGGGGGCGTGATTCAGCATCCACTTGATGTCGATGGCCAGCTTGCCGCCGACCGCCTTGTCGCGGTGGCCCAGAGGGCGGTCGGCCTGCAGCAGGATGCGCGTCTCCTGCTCGCTCGACAGAGGCTCGCGCAGCTGCCCGAGCCGCAGGTCGTCAGCGCCTTCCGAGCGCTCCCTGCACGGGCCGCGGATCGGGCGGCACGGCGCAGAGGGCCTCGGGGCCCTTGGTCTGCACGTCGTCCTTGCAGGGGCAGGCACCCCACGCTGCAGCTGGGGTGTGCGAGATGCGGGTCATGAAAGCCGGTGGGAAAGCTGGATCGCGTCAATCAGGCACCCTCGCCTGGACAGATGTGCCTTGGGCGAAGCGGAGAGACGCGTGGACTGCCGGAAGAGGGGGGCTGTTCCTTTGTGGCGTCGCTGTCCCGACTGGCTGGACGGTCTTGGAAACGCCCCCTCTTCGCAAAGTGCTTCCGGCGCGAAGGCGGACAGTGGCCGGGATAGGACAGTTGTGCCCGCCTGAATTCGGGGGATTGCGCTCATCATCTGCAGAACATGCGGCCGGCGGAAGTGAAAAGGCTCAGCAGCCATTGCTCAAATGCTGCCGCTCCAGGTCGTCTCTGCCAGGTGGCCCTGTCCTCTCGCTTGGTCCCTCGTCGGGCGTGGGCTTCAAAGATACTGGCCAGGCGGCTCCGATTATGTATATACTTAATTAGGCTGGCGATGGATCTCCCGGAGGAGTGGCGGATGGCGCAGAGGATCTGGACGAATGCTCGGATCGTGGGGGTCGAGGCCCTGGTCTCGATTGCCGTCGAGGGGCGACGGATCGTGGCGGTGGGGCCTGACCTGCCGACCGGCGGCGCCGAGGTCACGGATCTGGGGGGGCGGCTGGTGCTGCCCTCGTTCATAGACTGCCACACCCACCTGATCTTCGGCGGCGATCGCTCGGACGAATTCGAGGCGCGGTTGGAAGGTGTGTCCTACGCGGACATCTCGCGGTCGGGCGGCGGCATCAGGGCCTCGATGCGCTTCACCCGTGCGCGCGACGAGGCGCAGCTGGTCGCCGAGGCCCTGCCGCGGCTGGATGCGCTGCTGGCCGAGGGGACCTCTACCGTCGAAATCAAGTCGGGATACGGGCTGGATATCGAGACGGAGCTGCGGATGCTGCGGGCCGCGCGGCGGCTGGCCGGGCTGCGGCCCTTCCGCCTGCGCACCACCTGGCTGGCCGCTCATGCCCTGCCTCCCGAATACCAGGACGACCGACAGGGCTATATCCGCGAGGTGGCCATCGCCGGGCTGCGCGCGGCCCATGCCGAGGGGCTGGTCGATGCGGTCGACGCCTTCTGCGAGGGCATCGCCTTCTCGCCCGAGGAGATCGCGCCGCTGTTCGACGTCGCCGCCGAACTGGACCTGCCGGTGAAGCTGCACACCGAACAGATGACCCGCTCGGGCGGGGCCCTGCTTGCGGCGCGCCACAGGGCGCTGTCAGTCGACCATTTCGAATATGCCACCGAGGAAGACGTTGCGGCCATCGCCGCCGCTGGCACCGTCGCGGTGCTGCTGCCCGGACGCCTACTACATGCTGAACGAGCCGC
>NZ_AFPM01000291.1 GCF_000220565.1 Oceanicola sp. S124 | reverse complement strand
GAAAAGCCCTGCTGCACGGCGTCGAGGTCCAGACGTCCCCTCTCGGCGGCGCGCAGGGCACAGACCGCGATCACGGTCTTGGTGAAGCTCCACCAGGGAAAGACCAGCCCGGGGTCGCCGGAATGCCCGCCCCCGCCGCCGGCGCTCAGCCAGACCGAATGCAGGCCGCCGCCGATCAGGTGCCCCGCGCCCGGCAGGGCGCGGCGACAGCATGGCGCATGGGCCGCGCAGCGGGCCATTCCTCCGGATCACCGGCCCGGCGGCAACAGGGCGCCGTCACCGCCCCGTCAGCACGGCCGACACCGGCACCAGCTGCACCTGGCTGGCCCGGTCCGCCAGCCCCCAGACCAGCAGCGCCGAGACCGTCTCGGGGCGCAGCCGGCCAACCATGATCACCCCGCCTTCCTGGTCCGACTTCAGCGCCGCATAGTCCAGAAAGCGCCGGATCACCTTGGGATCCTCGTCCTGGGCGTCGAAATCGCGGAACAGCGTCGCAGCCGGCACGCCCTCGCGCTCGGCCAGCTTGCGCGCGGTATCCAGGCCCTCGGGGTAAAGCACCAGCCCGCGCCCCTCGGCCGAAAGCACCTCGGCCAGCTGCTCCGAGGTCTCGCGCCCCCGTTGCAGCCCGCCCGGCGCGGCCTCGATCAGCGCCACCGCCTCGGGCAGCGCCTGGCTCCAGGCCTGGGTCGAGGTCTCGACATCGGCGGGCCGGGCGCCTTCGGGCAGGTCACTGCGCAGCAGCACCTCGAAGCCGGCATCCCGGTAGGCCCGCATCGCCTCCAGCGCGTCGGGCCGCGAGGGATCCAGCGCGAAGCTCAGCGGATAGGGGAAACTGCGCAGGGCGTTGAAGGTCACCGGGCTGTCGCCGGTGTCGATCAGCACGACCGACATGCGCGGGCGCGGGTCCGAGGCATCGTAGTCGGCGGCATAGGCCCTGATCGGCGGCAGGTCCTGCCCGGCCGCGTCGGCCCCTGCATCACCCGTCCCTGCGCCAACCAGCGGCGCCCCGGGGGCCTGCCCGGGAAGGCGCGCAGCCTCCGACCCGTCCGGGGCCACGGCGCCTGCCCCGACCTGCGGAAGGCGCGGGCTGACGAGGCTGGCCGGCGGCTCTGACCCCAGCTCTGCGTCTGCCGTCTCTTCAGCCGGGGCGACCTCGGCGCTGTCGATCCCGGGGGCGCGGTCCAGCGCGTCCAGGTCTCCGGCGGGGAAGCCGGTCGGGGGAAGCTCGCCTGTCGTTGCGGGCGCGGCACCGGGCCCGGGCCCTTCCGCGGCTTCGACCGAGGGCAGCGGCGGCACCACCGGGCTCAGCCCCTCGAGGATCACCTCCGGGTCATCGGCGACAGGCGCCGGGTCGTCGGGCAGCGGCGCGCGACCTTCGTCGGGCATGATGTCGGTCGCGGCCCCGGCCTCTGCTTCAGGCGCAGCAAGCGACGAGGCATCCGCTCCGGGGGCCAGATCTGCGGATGGCGCCTCTGCCGGAGACGCCTCAGCCGGGGTCGGCTCCGAGGGGGCTTTCGGGGCCGAAAGGGCCTCGGCGGCTGCGTCCCGACCTTCCCCCCCGGCAAGAGGAGTCTCGTCGATACTCGAAGCAGGCGCGTCGCCGATGGTCGCGTCCGCGGCGGGCGCGGGCTCGGGATCCCCGGGGGGCGGCGTCTCGGCCGCTGCCGGGTCCATTGACACCTCGGGGGCGGAAAGATCCGACGCCGCCGGGGCATCCAGGGGCGCTCCCTCTGGCGCAGGCGCAGCGGCAGGCGCCTCCGCTTGCGGTGCGCGCGGCGCCTCTGCCGGCGACGGGGCCAGCCCCGGCAGCGGCGTGGTCAGCGAGGCGGTCGCCACCGCAACGCCGGACAGCAGGGTGCCCCAGACAAATCCCGTAATCGCGCCGCGTGCCACTTGCCCTACTCGCTCTCTCCGGGTCTTGCGCCCGGGCCTTCCGCCGGACCGTCGCGGCCCGTCCGTGCTTCCATTTCCGGGGATGTTTCCCCCGCTCGGGTCGCCGGGTCAATTCCCCAGCTCGATTTCACCGCCCGAATTCACGACCCGCTTTCCGGGCCCGATGCGGGGGGCGATTTCGCGGCACCCGCATGCGATCCGGCGCGCGGGCGGGCCCGTCGCAGCCGGCCCCCCGCCGCCCGGCACCCGCTCCGCAGCCATCGGGCCGATGAACCCTTGACGCTGCCGGGCTGGCGCGGGATCAATGCGGCGACCCGCGATGCCGGGGTCCGCCCCGTCATCCCCGTTCCGCCG
>NZ_AFPM01000292.1 GCF_000220565.1 Oceanicola sp. S124 | reverse complement strand
GAAATCGTCGACCACCGTGTAGCTGTCCAGGGTCACCTGCCCGGTCTCGGGGTCGATCTCGACCTCGGCGACATGGGCACCGTTGGGGTAGGACCGGCCCGGCAGCTTCGCCTGCTCCTCGTGCACCAGCAGCTCGGGGCGCCCGGCCTCGCGGGCCATCTCGGCCACGTCGATCATCGTCGGCGCCGCGTTCGAGCCCTTGATGCGGAAGGCCTCGTCGTCGAAGGAGACATCCTCGGGCGCCACCTCCATCTTCTGGGCGAGGAATTCCGTGAAGCGTTCCACCATGGTCGCGGCCACCGCCAGCGTGGCGTTGGACTGCGTCGTGACCGAGCGCGAGCCCCCGGTGCCGCCGCCCGTCGCGATGCGGTCGCTGTCGCCCTGCACCACGCGGATCAGCTCCATCGGGATGCCGGTCTGGTCAGAGAGGAACTTTGCATAGACGGTCTCGTGCCCCTGGCCGTTGGACTGGGTGCCCACGTAGATGTTCACCGTGCCGTCGGCGTTGAATTCGACCTTCGCGGTTTCCGAAGGGTCCCCCAGAATGGACTCGATGTAATAACAAAGTCCCAAGCCGCGCAGTTTTCCGCGGCTTTCGGACTCCATCCGCCGACCGGCAAAGCCCGCCAGGTCGCAGGCCTGGGCGGCGGCATCCAGCAGCCGGGGGAAATCGCCCACGTCGTAGCTCTCGCCCGAAACGGTTTCATAGGGGAACTGGTCGGTGGCGATGAAGTTGCGGCGGCGCAGCTCCCAGGGGTCGATGCCCAGCTGGCGGGCGGCATAGTCCATCGTCCGCTCCATCAGGTAGATCGCCTCGGGGCGGCCGGCACCGCGATAGGCATCGGTCTGCGCGGTGTTCGAGTAGTAGCCCTCGGCCTCGAGCAGAGCGGTGCGAATGTCGTAGACACCGGTCAGGACGCGGGCGAAGAGATGGCTCTGGATCATCTGCCCGAAGTTGGAATTGTAGGCGCCGAGGTTGTACTTCGTCTTCACGTGATAGGCGGTGATCCTCAGATCCGCATCGAAGCCTAGCGCCACCTCGTGCACCAGATCGCGGGCCCCGTTGTCGGCCAGCATCGACTCGGTCCGGTCGGCGATCCAGCGCACCGGGCGGCCCAGCTCACGCGAGGCGAAGGCGCAGAGCACGTATTCGGGATAGGTCTTGGCCTTCATGCCGAAGCCACCGCCGACATCGGGATGGGTCACGCGCACCTGCTCCGCCGGCAGGCCGAACAGCGAGGCCAGCTCCTTCTTGGCGCCCCAGACGCCCTGGCCGCCGAAGCACAGGTGCAGGCGGTCGCCCTCCCATTCGGCGAAACAGCCGCGCGGCTCCATCGAGACCACCATGACGCGGTTGTCGGCCACCTCGGCGCGCACCACATGGGCCGACCCCGCCAGCGCCGCTTCGGTGGCCTCGGCGTCGCCCATGGCATAGTCGACCGCGCGGTTGCCCGGCACGTGGTCATGCAGGTCGGCCACGTGGGGGGCGAGGAAATTCTGCGCCGGCAGGTCGTCGTGATCCAGCACGATCAGCTCGGCAGCGTCGCGGGCCTGGTCCATGGTCTCGGCGACGATCAGTGCCACCGCCTCGCCGACAAAGCGCAGCCGGTCCTCGGCCAGCAGCGGATGCCGCACCTCGGCGCCCTTGCTGCCATCGCGGTTCGGCGCCAGCGAGGCCGAGAGCCCCCCGGTCAGCCCGCCCGCATGCAGGTCGGTGCTGGACAGCACAAGGTGCACGCCCGGCGCCTGCCGCGCTTCGGTCAGGTCTAGCGAGGTGATCTCTCCGTGTGCCACCGGCGAGCGGAAGACATAGGCATGCAGCGCCCCTTCGGGAGAGATATCATCGACATAGCGGCCCTGCCCGGTGACGAAGCGCACATCCTCGACGCGACCGACCGACTGGCTCTTTCCGAACTTCTCCATGACCCTGCTCCCTTCGCTGGTGGCTGCGGGGCATCCCCCGTGGGCGAGACTATCTTTTCGAACCGCATAGTCCAGAGCCGCCGCCGTGTTTTCCTGTGCCAGGTTGCCGAGAGGTCCGCCGACCGCCCTGTCCGTGGCCTCAGGAACCGGCAAGGCCGAAGCGCGCGGGCCGACAGGGGCGCGCGCGGGGCGGCGGGGCTTCACCTTCAGCCGGGCTTGCGCTATCCCCTCGGGCCAGAACAGACGCCCTCAGTCATACGGGAAAAGCCAGATGGCCATGGAAAAGACCTTCGACGCCGCCGAGGCGGAACCGCGCATCTCTGCCGCCTGGGAAGAGGCCGGAGCCTTCAAGGCCGGAGCCAACGCCAAACCCGGCGCGGACAGCTTCTGCGTGATGATCCCGCCGCCCAACGTGACCGGCGCGCTGCACGTGGGCCATGCCTTCAACAACACCCTGCAGGACATCCTGACCCGCTGGCACCGGATGCGCGGTTTCGACGTGCTCTGGCAGCCCGGCCAGGATCACGCCGGCATCGCCACCCAGCTGCAGGTCGAGAAGATGCTGGCCGCTCAAGGAAACGCTGGCCGCCGCGAGCTGGGCCGCGAAAAGTTCCTGGAAAAGGTCTGGGAATGGAAGGGGCAGTACGGCTCGACCATCATCAGCCAGCTGAAGCGCCTGGGCTCGTCCTGCGACTGGTCGCGCAACGCCTTCACCATGGCCGGCGCCCCGGGCGATCCGCGCACGGGTCACGAGAACTCGCCCAACTTCCATGACGCCGTGATCAAGGTCTTCGTCGACATGTACGACAAGGGCCTGATCTACCGCGGCAAGCGTCTGGTCAACTGGGACCCGCATTTCGAGACCGCGATCTCCGACCTGGAAGTCGAGAACATCGAAGTCGCGGGCCACATGTGGCACTTCAAGTACAAGCTGGCGGGCGGCGAGACCTACACCTATGTCGAGAAGGACGAGGACGGGAACGTCACCTTCTCGGAGGAACGCGATTACATCTCCATCGCCACCACCCGGCCCGAGACCATGCTGGGCGACGGCGCCGTGGCGGTGCATCCCGATGACGCACGTTACGCGCCCATCGTCGGCAAGATGGTGCACCTGCCGCTCTGTGATCGCCTGATCCCCATCGTGACGGATGAATACCCCGATGCCTCCTTCGGCTCGGGCGCGGTGAAGATCACCGGCGCGCATGACTTCAACGACTACATGGTCGCCAAGCGTTGCGGTCTGCCGATGTACCGCCTGATGGACATGGCGGGCAACATGCGCGCCGATGGCAACGACTATGATACCTGCGTTGCCCGCGCGCGCGAGATCGCCGCCGGTAGCGATGCCACCGAGATGGAGATCGACACCCTCAACCTGGTGCCCGAGAAATACCGCGGCATGGACCGGTTCGAAGCGCGCGAGGCCGTGGTGGCCGACATCACCGAGGCAGGCCTCGCCGTGATGACCACCGCGTCCGACGCCCGCCTCGGCGGCAAGCGCCCCGAGGGCGAGGAAGGCGAGGAGATCGTGCCGCTGGTCGAGGCCAAGCCGATCATGCAGCCCTTCGGCGACCGCTCGAAGGTGGTGATCGAGCCGATGCTGACCGACCAGTGGTTCGTCGACTCTGCCCAGATCGTGCAGCCCGCGCTTGAGGCCGTCCGCGAGGGGCGCACCAGGATCATGCCCGAGAGCGGCGAGAAGACCTATTACCACTGGCTGGAAAACATCGAGCCCTGGTGCATCTCGCGCCAGCTCTGGTGGGGCCACCAGATCCCGGTCTGGTACGGCATCGACCTCGGCACCCTGAAAGAGGGCGGCGACGGCGACCTCGATCTGGTCGACATGCTGACCCTCTTCATCGACGAGCACATGGTCCACATGGGCGATGTCGAGGCCTGCGGCGCCGAGGTCGGTGACGTGCTCTCGCGCTTCAAGGACCTGAACGCCGACCTGCCCTCTCCGCTGTCCCATGCCCGCATCGTCGAGGTCGCGGACAAGAAGGAAGCCCAGCACACGCTGGCGGCCTCGCTGGCCGAATACACCGCCACCCAGGACCCGACCAAGCTGATCTACCCGATCTGGCGCGATGCGGATGTGCTGGACACCTGGTTCTCCTCCGGCCTCTGGCCGATCGGCACCCTCGGCTGGCCACAGGAAACGCCTGAACTGGCGCGCTACTTCCCCACCGACGTGCTGATCACCGGCGAGGACATCCTGTTCTTCTGGGTCGCCCGGATGATGATGATGCAGCTCGCCGTGGTCGAGAAGGAGCCCTTCCACACCGTCTACCTGCACCAGCTCGTCCGCGACGAGAAGGGCAAGAAGATGTCCAAGACCACCGGCAATGTCATCGATCCGCTGGAAATCATCGACGAATACGGCGCCGACGCGCTGCGCATGACCAATGCCTCGATGGCGGCCATCGGCGGCGTGCTGAAGCTGTCCGAGGAACGCATCAAGGGCTACCGCAACTTCGGCACCAAGCTCTGGAACGCCACCCGCTTTGCCGAGATGAACGGCGTCTTCGAAGCCGGTGCGCCCTCGAAGGACTTGCCCGTCGCCAGTGCCACGGTGAACAAGTGGATCATCGGCGAGACCGCCAAGATCCGCGCCGAGGTCGATGCCGCGCTGGACGCCTACAAGTTCAACGAGGCCGCCCTTGGCCTTTACGCCTACGTCTGGGGCAAGGTCTGCGACTGGTATGTCGAATTCGCCAAGCCCCTGCTGGATGACAGCGCCCCCGAACAGGCCGAGACCCGCGCCGTGATGGGCTGGGTCATCGACCAGTGCCTGACCATGCTGCATCCGATCATGCCCTTCATCACCGAAGAGCTTTGGTCGACCACCGCGCCGCGCGACGGGCTGCTGGCCCACAACGACTGGCCGACCTATGGGCCCGAGCTGATCGACGCGCAGGCCGATGCGGAAATGAACTGGACCATCGCGCTGATCGAAAGCATCCGCTCGGCCCGCGCCCAGATGCATGTGCCCGCCGGGCTCTACGTGCCGCTGGTGGTCACCGGCTTCTCGGACAGCGCCCGCGCCGCCTGGGAAAGCAACGAGACGCTGATCAAACGCCTGGCCCGTGTCGGCGATCTTGAGGTGGTCGAGAGCTTCCCCAAGGGCACGATCACCCTGCCCGCCGAGGGCGCGACCTTCGGCCTGCCGCTGGCCGATATCATCGACGTGGCCGAAGAGAAGGCGCGGCTGGAGAAGTCCCTCCAGAAGCTGGCGAAGGAAATCGGCGGCCTCGCCGGGCGCCTGAAGAACCCCAAGTTCGCCGAAAGCGCCCCGGCCGAGGTCGTCGCCGAGACGCAGGCGAACCTCGACGCCCGCCAGGATGAAGAGGCCAAGCTGAAGGCCGCGCTGGAGCGGATGAACGAGCTGGGCTGAGACGCCGACAGGATGGAAAGGCCCGCTCTGACCGAGCGGGCCTTTTTCATGCAGCAGGCCAGGCGCGACTGGATCGCCATGCCCCGGCGCCAGACAACCCGCCCGCCCGAGCGGGCCCGATACCCTCAGGAAGGACCAGGATCATGACGTCGGAAGTTCTGCAAATCCCCGCAGGAAACGAGATGTTCGACGGCTACCGCGCCGCCTTCGAGAAATACGGCTTCTCTCCGGCGGTGAAATCCGGCGGCTTCCTGTTCATCTCGGGCCAGGTCGGCGCCCGCCCCGACGGCACCGCCCCCGAGAGTGTCGCGGATCAGACCGAATGGGCCCTGAAGCGCGTCCAGGAGCTGCTGCGGATCGCCGGGCTGGACCTGAGCGACCTCGTCGACGTCACCAGCTATCACGTCGATATCGAACAGACCCTGCCCGCCTTCATGGAGGCCAAGGCAAGGTACATCAAGGCGCCCTACCCGGCCTGGTCGATCATCGGCTGCTCGGGCCTCAGCCGGCCCGAACTGAAGGTCGAAATCCGCGCCGTCGCCGCCCTG
>NZ_AFPM01000293.1 GCF_000220565.1 Oceanicola sp. S124 | reverse complement strand
GCGCTGCAGGCCGGCAAGCTGGGCCGCTTCCTGCCCGAGGCGCCGGAAGGCTGGACCCGCGAGATCGACGAGAGCGCCAATGAGGGCATGGCGATGATGGGTATGGGCGGCAGCACCGCCGCCGCCGATTACACCAGCCCTTCTGGCGATAGCTTCACCCTGACACTGGCCGCCGACAACCCCATGGTGATCTCCATGGCGGGCATGCTGGGCAATCCGCAGATGATGGCGATGATGGGCGAGCTGGTCGAATTCGGTGACCAGCGCATGGTCAACCAGAGCGGCGAAATCTCGGGTCTCGTCGCGGGACGGGTGCTGGTGCAGGCCTCGGGCAGCGCCTCGGCGGAGGAGATGACCGCGATCCTCGGCACGTTGGATTTCACCGGCCTGGCCAGCTACGACAAGTAGGCCGGACCGCGCGACGGCAGGGGCGCCAGAGAGGCGCCCCTATGGACGAGCAGCCCCGCGGTCAGGTGCAAGTTCCGGCGGGGGATCCGTCCGGCACGGGCCTTACCCGCCCGCGACTTCCAGGACGATCTTGCCGATATGGTCCGAGGTTTCCATCCGCGCATGGGCGGCGGCGGCCTCGGCCAGCGGGAAACTGCTGTCGATCACCGGCGCGACGCGCCCCGCGGCCAGCAGCGGCCAGACATGTTCGCGCAACCCCTCGGCGATCTCCGCCTTGGCCTGATCGGACTGGGCCCGCAGGGTCGAGCCGGTCACGGTCAGCCGCTTCATCATCACCTGGGCAAAGTTGACCTCGGCCTTCGGCCCGCCGAGGAAGGCGATCATCACCAGCCGCCCTTCCAGCTTCAGCGCCCTGATGTCCCGGGGGATATAACTGCCCCCGACCATGTCGAGGATCAGTTCGGCGCCACCCGCCTGCGCCAGCACCTCGACGAAATTCTCCTCGCGGTAGTTGATCGCCCGCTCGGCGCCGAGGTCGAGGCAGGCCTGGCACTTTTCGGCGGTGCCAGCGGTGGCGAAGACCCGGGCGCCGAAGGCGCGGGCCAGCTGGATCGCCGTGGTGCCGATCCCGGAAGAGCCGCCATGGAGCAGGAAGACCTCGCCGGCCTTGAGGCGCCCGCGCCGGAAGACGTTTTCCCAGACGGTGAAATAGGTCTCGGGCAGGCAGGCGGCCGCCCGCAGGGACATGCCCTCGGGCACCGGCAGGCAATGGGCGTAGGGGGTGACGACCTCTTCGGCGTAGCCGCCGCCGGGCAGCAGGGCGCAGACCTGCGCGCCAAGGGCGGCCTCGGGCACGCCCTCGCCGATCGCCACGATCTCGCCCGAGGCTTCCAGCCCCGGCAGGTCCGAGGCACCGGGCGGCGGATCATAGGTGCCCGAGCGCTGCGCCACGTCCGGGCGGTTCACCCCAGCCCAGGCCACGCGAATGCGCACCGCGCCTGGCCCCGGCTCGGGCAGGGCCCGCTCTGCCGGCACCAGAACCTCGGGCCCGCCGGGCCTTGCAATCTCGATCACCCGCATTTCAGGCGCTCCCCTTCCTTGTCTCGCTGACCCGGATTGTCACGCCGCGCGGACAGGATCGCAAGGGCCTCAGATCTTCTGATGGCCCGGCAGGTCCGACGCCCGCTGCGGCGCCCGGATCCGGCCCAGCAGGCCGAGCGGCCCGCGTTCCAGCAGCTTGCCGAGCGGCGAGGCCATGACCTGCCCCTTGGTCTTCTCGAAGCGCATCACGTCGCCGATGCGCCGGTCGAGGAACTCCCAGCTGGCCTGGTTGTCGAGCGAGTCATCGCCCAGCCAGAACAGCACGACCGAGCCGTAGACCCCCGACAGCGTGGCCCGCTTGGAATACCAGTTGTAATCTTCGGAGGTGTCGCCAAGCGCCCTCCAGATCGCATCGGCCGAGCCCCAGACAGCCTTGGCCCCGTCGGTGGCATGCTGGGGCAGCGCGAACAGCGCCGCCCCCCGGCGCACCAGTTCGCGGTCGGCGATCTCGAGGCGCAGGCGGACGGCGCGGGCGACCTTGTCGGAATAGCGCATCTCGTCATGTTCGCCCGCCGCGGCCTCGGCGGCGAAGCGGCGCGCCATCTCGGCATCGCCGGCGCGGTGATAGGCCAGCGCCAGATCGACGGCGCCACGCGGGAAGAGCGCCCGCGCCAGGCCGGGCGCCACGCCCGCATCCTCGGCGGCCGAGCGCAGGGCCGTCTCGCTCCAGCCGTCGAAGGGCACATGGGTGCAGGCCGCCTCAAGCAGCCGTTCCGCCGCCGAAGGATCCGATTCGCCGGGGGATGCAAATGTCTCGCTCATCGCGCTCTCCTTCGCCTCTGTCGCGGGATTTCCCCCGCGCAGGGATGGTTTCGCTGCGGATCCGTCCCCCTCGCGCCGCTATCGGCGCCCGGGACCACCCCGCCTGCTGGACAAATAGGGCGGGCCTTGCTATACGGCCACCTCCTGCAACTTATGCAACTTTAACTTAGGAAGGTGGTGACAACCACATGCAGGTTAGTGTTCGCGACAACAATGTCGATCAGGCGCTCCGTGCCCTGAAGAAGAAGCTGCAGCGCGAAGGCGTTTTCCGCGAAATGAAGCTCAAGCAACATTTCGAGAAGCCGTCCGAGAAGAAAGCGCGCGAGAAAGCTGAAGCTATCCGTCGTGCCCGCAAGCTGGCGCGTAAGAAAGCACAGCGCGAAGGTCTCCTCTGAGAACTTCGTCCTAGGCTTCGTCTTCCACGGAAGACCCGACACGAAAAGACGACCCCCGAGGCCTGGCCACGGGGGTTTTTCCTTGCCGTCATGGACGGTCTCGGAGAGGCCTCAGCCCCAGCGGGCCAGCGACCCGGCGACACGGGCGCCGAAAAGCCGCGCCGAGGCATCGCAGCCGGGGCGCAGGCGGCCCTCGTCGGCCTGTTCCACCGCCAGCCCCAGGAAGGTGCCCGAGCTGTTCAGCCCGGCGCGCTCGGGGAAGACCGGGGCGCCGATGACCTCCTGCCCGACCCAGAGCATGCCATGCTGGGCGGCAAAGACCGCCAGCGACTTCAGTGTCGCCAGCTTGTCGCCGGCCTGCTGGATGCCGCAGGTGAAGCCGCCGGCCAGCTTGTCCTTCCAGCGCCGCTCCAGCCAGATCGTGCTGCCGGTCGCCTCGAGGAAGGTCTTGTAGCCCGCGGCCACCCCGCCCATGTAGGTCGGGCTTCCCATCAGGATCGCACCGGCCCGCTGCAGCAGGTCCCAGTCGACGTCTTCCGGATGCTGCACATCCATCAGGTAGACTTCGGCGCCGGCCTCGGCCGCGGCTCCGGCGATGGCCCGCGCGGTCAGCGCGATGGTGCCCGATCCGCCCCAGTATGTGATCGCAAGACCCGTCATCCGGCCCCCTTCCCGCCGCCTCAGACCGGCAGCGCAGTTGTCTTGAACACGGTGCGCAGTGCGAAAGAGCTCTGCATCCGCTGCACCCCGGGCAGCCGCGCGAGGCTCTGCCGGTGGATGCGGGCGAAATCCTCGGAGCTTTCGGCGACGACCTTCAGCAGGTAGTCCGCCGTGCCCGCCATAAGGTGGCACTCCAGCACCTCGGGCACCCGGCCGACGGCGGTCTCGAAGGCCTCCAGCAGCTCGTCCGCCTGGCCCGAAAGGCCGATCTCGACAAAGACCGTGGTGGCGAACTGCATCTTGCGTGCATTCAGCAGGGCGACGTAGTCGCGGATGTAACCCTCTGCCTCCAGCCGCTGCACCCGCCGGTGGCAGGCCGATTGCGACAGGCCGACCTTGTCGGCCAGCTCGGCGTTCGAGGTGCGCCCGCTTTTCTGCAGCACCCGCAGGATGGATCTGTCGAGCTGGTCGAGCGTCACGCCCGCGGCCTCCCCGTGCAAGTTGAAGCGCCGCAGATGCGCGCGGCGCAGGTGCCCTCCATGAACCACAGAGCCGGGCAAAGGGAAAGGCCGGCGCCGGCCCTCCGTCACCGGATCCGCCCGGATGGCGCCGGAAACGGCAGGCAGCCAGCCCAGCCCGGCTGACCCGTCGGTACATGTGCCCTGAACTCCCCAGATGGTCGAAAATTGCGGCCCTGCCGCAGGGACGGGCCCCGCAGGGCTGGCGTGGCGCAGCGGGATAGGCCAAAGTCTGCGCCGTGTCGTTCGTGCCATCCGGGTCGGGACGGCGATGCGAAAGCAAATCGACAACAGACACCGGAAAACGACATGAAACACATCATCAAGGGCGCTCTCACCCTGGCCATCGCGGCACAGGGGGTTCTCGGCATGACTGCAGTGGCCTCGGCACAGGCGGCCCCTGCCGCCGAATCCTGGGCCGGGGCCTATGCCGGTCTCAAGGCCGAAGCCTTCCGCAGCGGCGAGACCAGCTACAATTTCGTCAATCAGGGCGGCACCACCAGCTTCCCCTATGACCTTGCCGAGACCACCGAGGGCGGCCTGTTCATGGGCCACAACTTCACCTACGGCAACATCGTCTTCGGACCCGAGATCGCCTATACGCGCGGCGGCCCCGCCGAGCAGCTGACACCGGGTTCGGAACTGGAAGGGGTGGCCGACCTGAAGGCCCGTGTCGGCTATGCCACCGGGCAGGTGCTGGTCTACGGCTTCCTGGGCTACAGCTATGCCAACTGGAGCGAGTTCGGCAGCCGCATCGAGATCGACGGCAAGATCTACGGGCTGGGGGTCGACTACCTGATGCCCTCGGGCCTGTTCCTCGGCGCCGAGCTGTCGCGCCGCGAGCTGGAGGGGCATTACTACTTCGGCTCCGACTACCTGGCAGCCGAGACCACCTCGCTCAGCCTGCGGGCCGGCTACCGGTTCTGAGCTGACAGGAAAACAGGGAGCCCGCCCGCGCGGCGGACTCCCCATTCCGGTCAGGCAGATTTCTTCAGCTGGTCGCGAATCTCCAGCAGCACGTCCAGCTCGGTCGGGCCGGCGGGCTTGGCCTCGGCGGGGGTCTCGGGCGGGGTCTCGCGGGTCAGCTTGTCCTTCACGCGGGTGACGTAGCGCACAAGCATGAAGACGACGAAGGCGACGATCAGGAAGTTGATCACCGCCGAGAAGAAGGCGCCATAGGCGAAGACGGCGGCCCCGGCCTCGCGCGCGGCGGCGAGGCTGTCATAGCTGGCATCACCCGCAAGCACGACGAAGTTGTTCGAAAAGTCGAGACCACCGGTGATCAGGCCGAGAATCGGGTTCAGCAGGTCCTTGACCATGGATTGCACGATGGCGGTGAAGGCGGCACCGATGATGATGCCGACGGCCATGTCCATGACATTGCCCTTGGCGATGAAGGCCTGGAATTCTTTCAACATGTCTGTCGTCCTGGTTAATGGGTCACGCGCAGCCATTCTGCGCCCATGCACCGAGAAATCCACGCTTTCCCGCATGGTGCCGGTTCTTTCGCCCTAGCAGGCGCCTATATCGGGGTAAACGGACAACAGGAGATCCCCATGTTCCCCGAAGGCTTCCCGATCAATGCCCGCTGGCCCGCCGAAAATCCCGAGGTGATCCAGCTCTATTCCTTCCCGACGCCCAATGGCGTGAAGGTCTCCATCGCGCTTGAGGAAATGGGCCTTCCCTATGAGGCGCACAAGGTCACCCTGGCCGATGCCGATGTCAAAAGCCCCGAGTTCCTCTCGCTGAACCCCAACAACAAGATCCCGGCGATCATCGACCCGAACGGCCCGGACGGCAAACCGATCGGCCTGTTCGAAAGCGGCGCGATCCTGGTCTACCTGGCCGAGAAGACCGGCAAGCTGATGCCCCAGGGCGCGGGCAAGTACGAGGTCCAGAAGTGGCTGTTCTGGCAGATGGGAGGCCTCGGCCCGATGCTGGGCCAGCTCGGCTTCTTCTACAAGTTCGCCGGCGCCGAGATCGAGGATCCCCGCCCGCGCGAGCGCTACATCAACGAAGGCAAGCGCCTGCTCGGCGTGCTGAACGGCGCGCTGGGAGGCCGCGACTGGGTAGCCGGCGAATACTCCATCGCCGATATCGCCATTGCGCCCTGGCTGAACGGACTCGAATTCTACGGCGCCCGCGAGGTGCTGGAATGGGACAGCTTCAGGAACCTGCAACCCTATCTCGACCGCTTCTATGCCCGCCCGGCGGTCGAGCGCGGCAAGAACATCCCGGCGCGCTGACATCCAGAGGCAGCCCAGGGACGTAGAGGGGGCCAGGGGGCGCTGCCCCCTCTTGAGCCCTCGCGGGCTCAATTCACCCCCGGAGTACTTTCAGCCTGGTGATGCGCGTTTCGGGGCGCAATGAAGGCTCCCTCCCTCTCCGTGAAGAGCGCGCCACGCTCCCAATGGAAAAGGAGGGAGCCTCTCCGGGCCCCCTCCCATCATCATCACCAGGCTGAAAACACTCCCGCCGGAGGCATGTCAGGCCAGCCTCAGGCGGGCAGCTTGCCGGTCAGCACGTAGCGCAGGATCTGCACCACCTGCTCAGGCGTCTCGGCTACAGCGAGAGCGGCCCCGTCGACCTCCTTGAGGGCGTGGCGGTGTTCCGGGGCGTGCAGCACGATCAGCGACTTGCCGAGGGCGGCGGCGTAGCCTGCGTCGAAGGCCGCGTTCCATTGCTTGTACTTCTCGCCGAAGCGGACGACGACGACGTCGGCCTGTTCGATCCCCATGCGGGTGCGGATCGCATTGACCTTGGCGCCCTTGTGGTCATGCCAGAAAGGGTTGTCCTCGGCACCCAGGATCGCCACGCCGCAATCGTCCGAGGCGGCGTGATCGGTGACCGGGCCCTCGAAGCGGATGGGCAGGTCCGAGGCGCCCTCGGTGATCTGTTCGCGCCAGTCGGTGTGGATCTCTCCGGACAGGTAGACGCTCAGCATCGGCTTACCTCTTCTTCACGAATTCGGTGCGCAGCACGAGACCGCGGATTTCGGGGTGGCGGCAGTCGATTTCCTCGGGATTGGCGGTCAGGCGGATCGACTTGATCAGCGTGCCCTGCTTCAGCGTCGTGCCCGCGCCCTTCACCTTCAGGTCCTTGACCAGCACCACCGCGTCGCCATCGGCCAGCGGCGTACCCTGGGCATCGACCACCTGCACCGCGTCGCGGGCGGCCAGTTCAGAGGCCGGCAGCCACTCGCCGCTTACCTCGTCATAGACGTAGTCATCATCGCTCATTGTGCTCTCCAAGGGATCATGGGACCGGCTTCTTGGGACGGGGGGCGGGGCGTCTCTCCCCCGCAGGGGAGAGCGCGCCGCGCTCCGTCAACCGCGCAGGGTGCCGCCGGTGGCCTTCTGCACCTTCTCGACGATCTTCGCGGAGATCGCCTCGATCTCCTTTTCCTTCAGCGTCGCCTCGGTGGGCTGAAGCCGGACGGTCATCGCCAGGCTCTTCTTGCCCTCGCCGAGGCTGCCGCCGATGAACTCGTCGAAGATCCGCACATCCGAGATCAGCGCCTTGTCCGCGCCGGAGGCCGCGTTGACCAGGGTCAGCGCCTCGACCCCGGCGTCAACGACGAAGGCGAAGTCGCGTTCCACCGCCTGCAGGTCGTTCAGCACCAGCGCCCCCTTCGAGGCATCGGTGTTGCGCGGCAGCGGGATCTCTTCCGGCCAGATGGTGAAGCCCACGACGGGGCCCTTCACGTCCATCTCGGCCAGCACCTTGGGGTGGATCTCGCCGAAGACCGCCAGCATCTTCTTCGGGCCGAGGCAGATGCGACCATGGCGACCGGGATGCCACCAGGCATCGCCCTCGCGCAGGATCTGCACCTTGGCCGGCGCGCCGATGGCCGCAAGGATCGCCTCGGCATCGGCCTTGGCGTCGAAGACATCGACGGGACGGGCCGCGCCATGGACATCCTTGGGGCCGGTCTGGCCGACGAGGATGCCCGAGACCTGCAGGTGCTGCTCGCCCGGCTCGCCGCCGTGCCAGGCCGCGCCCACTTCAAAGAGCGCCATGTCGGTCATGCCGCGCGCCTGGTTGCGGGCCGCGGCCTGCAGCAGGCCGGGCAGCAGGGCGGGGCGCATGTGGCTCATCTCCGAGCTGATAGGATTGGCGACCATGGTAGCGTCATCGCCGCCGTTGAAGAGCGAAGCAGAGGCCTTGTCGATGAAGCTGTAGGTCACGCATTCGTTGTAGCCGAGCGCCGCCGCCGTGCGCCGCGCCACCTGCTCGCGCTTCTGCAGCGGGGTCAGGATCGGCTTCGGCACACCGGGCACCATGCGCGGCATCGGCTTCGGCTCCAGCTTCGTCAGCGAGGCGATGCGGGCCACCTCTTCCACAAGGTCAGCCTCTCCCTGCACATCG
This sequence comes from Oceanicola sp. S124, assembly GCF_000220565.1. Taxonomy (GTDB): domain Bacteria; phylum Pseudomonadota; class Alphaproteobacteria; order Rhodobacterales; family Rhodobacteraceae; genus Pseudooceanicola. The sequence continues at coordinate 3,004 of NZ_AFPM01000293.1, read as the reverse complement.
GGGCGCCAGGAGGGCACATGGGCCATGTCGCCTTCCATGACGAAGCCCAGGCGCTCCAGCGTGGCGCGCTGTTCCTCTGCCGGGATGTCCATGCCGACCAGCGAGGAGCACCGCGCGGTGTCCAGCTTGTAGGCGCGGGACACGTCGGGGGCCTCGCCCGCCACCACGGCCTCGCAGGCCTCGCCGCCGCAGAGCTGAAGGATCAGCGCCGTGGCGCGATCCAGGGCTTCGCGGTTGAAGGCCGGGTCGATGCCGCGCTCGTTGCGGTAGCGCGCGTCCGAGTTGATCTTCAGCGCCCGGCCGCCCTCGGCGATCGAGATGAAGTCCCAGAAGGCCGCTTCCAGGAAGACGTCCGTGGTCTCTTCGGTGCAGCCCGAGGCCTCGCCGCCCATGATGCCGCCGATGCTCTCGACGCCCTTGTCGTCCGAGATCACCAGCACGCCGGCAGGGATGGTGTAGGTCTTTTCGTCCAGCGCCAGCAGCTCTTCGCCGCCCTTGGCGCGGTGGACCCGCAGGTCGCCCGAGACCTTGGCCGCGTCGAAGACGTGCAGCGGGCGGTTCAGATCGTAGGTGAAATAATTGGTCACATCGACCAGCGCAGAGATCGGGCGCAGGCCGATGGCGCGCAGCTTGTCCTGCAGCCAGGCGGGCGAGGGGCCGTTCTTGACGCCCTTGATCAGGCGACCGGCGAAGGTGTGGCAGCCGTCCTTGGCGCTCTCGTCGATGGTGACCTTGATCGGCGAGGGACCGGCGGTTTCCGCCACCGAGACCTCGGCCATCGGCTTCAGCGTGCCGAGGCCGCGCGCGGCGAGGTCGCGGGCCACACCGCGCACGCCAAGCGCGTCGGGACGGTTCGGGGTGATGGCGATCTCGATCACCGGATCGACCTTGGTGGGATCGTTCTGCGCCAGCCAGTCGGCGAACTCCTGACCCACGTCGCCGTTCTCCAGCTCGATGATGCCGTTGTGTTCGTCCGACAGCTCCAGCTCGCGTTCCGAGGCCATCATGCCGTGGCTTTCCACGCCGCGGATCTTGCCGACCGAGATGGTGATGTCGAGGCCGGGGATATACATGCCGGGCTTTGCCAGAACGGCGGTGATGCCGGCGCGGGCGTTCGGGGCGCCGCAGACGATCTGCGTCTCGCCCTCGTCGGTCTGCACGCGGCAGACCCGCAGCTTGTCGGCATCGGGGTGTTGTTCCGCTTCAAGCACCTTGACCAGCTTGAAGCCCTTCAGCTTCGCCGCGGGATCGACCACCTCTTCGACCTCGAGCCCGAGGTCGGTCAGCGCCTCCTGGATCTCGTCGAGGGAGGCGGTGGTGTCGAGATGCTCCTTGAGCCAGGAGAGGGTGAATTTCATCGCGGATCCCCTTTGTACCTTGCGCCCGGTCCCCCGGGTCGTCCCCGGGCTTGTCCCCCATCGGAGGCCATTTGTCGAGAGGCGGCGGCCCGCTTGCGCGGCCTCCCTAGCGGGAGGCGTCCGGCAGCGCGCGACCGGCGGCAGCCCCCGGGTGCCGCGCCCCCGGAGCAGACCGGCAGCCCTGCCGCGCAGCTGCTCGGCAAGGCCCCGCACCCCCTCGCTCTGGCGCACCGAGGCGGGCCAGAGAGGCGCGGGCCACTGCGCCGTCAGATCAGGCCGCAGGGCCTGGCAGTAGGCCTGCCCCAGTGGTCCGGGCATCCGCATCAGAGAGCCGCCGATACGGCCGTTGAGTTCCAGCACCTGCGGCCGACCGTCCTCGACGAAATAGTCGAAACAGCAGAAGCCGCGGAAGCCCAGGTGCGCCAGCATGGCCGAAAAGACCTCGAGGTGATCGCCCGGCAGGGGCTGCACCTTGCCGCCGCCGTCGCGCAGCCCCCGGCGCATGGTGCCGGGGCGGTGCGGATAGCTGACCATGCGGCTCATCGCGATGTCGCCGCCCGGGCCGACCAGCAGATGCGCGGCATGTTCGACCTCGGCGGGAATCCAGCGCTGCCAGGTCCAGGCGGGGTCCTGTCCGGCGGTCTCGTAGGTGGCCCTGGTGATCCGCGCCCCGCCGGTGCTGACACGCGGCTTGCGCACGGCTGCCGCCCCTTGGCGCGGCAGCGGAAGCCAGTCGCCGAAACCGGCCGCCTGCAACCGGTCGCTGAGCGCCTGCTTGTCCTCGCAGAGCCCGAAAGTCGCCGCGTCGGGCGCCAGGAATTTCTGCCCTGCAAGCTGCGGATAGACCGCCTGCAGATAGCAGATGTCGCGCCCCTCAAGCGGAAGGATGGCATCGGCCCAGGCCACCAGGTCCGACCCGAAGCCGGCGATCATGGTTTCGACCCCCAGCGGGGCCAGGGCATGGCGGATGGCCCTGGCACGAGAGCGCCGCGTCGTGGAAAGCAGGAGTTTCAAGTCGTCGTCCCCCCAGACGGTTTGTCGGCGGTCAGGGCTGCTGGACTGCCAGCCTGACCTGTGTTGCGGTTTCTCTCGGCCAGTGCCGCAACGGGTCGCGGCCCGGCATGCTTTCCGGCACGCTCGGCGGCGCCATGGCCCGGGGCACGCCAGGGACCAGGCGGACCCGGTCGATCCACGCGCGCGCACCGGGCGCCTCCGCCCCCGGTGCGGCGTTGATCCGACAGGCAACGGGCACGCCCTCCGCGCGGATGCGCTTCACGCAGGCATGACCACGACATCCGACCGCATCCCGCCTCTGCCCGGACAGGGCCGGATACCTTGTGGGAATTGCGGAGGACGGCCCCTGGACGCAACCGTTCCCGGCCTGCGGGCAACGGCGGGAAGCTCTGGCTATCAGCGGCCGGCGGCAGGATGACATCGGCACCCCGACCCGGGCAAGCCGCCCCCTGCCCCCGGGCGGATGTCCGAGCGGCCCGAAAATCCGGCGCGTCCCGGCCCGGCCTGGCTGCAAGCCCAGTACCTTCAGACGATGGTGCTGCATGGGACGTCCGATTGCGCAAATCCAGTTAGTAGGACTGCGTATCTTCTAGCAAACCGGCTGTCGCGGCGCCAGCGCCGCCGCGGTCATT
>NZ_AFPM01000294.1 GCF_000220565.1 Oceanicola sp. S124 | reverse complement strand
CCGCGACGGCATGTCCACCGGCGGCGATTCCATCATGGGCCTTTTGATGTTGGCAGCGGGCAAGGGAAGCTCTATTGAGGTCGAAACCTCGGGGCCCGATGCTGCGGCCCTTGCCGATGCTCTGGAGCGTCTGGTTGCAGACCGCTTCGGGGAAGAAATGTAGCGACGGAACTTCTGGTGCCATGCGTATGACGCTATAAAGGACCGGAAGACGACGGACAGGTGACCTCTTGGTAGATCAGAGCCAGAACCAGTTGCGGGACGCGCACCAGGGTGCGTCGGAACCGGTGACCTTTACCAGGTACGACCGCCGTTCGCTGACCTATTCCAATACCTTCGACAACCCGATGCAGCGCAATGCCATTCTCGGGCTGGAGTGGCTGACCGGCAAGCTGACGATCCTGCGTCTGATCCGCAAGTTCGAGCGTCAGGGCGCGCCGCAGGGCCAGGCCTTCTGGAAGGCCTGCCTGGATGTTATGGGCATTCCCGTCGTCACCCCCGAGGCGCAGCTGCAGAAGATCCCGGCCGATGGTCCGGTTGTGGTGGTGGCGAACCACCCCCATGGCATGGTCGATGGCATGATCCTGGCCGAGCTGATCGGCCGCCGCCGTCTCGACTACAAGATCCTGACCCGTTCCGTGCTGACCGGCATCGACGAGGTTGCCTCCTCCTACATGATCCCGGTGCCCTTCCCGCATGACCCGGAAGCGCAGAAGAAGATGATCGAGATGCGCGCCAAGGCCATGGCGCACCTGAAGGAGGGCGGTATCGTGGCGCTTTTCCCCTCGGGCGTGGTGGCCAGCTCGCAGCGCATGTTCGGCCCGGCCATCGAGGCCGAGTGGAACGTCTTCACCGCGCAGATGATCCGCCGGTCCGGTGCCAGGGTCGTGCCGATCCGCTTCACCGGCGCCAATTCGCGTTGGTATCAGATGGCCAACCAGATTTCGGCCACCCTGCGCCAGGGCCTGCTGCTGCACGAGATCGTGCATTCGCTGAACAAGCCTCAGGCCCCCATCGTCGGCGACGTGATCGGCGATGAGGCGATGGAACGGCTGACCAGCGATCCGCGCGGCTTCATGGCCTGGCTGCGCGAACACACCATTTCCCTCGAGCCGGGCACGGCCTGAGCTCTCCGGTCCGGTCCGGGCGTGCCGCCGCAAGCCGGGCGAGGAGGGCTTGGCCCCCTGCCTGCAAGGGGGCTCGATGCCCCCGCGAAGGCCCGCCTGTCGTGTTTGCAGAACGTTGATGGCCGGGACCCGCGGCAAGGGCGCGGGGCCGCAGCAGACCTCCGTGCCGTTACTGGCGGCGCAGGAGCCGGAATATCTCGGATGCGCCCCAGCCGGACAAGACCGCCACCACGATGGCCAGCAGAGCATAGAGCACCGATTGTTCCCGCGACAGGGCATAGAGCCATTGCTCCATCCCGACCTTGCCGACGCGGATCGAGGTCTCGTGACGTGCTGCCAGGGACCCGTTGCGCAGCAGGTAGACATTCACCGTGTAGACGCCGGTCGGCAGGCTTGAGGGCAGGGGCACCTGGGTGCGGAACAGGGTCTGCTCGTCGAAGCGGATCGTGCCTTCGCGCAGCTGGTAGAGCCCCTGACGCTGGCGAATGCGCAGCAGTGCCTCGACGAAGGCATCCTCGTCGGTCACCTCGTCACGCGAGGTGATCGAGCGGACGGCGCGGGGGATCGAGATGCGCTGGCGCAGGTCCTCGGTGGCGGTCAGCACCTCTTCCAGCGGTGCCGTGGTTGCCACGGCATAGAAGCTGGGGGCTTGGCGGATGGTCACCTGGTCGGTATTGACCCAGATCCCCGCAACGCGCTGCTTGCGCAGCACGGCGATGGATTCGGTCGGGCCGGCGACGGTGATCACGACCTCGGCACCGGGGTCGATCTGCGGTGCCTCGCGCTTGACCGCGCCGAAGATCAGGATCTCGGAGCCGTCGAAGTTGGTGGTGATCGCGACCCGGGTCTGCGACAGGCCCAGCACCAGCTGTTCTGCCGGAGCGGTGGCCCCGGCACCCTCCCCTGAGGCGACGCCCTGGGCGGGGGCGATGGCGGGCAGGGCGCTCAGCAGGGCTGCCAGCACCAGCGGCAGCAGCGGGGGCAGCAGGCGGCGGGTCATATCACCTCCGCGATGCTGTAGATTTCCGACGGCGGCAGGAAGAGATCGAGTGCCAGCTTGAAGCAGACCGCCAGCACCAGGAGGGCCAGCAGGATCCGCAGCTGCTCGGCCTTCAGGCGGGCGCCGATGCGGGTGCCGAACTGGGCGCCGACGACGCCGCCGATCAGCAGGAAGAGGGCCAGCGCGATATCGACCGTGTGGTTGGTCACCGCGTGCAGGAAGGTGGTGAAGGCGGCCACCACGATGATCTGCAGCAGCGAGGTGCCGATCACCACCTTGGTGGGGATGTGCAGCAGGTAGATCATCGCCGGCACCATGATGAAGCCGCCGCCGACCCCCATCACCGCCGAAAGGACACCGACCGCAGCGCCGACCAGCAGCGGCGGGATGACCGAGATATAGAGCCCCGAGGTGCGGAAGCGCATCTTCAGCGGCAGCGTATGCACCAGCCCGCGTTGCTTGCGTTTCTTGACCGTGCCGCCGCCCTTGGCGCGGCGCAGCGCCGAGAGGCTCTCGACGAACATCAGCCCGCCGATGGCACCAAGGAAGACCACGTAGCAGAGGTTGACCAGCAGATCGACCTGGCCGAGCTGTTTCAGGTAGTTGAACAGCGCCACGCCCGCGCCGGATCCCACGACCCCGCCCACCTGAAGCACCAGCCCCATGCGCAGGTCGACATTGCGTCGCCTGAGATGGGCGAACAGTCCCGACACCGACGAGGCGATGATCTGGTTGGCAGAGGTCGCAACGGCCACGGCCGGCGGAATGCCGATGAAGAACAGCAGAGGCGTGATCAGGAAGCCGCCTCCGACGCCGAACATGCCGGAAAGGACCCCCACCATGCCGCCGAGACCCAGCAGCAGGTAGATGTTCACGGAGACCTCGGCGATGGGGAGGTAGATCTGCATGATCTCTCCTAGCGCGCCTGCTGCAACGCCGCAATGACGGCGAGAGGGTGCAGTGAAAAATCTCTCGCCGGGTGGTGCCGGTAGCGTTCTTCGGGGGGGATGAAACCGCCCGCGCCGTGGCGCGGGCCGGTCAGGCGAAACCGGGGTGGCTAGCGCTCCTTGACGTAGGGCTCACCCGAGGCGCGCGGCGGGATGGCCGCGCCGACGAAGCCCGCCAGGATGACGATGGTCAGGATGTAGGGCAGGGCGTTCATGAACTGCACCGGGATCACGAAGGCGCCGAGGTCGATATTCTGGTAGCGCAGCGCGATGGCCTGCAGCAGCCCGAACAGCATCGTTGCCGAGAGGCAGTACCAGGGCCGCCACTTGGCGAAGATCAGCGCCGCCAGGGCGATGTAACCCCGACCCGCGGTCATCTCGCGCACGAAGCCCGCCTGCAGGCCGGTGGCGAGGTAGCTGCCCGCAAGGCCGCAGAGCACCCCGGCGATCAGGATCGCCGCGAAGCGCAGCCGCGCCACCGAGATGCCGGCGGTGTCGACGGCGGCCGGGTTCTCTCCGACCGCGCGCAGGCGCAGGCCGAAGCGGGTGCGGTAGAGCACCCACCAGGACAGCGGCACCATCAGGAAGGCGACATAGACCAGGATCGAATGCCCCGAGATCAGCTCGGCATAGATCGGGCCGATAATGGGCACGTCGCGCAGCATGTCGGCGAAGGGCAGGGTGATGTTGCTGTAGCGCCCGGCCTCCAGGGTCGGGGTGCGGCCGCCCTGGGCGAACCAGGTCTGCGCGATCAGAACCGTCATCCCCGAGGCGAGGAAGTTCAGCGCCACCCCCGAGATCAGCTGGTTGCCGCGGAAGGTGATCGAGGCCAGCCCGTGGATCAGCGAGAAGGCGACGGCGGCCAGGACGCCTGCCATCAGCCCGATCCAGACCGAGCCGTAGAAGTAGGCGAAGGCGGCCGAGAAGAAGGCGGCGGCCAGGGCCTTGCCCTCAAGGCCGATGTCCACCACGCCGGCGCGTTCCGAGAACAGCCCGGCGAGGCACATCAGCAGCAGCGGCGTGCCGAGGCGGACGGTGGAGTCGAGGATCTGCAGGATCGTCATCAGGTCCATGGGTCAGCTCTCCGAAGTGGCGATCTTGAAGGCGGCGAAGGCGAAGAAGACGCCGAGCGCCCCCTCGATCCAGCGCCGTCCGGCGGCATAGGTGCGCCGCATGGGGGCAGAGGACAGGATCAGCGCCCAGGCCGCGTGGCAGGTGAAGGAGATCACGAAGGAACAGGCCAGGAAGGCCGCGATCACCAGGGCCGAGCCGCCCTGCGTTGCGCCGACCGCCGCGATGGCCAGCCAGAAGGCGATGGCCTTGGGGTTGGTCACCTGCATCAGGTAGCCCGCCGTGAACAGCCGCGAGGCACTGGCCGGGGCGACCCGGGCCGCCTCGATCTTCGGCGGGTGGATCGCCTTGCGGAAGGCGCCCCAGGCCAGCCAGCAGAGATAGGCCGCCCCGATCAGGCGCAGCACTTCCATGGCCCAGGCGATCTGGCTCAGCAGCAGGCCGACGCCCAGCAGGGTCAGCACGTTGATCGTCGTCGATCCGAAGGCGATGCCGGTGGTGGCGACCATCGCCGCGCCGCGCCCGCGCGAGGCCGAGACGCCCAGCAGGAAGGCCACGGCAGGCCCGGGCGAAATCGCCGCGAAGGTCAGGATCGAGAAGGCCGCGATGAAGCGGGGCAGGTAGGTGATCAGCTCGTCCATGCCTCAGCCCTCCCGGCGCAGGGCCATGAAGGCCCGTTCCAGAGGCCAGCGGACGATGTTGTCCATGGCGCCGGTGAACAGGATGACGAGGGCCTGGATGACCACGATCAGCTCGCGCGGGATCGAGGTCCACATCGCCAGCTCGGCGCCGCCCTGGTAGAGGAAGCCGAAGAGCAGCGAGGCCAGCAGCACGCCGAAGGGATGGTTGCGCCCCATGAGCGCCACGGCGATGCCGATGAAGCCCGCGCCCTCGGCCGAGTTGAGGATCAGTCGTTCGGCCTCGCCCTGGGTGACGTTGATGCCCATGAGGCCCGCCAGCCCGCCCGAGATCAGCATCGCGACGATGATGATGCGGAAGGGCGAAATGCCGGCGTATTTGGCGCCGCTCTCGGAATAGCCCTGCGAGCGGATCTCGTAGCCCAGCTTGGTGCGCCAGATCAGCAGCCAGACCAGCACGCAGGCCGCCAGGGCGACGAAGAAGGTCACATTGGCCGGAGAGCCGCGGAACAGCGCGCCCTCACCACCGGCGAAGATGTCGCGGAAGTCGGGCAGGCTGGTGGCCGCCGGGAAGGTGGCCGAGGCGGGTTCCATCGCGCCGACGGGGCGCAGCAGGTTGACCAGCACGTAGTTCAGGAAGGCGGCGGCGATGAAGTTGAACATGATCGTGGTGATCACGATGTGGCTGCCACGCGCGGCCTGCAGATAGGCCGGGATCAGCGCCCAGAGGGCTCCGAACAGCGCCGCCGCCACGGTCGAGCCGAGCAGCGCCAGCGTCCAGTGCGGCCAGGGGATGAACAGGCAGCACAGCGCCACGCCGAGCGAGCCGATGATCGCCTGCCCCTCGCCGCCGATGTTGAACAGCTTGGCGTGGAAGGCGACCGAGACCGCGAGGCCGGTGAAGATGAAGTTGGTGGCGTAGTAAAGCGTGTACCCCCAGCCCGAGGACCGCATCAGCGCCCCGTCGACCATCAGCGAGAAGGCCTCCCAGGGGTTTTCCCCGATGGCCCAGATGGCCAGGGCCGACAGCAGGGCCGCCAGCAGCAGCGAGATCAGCGGGATCAGGACCACATCGGCCCAGACAGGCATCCTATCCATGTTTCGGTGCCTCTCCTTGTTGGACGGCGGCCATGTTTTCCTCGACCGCCTTGAAGTCATCGGTGTCGGGCTCGCCCGAGATCCCGGCCATCAGCAGGCCCAGCTCGCGCTCGTCCGTGGCGGCGGGATCGCGGAAGCCCATGATCTGGCCGTCGAACATCACCGCGATACGGTCCGACAGCGACATGATTTCATCCAGCTCGACCGAGACCAGCAGGATCGCCTTGCCCGCATCGCGCAGCCGGACGATTTCCTGGTGGATGAACTCGATGGCGCCGATGTCGACGCCCCGGGTGGGCTGGCCGACCAGCAGCAGGTCGGGGTTGCGCTCGATCTCGCGAGCCAGGACCACCTTCTGCTGGTTGCCGCCCGAGAAGCTTTTCGCCTTCAGGTTCGGATCCAGCGGCCGCACGTCGAAGCGCTCCATCTTGGCGGCGGCTTCCTTCTGGATCGCCGCATTGTCCATCAGCGGGCCCTTCTGCCACTGCGGATCGCGGTGGTAGCCGAAGACGGTGTTCTCCCAGGCGGTGAACTCCATGATCAGGCCTTCGCGCTGCCGGTCCTCGGGCACGTTGCCGATCGAGGCCGCACGCCGCGCCGCGCCGTCCGAGCCCTTGCCCGACAGCGGCAGGCTCGCGCCCAGCATGGTGATTTCTCCGGTGCCGTCCATGATGCCGCCCAGGACGTGCATCAGTTCGGACTGGCCGTTGCCGGCGACACCCGCGAGGCCCAGGATCTCGCCCCGGCGGATCTCGAAGGAGATGCCCTTCACGCGCTCGACGCCCTTGTCGTCGACGACCTTCAGGTTGTCGACCGACAGAACGACCTCGCCGGGCGTGGCCGGTTCCTTGTCGACGCGCAGCAGCACCTTGCGGCCCACCATCAGCTCGGCCAGCTCCTCGGGGCTGGTCTCGGCGGTCTTCACGGTGGCGGTCATCTGGCCGCGCCGCATGACGCTGACGGTGTCGGTGATTTCCATGATCTCGCGCAGCTTGTGGGTGATCAGGATGATCGTCTTCCCCTCACGCCGCAGGTTGTCGAGGATGCGGAACAGGTGGTCGGCCTCGGCCGGGGTCAGCACGCCTGTCGGTTCGTCCAGGATCAGGATGTTGGCCTCTCGGTAGAGCGCCTTCAGGATCTCGACCCGCTGCTGGTGCCCGACGGAAAGATGTTCGATCAGCGCGTCCGGATCGACGTGCATCTCGTATTCCTCGGCCAGGCTCTTCAGCGACTTGCGCGCCTTGGCGATCGAGGGCCGCAGCGAGGCGCCCTCTTCCGCACCGAGGATGATGTTCTCGACCACCGAGAAGTTCTCGACCAGCTTGAAATGCTGGAAGACCATGCCGATGCCGGCGGCGATGGCGGCCTGGCTGTCGGTGATCTGGGTCTTCTGCCCGTTGATGAAGATCTCGCCCGCGTCGGCCTTGTAAAAGCCGTAGAGGATCGACATCAGGGTCGATTTGCCCGCGCCGTTCTCCCCGATGATGCCGTGGATCGTGCCCGGCATGACGCGGATGGAGATGTCCTTGTTGGCCTGGACCGGGCCGAAGGCTTTCGAGATGCCCTTCAGCTCGATGGCCGGATGGAGACTCTCGGAGGCTGCTGCAGTCATGTTCGGCTTCCCGTGAAAGGAAACAGGGACCGCTTTGGCCGCGGCCCCTGTCAAAGTGGAGCGGGGCAGGGTGCCCCGCCGGCCCGATCAGAATTCCACGGCCGGGCAGGTGTTGTCGACCGCGTAGTCGTGCACTTCGATCTCGCCCGAAACGATGTCGCCGGCGGCAGCATAGACGGCCGAGAGGGTGTCGAAGTCGACCAGGGTCTCGTTGTAGCCGTCCAGCGCGAAGCCGACGCCACGGTTGGACAGGTCCTTGACCTGCACGCCGGTTTCCAGATCGGCACCTGCGGTCATCGCGTCGTAGACGGCGTTGTCCACGCGCTTCAGCATCGAGGTCAGGATCGCGCCGGGGTAGAGGTAGTTCTGGTTGCTGTCCACGCCGATGCCGTAGACGCCTTCATCGGCGGCGGTCTGCAGCACGCCGAGGCCCGAGGCGCCGGCCGCGGCGAAGATCACGTCGGAGCCCTGCGAGATCTGTGCCTTGGTCAGCTCGGAGGCCTTGACCGGGTCGTTCCACGCGCTCGGGTCGGTGCCGATCATGTTGGCGATGACGGTGGCGTCGGGGTTCACGGCCTTGACGCCCTGGGCATAGCCGCAGGCGAACTTGCGGATCAGCGGGATGTCCATGCCGCCAACGAAGGAGACGGTGCCCGATTCGGAGCCCGCGGCGGCGATCATGCCGACCAGGTAGGAGCCCTCATGCTCGGAGAAGCCGATCGACAGGACGTTGGGGTTGGCTTCCGGGTCGACCCAGCCGTCGATGGTGACGAACTTGGTGTCGGGGTAGTCGCCGGCCACGTTGGCAATCGGGGTCGAGAAGGAGAAACCGGTGGTGATGACCGGCGAGAAGCCCTGTTCGGCGAAGCGGCGCAGGGCCTGCTCACGCTGGGCTTCCGAGGTCAGCTCGATGTCCTTGAACTCGCCACCGGTCTCTGCGGCCCAGCGGGTTGCGCCGTTGAAGGCAGCTTCGTTGAACGACTTGTCGAACTTGCCGCCCAGGTCGTAGATCAGCGCCGGGTCGGCGAAGGAGGCGGTTGCGGTCAGCGCCAGGCCGGTTGCGGCGGCGCCGAGGATCTTGGTCATCAGGGTCATTTGGGTCTCCCAGTTGCTTGGCCGTCTCTGCCGGACGGGGCCTGCGGCCATTGCGTCAGATCTCAGTGATCCTCACGATTTAGGACAGAGCGGCTGAGGGTGGTCAATAGCATTCTCTGACCGTTTGGTAGGGAAAAACGCGATGCGACGGGGGGTCACCCGAGGGCGATGCTCATGATTTCAGCGTCTTTTCTCAGGCCTTCGGGGGTGCGGTAGTAGCCGGGGCGGCGACCGCTGCGCCGAAAGCCCGACGCCTCGTAGAGGGCAATGGCCGGTCCATTGTCCGCGGCGACCTCCAGCAGCGCCGTCGCGGCGCCCCGGCGACGGGCCTCGCTTAGGAAGGCAGCCACCAGCGCGCGGCCGGTTCCCTGCCGGCGCGCGGCGGGATCGACGGCAAGGGTCAGGATCTCGGCTTCGTCCAGGATCTGCCGGCCAAGCAGGAAGCCCTCGGGGCGATGCAGCAGGAAGCTGGCATCGTCGCCCGCCAGCTGGGCGATCTCTTCGGCGCTCCAGGGACGCGGGGTGGTGAAACAGGCGGCGTGCAGGCGGGCCAGGGCGACCGGGTCGGGCGCGTTCACGGCAGGATCCGGGGCGGGGCGTCGCGTGGCGGGGCGGCATCGGCGGGGCGAAGGTAGAAGGGCGCGGGTGCCTGCGGCTGCTGCCCGGGCTGGCCGAGGCGGCTGGCGGCGACGCGGGCGATCAGCGGCGCGGGGTTCTGCGGCGCGGGCTCAGCGCCGGGCGCGGCCCCGAGCAGCAGGCAGCCCTCGGGCGGCAGCGCGGCGGAGAGGGCCTCGGCGGCGAAGAGCTGCGCCTCGCCCGGGGCGGCGCCCTCGGTGAAGACCTGCCCGTAGAGCTGTTCGCGCGGGGCCGGAAGGGTGGCCAGCAGCGGGCGCGGCCGGCCATGGGCCAGGGCCTCGAAGCCGGTGACGCCGACGGCGGGCACCTTCAGGCCAAGCGCCAGCCCCCGCGCCAGCGCGACCGAGATGCGGATGCCCGTGAAATTGCCCGGGCCGACGCCGACCGCCAGCGCCGCGAGGTCGGACCAGCTGCGCCCGGCTTCGGTGAGCAGCTCTTCCAGCAGCGGCACGAGGCGCTCGGCCTGGCCGCGCGCCATCGGCTCGTGCCGCTCGGCGACGAGGGTTTCGCCGTCGAGAAGGGCAGCGGCGCAATGCGGGGCGGAGGTGTCGAAGGCGAGGATCAGGGACATGGGTATTTTCGGGTCGCTGTCCGGTCGGCCGACAGGGGGCGCGGGCCCGCAGGGGGCCCGG
>NZ_AFPM01000295.1 GCF_000220565.1 Oceanicola sp. S124 | reverse complement strand
GCAAGTCCCACGCCGCCCTGCGCGAGGGCACCCCATGAGCGACCCGGATCCGCATCTGCTGATCGTCGACGATGACGAGCGGATCCGCGATCTGCTGGCCCGCTTCCTCAAGCGGCAGGGGTTCCTTGTCTCGACGGCGCGCGATGCGGCCCATGCGCGCCGCCTGCTGGCGGGGCTGGAGTTCGACCTGATCGTGCTGGACGTGATGATGCCGGGCGAGGACGGGATCACCCTGACCGAACGCCTGCGCGGAGAGATCCGCACGCCGATCCTGCTGCTGACCGCCCGGGGCGAGACAGAGGACCGCATTCGCGGTTTCGAGGCCGGGGCGGACGACTACCTGATCAAGCCCTTCGAGCCGCGCGAGCTGTCGCTGCGGATCAATGCCATTCTGCGCCGGGTGCCCGACATGCCCGCCGCGCGCAACCTGCCCAAGGTGCTGCATCTCGGCGCGGTGCGCTACGACATCGACCGCGGAGAGCTGTGGTCGGGCGATACCCCCGTGCGGCTGACGGCAACAGAGGTGCAGCTGATGCGGATCTTCTCGGCCCACCCCGGCGAACCCCTGTCGCGCCAGCAGCTTGTCGAGGAACTGGGCCGCGGCGCCAGCGGCGACCAGCCCGGCGCGCAGGAACGGGCCGTCGACGTGCAGATCACCCGGCTGCGCCGCAAGATAGAGGCCGATCCGAAGCAGCCGCGCTACCTGCAGACCATCCGCGGCGCGGGCTACATGCTGGCTCCGGACTGACCGCCGCCCCGGCGCGCGCAGGATCTGCCTTTGCCGGATTGACGGGCGCCCCCGTCTCGCATCAGCTTGCCGCACACATGCCGGCCGGAGGGGACCTCCGCCGCGCCGACGTCTGACAGGAAGGCCCCATGACCACTGCGCTCTTTACCCATCCCGACTGCCTGAACCACCTGACCCCCGAGGGCCACCCCGAACAGGTCGCGCGGCTGTCCCGCGTGCTCTCGGCGCTGGAGGGCAAGGCGCTGGACCGTCACGAGGCGCCCCTGGCGGAAGAGGCCGACCTGTTGCTCTGTCATCCGCAGGGCTACATCGACCGCGTGCGCGGGGCCGAGCCCGCCGAGGGGCAGGTGCAGATGGATCCCGACACCTGGATGTCGCCCGGTTCCTACCGCGCCGCGCTGCGCTCTGCCGGCGGGGCGATTGCCGCGGTGGATGCGGTGCTGGACGGGCGCGCCGACAACGCCTTCGTCGCCACCCGCCCGCCGGGCCATCACGCCGAGACGGAAAGCCCCATGGGCTTTTGCCTGTTCGGCAATGTCGCCCTTGCCGCCAAGCACGCGCTGGAACGGCGCGGCCTGCAGCGCGTGGCGATCTTCGATCCCGACGTGCACCACGGCAACGGCACGCAGGACCTCGTGCAGTCCGATCCGCGCATCCTGTTCATCTCGACCCACCAGCAGCCGCTCTACCCGGGCACCGGCAACCGGGACGAATTCGGGCCGCATGACACCATCCGTAACATTCCCCTCTCGGCCGGGACGGATGGTGAGGTCTACCGGATGATCGTCACCCAGCAGGTGCTGCCGAAGATCCGGAGCTTCGCGCCCGAGCTGATCCTGCTGTCCTCGGGATTTGACGCGCACCGGGACGATCCGCTGGCCTCGATCTCGCTTGAGACGCAGGATTTCCGCTGGCTGACCGATCAGGTCGCGGCGCTGGCGGGTGAGGTCTGCGGCGGGCGGCTCGTTTCGTGCCTCGAAGGGGGCTACAACCTGGAGGCCCTGGCCGAGGCGGCGGCGGTACATGTCGACGGGCTGATCGCCGCCGCGGCCTAGGCGCTAGTCGCGCAGCAGGTCGCGCATGTCCTCGAACAGCGCCTCGGTCATCTCTTGCGCCAGGCGGATGCGGCGGCCGGGCATCTTCGGGTGTTCGACCCGCGACAGGACCTCGTGGCAGATGAAGAAGGGCAGGTCGGTGGCAAGCTCCTGATCCGTCAGCGAGAGGGCGCTGGCGAAATCGGCCAGCCCGCCCGCGTCCACGCCGAAGCACCGCCGCCCCGAGGGCCACATGTCGCGCCGCGCCGCATGGACGAGAAACCGTGCGATGTCGCGGCACAGCGGCGCTCGGGTCGAGGCGCCGAGGTCGATGCCCCAGGTCACCCCCGCGCCATCGCGCATCAGGTTGCCGGGGTGGAAATCGCCATGGCCAAGCGCGGTGCGCCAGCTCTGCTGCCCGCGCATCTGCCGCGACAGGGCATGGAACTTCTGCGCCACCCGGGCCTCGACCGCCTTCAGCCTGTCATGCGGCTGCTGCGCCAGCCCCTCGTCGGCCCATTTGCGCCAGGGGCCCCGGTTCACCGGGCTGTCTTCCAGCGTCGGCGCGGCATGGGCGGCGAGCCAGCCCGCGCCGGTCGCCTGCATCGCCGGGCGCGCCTCCGCCTCGGCCTGCCAGAGCGCCTGCAACAGCGGCACCCCCTCGATCCGCGCGACCACGGCGACGCGACCCCCGGCCAGCAGCGCCAGCGGGGCGGGGACGCGATAGGCCCCCGTCGCCATGTAGCCATGCACCCGGGACTGTTCCGCATGGGCGACGGCGAAATCCTCCTGTCCGGCGATGTCGAGGTGAAAGACCGCCTCCACCCCCTGCCACTGCCCGGCAAAGACCGCGCGCCGACCGGGCACCAGCCGCAGGATTTCGGCCACCTCTGTGCCCCGGGGCAACAACGCGGCCAGCCGCGCGGCGGCGGCCTCGGCCTCTTCCGGGTGCCTTTCGGCGGCGTTTTCCAGCAGCGCGTTCATGGTGCCATGTTGCGCCCCTCCGCCGTGGAAGGTCAACGCGCCAGAAGCTCAATTGAACCACCCCGCGCGCGCGGCTATGGTGCCGCCAAACGCCCCTATCCGCCGCAAGGAGCCCCAGATGTCCGATACCCCGATCCCGGAAATGTCCTTCGAAGCCGCCATGAAGGAGCTTGAGGGTGTCGTCGGCCAGCTTGAACGCGGCGACGTCGAGCTGGAGGCCTCGATCAAGCTCTACGAGCGCGGCGCCGAGCTGAAGAAGCACTGTGAGAAGAAGCTGGCCGAGGCCGAGGAAAAGGTCGCCGCGATCACCCTGGACGGCGAGGGCAACCCCGCCGGGCTGAAGCCGGTCGAGGGGCTCTGACCTTGTTCCAGCATGCGCTGGCCGGGGCGGCAGAAGCCGTCACCGCGCATCTCGACAGGGTGCTGGCCGATCACGAGGGCGAACTGGGCGCTGCCATGCGCTATGCCTGCTCTGGCGGCAAGCGGCTGCGTGCCTTCCTGGTGCTGGAAAGCGCCCGGCTGCATGGCGTGGCCGGGGCGCCAGCGCTGGATGCCGCCGCCGCCATCGAGGCGCTGCATGCCTATTCCCTCGTCCATGACGACATGCCCTGCATGGATGACGACGATCTGCGGCGCGGCCTGCCCACCGTCCACGTGAAGTGGGACGAGGCCATGGCCGTGCTGACCGGCGATGCCCTTCAGGCCGTGGCCTTCGAACTGGTCGCGGGTCTTGACCTGCCTGCCGAGCGTCGCCTGGCGCTGGTGCAGGGGCTGGCGCGCGCGGCTGGCGGGCGCGGCATGGTGCTGGGGCAGGTGCTGGACATCGCCGCCGAAAGCGCCGCGACCCCCCTGACGCTGGATCAGATCACCCGGTTGCAGGCGCTGAAGACCGGCGCGCTGTTTGACTGGTCCGCCACGGCGGGCGCGGTGATGGCGGGGGCCGATCCGGCACCGCTGTCGGCCTATGCCACCGCCTTCGGACTGGCCTTCCAGATCGCCGACGACATCCTGGATGTCGAGGGCGACGAGGCCGAGACCGGCAAGCGGGTCGGCAAGGACGCCGCCGCCGGCAAGGCCACCTTCGTCTCACTCATGGGGCTGGAACCCGCACGGGCCGAGGCGGGACGTCTTGTCTCCTTGGCCTGCGAGGCCCTTGCCCCATATGGTGAGGCAGCAGAGAACTTGCGGCAAGCGGCCCGCTTCGTTATCTCGCGCCAAAGCTGATCTGCCCCGGATCCGCCCCAAGCCCGCGAAGAGCCAGAGCCATGACCTCCAGACCCGAGACCCCGTTGCTTGACCGTGTCGTGACCCCCGCGGACATGAAGGGCCTGTCGGATGCCGAGCTGAAGCGCCTCGCGAACGAGCTGCGCGCCGAGACGATCTCGGCGGTCTCCGAGACCGGCGGCCACCTCGGCGCGGGCCTTGGCGTGATCGAGCTGACCGTGGCGCTGCATGCGATCTTCGAGGCGCCGCGCGACAAGATCATCTGGGATGTCAGCCACCAGAGCTACCCGCACAAGATCCTGACCGGGCGCCGTGACCGCATCCGCACCCTGCGCCAGAAGGGCGGTCTGTCGGGCTTCACCAAGCGCAGCGAAAGCCCCTACGATCCTTTCGGCGCGGCGCATAGTTCCACCTCGATTTCCGCCGCGCTCGGCTTTGCCGTGGCGCGCGACCTCGGCGGGCAGCTGCCCGAGGGGCTGGGCGATGCGATTGCCGTGATCGGCGATGGCGCGATGAGCGCCGGCATGGCCTTCGAGGCGATGAACAACGCCGGCCACCTCGGCAAGCGGATGATCGTCATCCTGAACGACAACGAGATGTCCATCGCGCCGCCCGTCGGTGCCCTGTCGAACTACCTGTCCCGGCTCTATGCCGGCGATCCCTTCCACAGCTTCAAGGAGGCCGCCAAGGGCGCGGTGTCCCTGCTGCCGCCGCCCTTCCAGGAAGGCGCCAAGCGCGCCAAGGAGATGCTGAAGGGCATCGCTGTCGGCGGTACGCTCTTCGAAGAGCTGGGCTTCAGCTACCTCGGCCCGCTGGACGGGCACGACATGGGCCAGCTGCTG
Organism: Oceanicola sp. S124; assembly: GCF_000220565.1. GTDB lineage: Bacteria > Pseudomonadota > Alphaproteobacteria > Rhodobacterales > Rhodobacteraceae > Pseudooceanicola. Next base: position 34,732 of record NZ_AFPM01000295.1, on the reverse strand, counting down.
CCGGTGCTGCGCACCGTCAAGGCGCGCGCCACGGGGCCGGTGCTGATCCACGTGGTGACGAAGAAGGGCAAGGGCTATGCCCCCGCCGAGACCGCCAGCGACAGGGGCCATGCCACGGCCAAGTTCGACGTGCCCTCGGGCAAGCAGAAGAAGGCGCCCTCGAACGCGCCCAGCTACACCTCGGTCTTCGGCGAGGAACTGGTGCGCCTTGCCGCCGAGGACAGCCGCATCTGCGCCGTCACTGCTGCCATGCCCGACGGGACGGGCCTGCAGCTGATGGATCAGCGCTTCCCCTCGCGCTGCTTCGACGTGGGCATCGCCGAGCAGCATGGCGTGACCTTCGCCGCCGGTCTGGCGGCAGGCGGGATGCGGCCCTTCTGCGCGATCTATTCCACCTTCCTGCAACGCGGCTACGACCAGGTGGTGCATGACGTGGCGATCCAGCGCCTTCCCGTGCGCTTCGCCATCGACCGTGCCGGTCTGGTCGGCGCCGATGGCGCCACCCACGCGGGCAGCTTCGACGTGGCCTTCATGGCCAACCTGCCCGGCATGGTGGTCATGGCCGCCGCCGACGAGGCAGAGCTGAAGCACATGGTCGCCACCGCTGCTGCCCATGACGAGGGTCCCATCGCCTTCCGCTATCCGCGCGGAGAGGGTGTCGGCGTCGAGATGCCTGAAAAGGGCCAGGTGCTGGAAATCGGCAAGGGCCGGATGATCCGCGAGGGTGGTCGCGTCGCCCTGTTGTCCTTCGGCGCCCGCCTGAAGGAGGTGCTTGACGCCGCCGAGGCGCTTCAGGCCCGCGGCATCACCCCCACCGTCGCCGACGCCCGCTTCGCCAAGCCGCTGGACCGCGAGATGATCCTGAAGCTGGCGGCAGACCACGAGGCGCTGATCACCATCGAGGAGGGCGCCATCGGCGGTTTCGGCAGCCATGTCGCGCAACTGCTCGCCGACGAGGGCGTCTTCGACAAGGGCCTGAAGTTCCGCTCGATGGTGCTGCCGGATATCTTCATCGACCAGTCCAGCCCGGCGGACATGTACGCTACCGCCGGCATGAACGCCGAGGACATCGAAGCCAAGGTGCTGGACGTGCTGGGCGTGGAGCGGCTAGGCAAGAGGGCCTGACGCCAGAACGCACCGGAGACCCCATGCCCGTTCCAGACTATCAGACCCTGATGAGGCCGGTGCTGGAGGCATTGTCCGACGGGCGGGCACACGGCAAGCGTCAGATGGCGGAGCGGCTTGGGAAATCCAGTGACGGCGGTATCGACGGGGTGGTCAACGAGGATCCCCTCGGGCTGGACGCGGTCTATATCCAGGCCAAGCGATACGATCCGAAGAACACCGTGGGCAGCCCGGCGATCCGCGAGTTCATCGGTAACCTGATAGGTGTCAGCGCCACCAAGGGCGTTTTCGTCACGACCTCAGGTTTCTCGCGTGAGGCGACGGCTTTCCTCGACCGGGTGCAGCAAAGGGTCGTGCTGATCGACGGGCGCAGGCTGGCCGAGCTGATGATCCGCTACGGGGTCGGCGTGCGCTCGCGGCAGACCTATGTCGTGAAGGGCGTCGACGAGGATTACTTCGGCAACGCCTGATCAGCCCGCCCCGCCCGTCAGCAGCCAGATCACCAGACCGCCGCTGAGGACGACCTGTGTGTAGCCGAGAAGGGTGAACAGCCCGTCGCGGGTCAGCAGGCCAATGGCGAACAGCGAGATCGCCGTGGCGAAGATCGAGGTGACCATCGGCAGCAGCTCAAGCCCCGGGATCAACAGGCAGATCGCCAGGATGACCAGCAGCGTCACCAGGTTGGCGGGGCGCGAGACCAGCGCCGTCAGCCGCGTGTGGGTGCGTCGGTCAACCCAGCCGCAGGGCTTGCGCAGCCACGAGATCGCCTTCTTCAACCGATGTCCCGCGACCTCGCGGCGCTTCAGGATCTTTGGCAGCCAGACGTGTTCTCGTCCCAGCAGTTTCTGCACGGTGATCAGGAAGATGAAGGTCGCACCGATGGTCGGCAGGCCGAAGATGCCTGACAGCGGCGACACCAGGATCAGCGCCGGCACCAGGATGATCGGGGCGAAGGCGCGGGTGCCGACCTCGTCCACCACGTCGCCGATGGAAACCCGGTCTTCCTCTGCCGCGCAGTCCAGCTTGTCGAGGATGTCTCCGAGGCTGCGCAGGGTTTCATCTGCGCCGGAGGTCGGATCGTCTGTCATGGTAGGGGCCGCCTGTTGCATGGGGGCACAACGCGCCGGGGCGCGGGAAGTTCACCGGCGGCGATCACTTTCCGCCTCCAGCAGCGCCTTCAGGCCGGCGCGGTAGTCGGGGTAGCGCAGGCGCACGCCCAGCTCGTCCTTGATGCGGTCGTTTTTGACCCGCTTGCTCTCGGCGTAGAAGCTGCGCGCCATGGGGGTCATCTCGGCCGTGGCGAAGTCTTCCTCGGGCGGCAGGGGCATGCCGAGCAGGGTGCAGGCATGGGCGATGACATCCTGCGGCGGGGCCGGGTCATCGTCGCAGAGGTTGTAGACCGCGCCGGGCCGGGGCCGGGCGATCGAGGCGGCGAGCACCTGGGCGATATCCTCGACATGGATGCGAGAGAAGACCTGATCCGGCTTGATGATCCGCCGCGCGGTGCCGTTGCGCACCTTGGCGAAGGGGCCGCGGCCGGGGCCGTAGATGCCCGCAAGGCGGAAGATATGCAGCGGCAGGCCGGGGATCGCGCGCCATTCGGCCTCGGCGGCGACGCGCCACTTCCCGCGCCGGGTCGAAGGGGTCAGGGCGGTGTCCTCGTCGATCCAGCCGCCGCCATGATCGCCATAGACGCCGGTGGTCGAAAGGTAGCCAACCCACTGGAACCGCCCGGCATTCGCCGCGATGCGGTCGCGCAAGAGCCGCAGCACCGGGTCGCCCTCGGCATCCGGTCCGGCCGAGATGAGAATGTGCGTGGCGCTGTCGATCAGCGGGGCAAGGTCCTCTCCCGGCATCAGGTGGGGCGTGACGCCGGTTGCGGCCAGTGCAGCGGTCTTCTCGGCCGAGCGGGTGGTGCCATGGACCTGCCAGCCCCCGGACAGCAGAAGCGGGGTCAGGGCGCGGGCGGAATAGCCGTGCCCGAAAGAGAGGAGAAGCTTGCTCATGCCCCCAGAGATGCGCCCGCGGCAGCGATCTGGCAAGGGGGGCGGGGATGACACCTGGATGACAGCTGACGCGGAACGGCGCCTTGGGCTTGCGCCGGCGCGGGTTGCGGCCCAGAAAGGGCGTAAAGGAGTTATCCATGACGGACCAGATCCTGAGCCCGCAAGCCGGCCCCGCCACCCGCCTGAGCAGCGCCGAGACCGCTGTCGACCGGCTGGCAGAGCTGTACGACCAGGCCGCCGAGTTCCTGCGCGAGCAGTTCCTGAAGGCCATGGCCGAGGGCCGCCCCGAGGGCCGCATCCGCGCCTATTACCCCGAAGTGCGCCTGACCACGCAGAGCTTCGCGCAGATCGACTCGCGCCTGTCCTTCGGTCACGTGTCGATGCCCGGGGTCTATGCCGCGACGATCACCCGCCCCGACCTGTTCCGAAATTACCTGCTGCAGCAGATCGGCCAGCTGATCGAGAACTACGGCACCCATGTCGAGGTCGGCCCCTCGGACACCCCGATGCCGGTGCATTTTGCCGTTGCCAACGCCGGCATCACCGTCCCTCAGGAAGGCGTGGCCAGCTTCATTCTGCGCGATGTCTTCGACGTGCCGGACCTGACCACCACCAATGACGACATCGTCAACGGCGTGTTCCAGCCCGGCCCGGATGGCGCGGGCCCCCTGGCGCCCTTCACCGCGCAGCGGGTGGATTACTCGCTCGCGCGGCTGTCGCATTACACCGCGACCGATCCAGAGCACTTCCAGAACCACGTGTTGTTCACCAACTACCAGTTCTACGTCAGCGAGTTCGAGGCCTATGCGCGGCGCATGCTGGCGGATCCGGACAGCGGCTACACCTCCTTCGTTTCGACCGGCAATGTCGAGATCACCGGCCCGCTGGAGGACATCCCGGCCACGACCAAGATGCCGCAGATGCCCAGCTATCACCTGAAGCGTCCCGGGGGTGGTGGCATCACGCTGGTCAACATCGGCGTGGGCCCCTCGAACGCCAAGACGGCGACCGACCATATCGCGGTGCTGCGCCCCCATGCCTGGATCATGGTCGGCCACTGCGCCGGTCTGCGCAATTCGCAGAACCTCGGGGATTTCGTCCTCGCCCATGCCTACCTGCGCGAGGACAAGGTGCTGGACGACGACCTGCCGGTCTGGGTGCCGATCCCGGCCCTGGCCGAGATCCAGGTGGCGCTGGAAGAGGCGGTCGAGCAGGAAACCCAGCTGGAAGGCTACGACCTGAAGCGGATCATGCGCACCGGCACCGTGGCGACGCTGGACAACCGCAACTGGGAGCTGCGCGACCAGCGTGGCCCGGTGCAGCGGCTGTCGCAGTCCCGCGCCGTGGCGCTGGACATGGAAAGCGCCACCATCGCCGCCAATGGCTTCCGCTTCCGGGTGCCCTACGGCACCCTGCTCTGCATCAGCGACAAACCGCTGCACGGAGAGCTGAAACTGCCCGGCATGGCGACGGATTTCTATCGCACCCAGGTCAGCCGGCACCTGATGATCGGCATCCGGGCCATGGAGACGTTGCGCGAAATGCCCCTTGAAAGACTGCACAGCCGCAAATTGCGCAGCTTCGACGAGACCGCCTTCCTCTAGTTGCAATTTGACCGGATGGTCCGAAGGTCACGCGGGGGCAGAAAAGGCAAGAAAACTTACTCTATTGATTGTGCCTTTCCGCTACATCCGGTTATATGCGGCGCACGAGGCCCAAGACATCGGGCAGCAAAAGGAGACCTTGAATGGCAAAGCCGATGACGAAGACCCAGCTCGTGGCCGCACTGGCCGAGGAAATGGGCGAAGACAAGAAGACCGCCTCCGCCGCGCTGGATGCCGTGGTGGCTGTCATTACCAAGGAAGTGTCCGAAGGTGGCGCTGTGACTCTGCCGGGCGTCGGCAAGATCTATTGCCGCGAGCGCCCCGAGCGCATGGTCCGCAACCCGGCCACGGGTCAGCAGATCAAGAAGGAAGCCGACAAGGTCGTGAAGATGACCATCGCGAAAGCGCTGAAAGACAGCGTCAACGCGTGATCGGTTCCGTTCCGGCCTAAGCCAGGAACAGTGATCGAAGGCTGCTCTCGGGCAGCCTTTTTCTTTTTTCTCAAGAGGTTGGAGGTTCGGGGGCCCCGGTGACCGGCGCGCTGCGCCCGGGCCCAGGGCCGAGGGTTGGGGGCCGAGGGTTGGGGCTCTGCCCCCCGGCGCTTCTGCGAAGCCCCTCCCCCCGGAGTATTTTCAGCCGTCGAATGGGGGCAAGGGGGGCCGGTGTCACTGTCCCTCGCCTTGGTCGGTCAGCCTGCCGGGGTCCGCGCGATCCTGACCACCACCGAGAGGCCGGGGACCAGCCTTGCCGCGTCGGGCTGGCCGGCGTCGATCGAGATCCTGACCGGCACCCGCTGCGCCACCTTGGTGAAGTTGCCGGTGGCATTCGAGGCGGCGAGCACCGAGAACTCGGATCCCGTGGCGGGCGAGAGCCTCTCGAGGTGACCGCGGAATTCCTCGTGCCCTAGGGCGTCGACGGTGAAGCTGACCGGCTGGCCCGGCAGCAATCCGCCGACCTCGGTCTCGCGCAGGTTGGCGATCACCCAGGTCTCCGGCGCCACTTCCGACATCAGCGTGCTGCCGGCGGTGACATACTGGCCGACCCGGACCGAGATCTGGCCTAGGGTGCCGTCCTCGGGGGCGCGGATCACCGTGTTTTCCAGGTCGATGCGGGCCAGAGCAAGGGCCGCCTCGGCCGAGGCCACCTGGGCCTGCAGGGCGCTGGTCTGCAGTTCGGCCGACTTGACGCCTTCCTTGGCCACGGCCACGGCGCTTCGGGCCTGGTCGACCGCCGCCTGGGCCTGCCGTAGCGAGAGGTCCGCCTGGTCATAGGCGCTGACCGAGACCACCGCATGTTCCTTCAGCTGCGCGTAGCGGTCCCAAGAGCTTTGCGCCGTCGCGCGCTGCGCCTCGGCGGAGGTCAGGGCGGCCTCTTTCGCGCTGACCGTGGCCTCGGCCGAGCGGATCGACTGGGCGTTGCTCTTCAGGCTGGCGCGGGCGCCGTCCAGCGCCGCTTCGGCCTGGGCCACGGCCTGCACCAGCTTGCGGTCGTCGAGGCGCACCAGCACGTCACCGGCGGCCACGGTCTGGAAATCCTGCACCGGCACCTCGGTGACATGGCCCGAGAGCTGCGGCGCGATGGCGGTGACGCGGCCGCGCACATAGGCGTTCTCGGTCCGGGCGGTGTGGCTGTCGAAGGGCGGCAGCTGCCAGGCATAGAGGACGAAGGCCAGCCCGGCGCAGCCGAGGGCGAGGATGACGAGGGCGTGCTTGGCGTTCTTCAGCAGGGACATGGGGGACCTCAGGCTTGGGCGGGCGCCGCTTGGGCGTCCTTGGCGCGGCTGCGGATCAGCCAGGCCAGGTGGAGAAGGAGAAGGGTGAGCGCCGCCCCGGCAATCGCCGCGAGCAGCAGGAAGGCGTCGTTGTAGGCCAGCACCGTGGCCTGGGAGGAAAGCTCGGTGCCGATCATCTGCACCGCGCCGGCCTTCATCGCCGTGGCGTCGGTGGTCATGGCCGAGAGGCGCTGCGCGAGAGAGGCGATCAGTCCGGTGACGCCGGGGTCTCCGGCCAGCAGCTGCTCTTTCAGCACGGCCGCGTGATGGGCGCTGCGCAGCCGGATGAAGCTGCGGAACAGCCCCGAGCCGATGACCCCGCCAAGGCTTTGCGTCGACAGGAAGACGATGACGAAGCTCAGCAGGTACTGCGGGCCCTTCTGCAGCGCCAGCATCAGTCCGACGCCCATGGCCGAGGGCAGGAAGATGGCGCCGGCGAAGGCGATCATGCCCTGGCTGAGGTACAGTTGTTCGGGCCGTGTCAGCACGGTCGAGCGGCTGTCCATCAGCGCGCCCGCCAGGACCAGCGCCAGGGCAAGAGCGTGGATCAGGGGCACGCTTTTCGGGCTGATGGTCATGGCACAGAACACGCCTCCGGCGATGCTGGCCAGGGTGATCACCGCGAATAGCCCCTGCATCTGCCAGGCGCCCATGCCGAGGGCCTGGAACAGGCCGGGCGCCCCGGCGCTCTGCTCGGACAGCACGATGCGGAACAGCAGCAGCACCGCCGTCAGGTGCAGGATCTGCGGCGAAGCCAGCCAGCGGATGTCGAGCAGCGGCGCCTCGCGCTGCAGCTCGATCACCCCGGCGAGGGTCAGCAGACCAAGCGAGCCCGCCAGCACCGTGCCGATCCAGGGCGTGTCGGTCCACCAGACCACGGCGCCCCAGGTGAAGACGGCGGTGATCCCGGCGAAGCCGGCGGCGATCAGTGCGTAGGAGACGAGGTCTGCGCCCGAGATCACCTTCTGGCGCGGCTGGTGGGTCAGCGGCAGGTAGAGGATGAAGGGCAGCGCCAGCAGGATCAGGCCAAGGTCGAAGAGCTTCAGCGCCTGCCAGCCGCCGAGATCCCACAGCGGCGGAGAGATCACCCGCGCCAGGGTGCTGCCCAGCATGATCAGGGTCAGCGCGCCGCAGAGCCCGACCGACAGCTTGTGCTTCATCGGCAGGGTTTCCAGCATGTAGAGGAAGGCCAGGCTGGCCAGGGGGGCGGCGGCGATGCCCGAGACCAGCTCGACCGCAATGGCGGAATGCAGGTCCGAGATGAAGAACCCCAGCAGGGTGGCGACGACATAGGCGAGGATGCCGACCTCGGCAAAGCGACGCAGGCCGTACTGGGTGCGGATCTTCATCAGCAGGATCGGCAGCGAGGCGCGCGGCGCCATGTAGGCGACGGTCAGCCAGATCGCCTGGGTCTGGGTGGCGCCGATCTCTCCGGCGATGTTCTGGCTGTTGGCCAGCAGGAAGCCCTGTCCCAGCGACTGGCTGGTGGCGATCAGCGCCCCGGCGAAGAGGAAGGTGGCGATGCGCAGCGGCGGGTGGGTGACCTCGGCCGGTTGGGCGGGCTGGGCGGCGGTGGTGTCAGCCATTGTCCTGTCCTCCGGTGTCCGACAGGCGGCGCAGGTTGGCGAAGATCTTGTCCAGCGTCGACTCTGCGGCGTCCAGTTCCCCGGCCGGGATGCCCTCGACCAGGGCGCCGCGCAGCCGGGCCGAGAAGTCGGTCAGCTTGTCGGCCTCGGCGCTGGCGCTTTCGGTCAGCCAGACCCTGCGGATACGCTTGTCTTCATCATCGGGGCGGCGTTCGACGAAGCCGTCGCGCACCAGCCCGTCCAGGGTACGGTTCAGCGTCGGGGTCTCGATCATCAGCCGTTCGGCCAGCTCGGTCTGGCTGAGGCCCTCCTGGTTGCGGATCACCAGCAGCGCCTCCATCCGGGCGAAGGACAGCCCATGCGCCCGGGCCCGCGCATCGTAGCACTTGCGCAGGGCGCGGCTGAGCCGGGCATTGGTCAGGATGATGTTATGCGGTGCCGGGGACATGGGGAATCCGAATTGATTAGCAGGCTAATTGTTTTGGTCCACATAAATACATGCGCTGAGCATGCAAGTATTTTCTTGCCGGACCGCCCGGGGTTGTCGTCAGGGGGTGTTCCTACAAGTCACTGACCTCACGCGATAAAACGCATCTCTCCGCGTGGCGGTCATAGCCGCCTGCCGCCCGGTGCATGGCAGCCTCCCATGCGCGGGGCTTCCTTCGCTGCCGCCAGATGCGTATGCCGGAAGCCGATACGACGACAGGAGGGCCAGATGGATATTCGAGCGATGGTGATGGGCGTTCTCTTCGTCCTGATGTGGTCCAGCGCCTTCACCTCGGCGCGCATCATCGTCGAACACGCGCCGCCGCTGTTGTCGCTGTCGGCGCGTTTCCTGATTTCCGGCGTGATCGCCATGGGGCTGGCCTGGGCGCTTGGCCAGAAGCTGCGCCTGACGCGGGGCCAGTGGAAGGCGACGCTGATCTTCGGGGTCTGCCAGAATGCGCTCTACCTTGGCCTGTTCTTCGTGGCGATGCAGTGGATCGAAGCCTCTCTGGCCTCGATCATCGCCTCGACCATGCCGCTGATGGTGGGCCTCTTCGGCTGGCTGGTGCTGGGCGAGAAGCTGCGCCCCCTGGCCATCGGAGGGTTGATCCTCGGCGTCATCGGCGCCGGGCTGATCATGGGCACGCGGTTGTCGGGCGGGGCAGACCTGCTGGGCGTGGCGATCTGCATCCTCGGGACGGCGGCGCTGTCCGTCGCGACGCTTTCGGCGCGGGGCGCCTCTTCGGGGGGCAACGTGCTGATGGTCGTCGGGTTGCAGATGCTGGTCGGGGCGGTCTGCCTCGGTGTGGTCTCGCCCTTCGTGGAGACCTGGCAGGTCTCGGTCGATCTCTCGCTGATCCTCGCCTTCAGCTACACGGTGCTGATCCCCGGCGTGGCGGCCACCTTCCTGTGGTTCGTCCTGGTCGGCCGCATCGGCGCGGTCAAGGCGGCGACCTTCCACTTCCTCAACCCCTTCTTCGGCGTTCTGGTCGCCGCCGTGGTGCTGGGCGAAAAGGTCGGCCCGCTGGACATGCTGGGTGTCGCCATCGTTGCCGCCGGGATCCTCGCCGTGCAACTGTCCAAGCAGCCCGCCGTGGTCGCGGCGCCCCTCAAGACTGCCGGAGAATGACATGAGCGATGCCGTCAACCTTGCCGACAAGCTGGCGCTTTTCGACGAACACTGGGCGCCGCGCGGCGTGGCCAGCTTCAACGGCCATGACGTGATGGTGGTGAAGGTGCTGGGCGAATTCACCTGGCATTCCCATGCGGACACCGACGATTTCTTCCTGGTCCTGAAGGGAGAGATCGAGATCCGCCTGCGCGACCGCACCGTCACCCTGCGCGCCGGTGAGATGTTCGTGGTCCCGAAGGGCGTCGAGCATTGCCCCTATGCCCGCGAAGAGGCGCATCTGCTGCTGATCGAACCCGCCGGCACGCCGAACACCGGCAACCCCGACACGGCGGCGGTGCGGCAGAGCGTCTGAAACATTCGCGCCCCGATTCTCACGCAGAGTTCGGATGACAGTGAGGGGGCCGGGGCGGCAGATTGTCGCCCATGGAGATCGTCTTCGCATATCTCGCGGGCCTGCTGACGCTGATCAACCCCTGCGTGCTGCCGGTGCTGCCCATCGTGCTGGGCTCGGCGCTGCAGGCCAGTCCGCGCGGGCCGCTGGCTCTTGCGGCGGGGATGAGCCTGTCTTTCGTCAGCCTCGGGCTGCTGGTGTCTGGCTTCGGCTATGCCCTTGGCCTGACAGAGGAAATGGTCGCGCAGGCTGGCGCGGTGCTGATGATCCTGTTTGGCGCCGTGCTGCTGGTGCCGCGCTTCAGCTACGCCTTTGCCAGCGCCACCGGGGTCATTGCCTCGGGCGCCGATGCACGGATCGGGCAGATGGAAGCGACAGGCGCGCGGGGGCAGTTCCTGGGCGGGCTGCTTCTGGGCGCGGTCTGGAGCCCCTGCGTCGGGCCGACCCTCGGCGGGGCGATCTCGCTGGCCGCCTCGGGGGAAAGCCTGCTGCGCGCCGGGGTGATCATGCTGGGGTTTGCCGCCGGGGTCTCGACCCTGATCCTGGGGCTGGGCCATGGCGCGCGTGGGCTGCTGACCCGCCATCGCGGCACGATGCAGCGCTTTGCCCATGTGGCGCGGCCGCTTCTGGGCGCGCTTTTCATCGCCGTCGGGCTGGCCATCCTGTTCCGACTGCACCATCTGGCTGAGGCCTGGGCGCTGCGCGTGCTGCCCGCCTGGCTGCTCGACCTGTCCGTTGCCATCTGAGGGAGGCCCCCATGAACCGTCGCCATTTCATCGCCACCGGCGCTGCCCTGTCCCTGCTGCCGCTGCGCGCGTTCGCCAAGCCGCTGGACTATGCGCCGGGCCTGCTGGACGAACGCCTGAACGCTGGCGAGACGCTGTTTCTCGACTTCAAGGCCAGCTGGTGCACCACCTGCGCCGCGCAAGAGCGGGTGTTGGACAAGCTGAAGGCCGAAAACCCGGCCTACGAGCAGAACATCACCTTCATCAACGTCGACTGGGATCTCTATGGCCGCTCGCAGATGGCGGCGCGGATGCGGATTCCCCGCCGTTCGACCCTCGTGGTGCTGAAGGGCAATGACGAGCTGGGCCGGCTGGTGGCAGACACGCGCGAGGCGAAGATACGCGCGCTGATGGACACTGCCCTGACGGCCGCAACCGCGACCTGACCTGATCTGACCTGACGACTGGCGCGGGCGCTGCGCCTCTGTGTGCCGACTTTGCCCGACAGGGGCGCATCGCCGCCCGGGCGCGGTGCCCTGCGCTCAGTGCACCGCGCTGGCCTGAAGCAGGCCTGGCCGGGCCTCGCGCTGTGGGGATGGCGCGCCTGCCTTGTCCGGCAGCGGCGCGCTGCGCAGAAGGGGCAGGGGCTCGACAAGCCGCGCCTGCGTGCTGCGGGCGATGCCTGTCGTGGGCACCGGCGGCGCCCCGAACCAGCCCGAGCTGAGTCCGACCAGCCCCGCCAGCAGGGCCACCGCCGCCAGCCCAGCACCCAGCGGGCGGTCGCGTTCCGGGGTCAGGCCGGCCCGTGTCGCCGGTCCGCGCGCTGCAGCCCCCAAGGAGGTCCGGCGCCCCGTCGCCGTCTTGCGGAAAACCTCGGCCGTCTTGCGGCGAAAGGGCAGGCTGCCCCAATGCGTCGAAGGATCCATCGCCGTCCTCTCCCTGTTCGGCGGGCTTGGCCCGCTCTGCCGTGACCGGGCCAGAGAGCCCGGCCCGCCCCGGGCCGAGTCCCGCCTCGGCCCAGGGAGATGCTGGGAGGATAGTCTTAACATAAGGCAAACGCCGACCAGATCCCGCCAGGGATAGGACCTCCGGAGGCGTCAGGCGGGGCGCACCGGGGTCAGACCAGCAGTGCCAGGAAGACGGTCAGCGTCAAGAAGGCCAGGGCGGTCGAGATGGTCACGGTCAGCGCCGCCGCGCCCTCGTGCCCTGAGCCCTGGGCGAGGATCGGGAAGATGCCGAAGACCGGCATGGCGTTGGACAGGATCAGCGCCGGATAGAGGTTGCCGGGCGGCAGCGGCAGCGCGAGGGCTCCGGCCAGCAGCAGCAGGCAGGTCGCCACCGCGGGATGCAGCAGCAGCTTGCACCCCGAGATGAAGCCCGCCAGCCCGATATTGCCCTTCATCGGCAGCCCGTAGAGCGATCCTCCGATGAAGAACAGCGCCACCGGCGAGGCGGCGCGCGCCAGCAGGTCGAGGATATGATCGGCGGCCTCGGGCAGGGGCACGGCGAAGACCGAGAAGCCGGTGCCGAGGATGATGGCGATGATGAAGGGGCGTTTCAACACCGACAGGGCAACGGCTCCGGCCCGCCGCAGCGGAGAGACGCCATCGTCTCCGGACCTGAGCGAGGCGATCATGGTCAGCCCGATGGGGTTCAGCAGGAAGTTCTCGACCAGCAGGTTCATCGCCAGGATGGCGGGGGCCTCGTTCGGGAAGACCATCTGCATGATCGGGAAGGACAGGAAGGCCGAATTCGGCGTGGCCGAGCCCATGGTGCCGATGGCGCGCCGCCCTGGGCCGACGCCGCCCAGACGCAGCAGGGTCCAGGTGATCAGCTGGGTGCAGAGCGCCGAGGCCACCAGCAGGGTCAGGAAGGCGGGATCGACCAGCGACGAGAAACTGCGCGTCGCCGTGGCGTGGAACAGCAGCGCGGGCAGGGCGACCAGCAGGACGAACTTGCCCAGCACCCCCATGTCGCGCGCGTCAAAGACCTTCAGGCCGCAGAGGGCATAGCCCAGGGCAATGATGCCGAAAATCGGGAAGGTAATGGTGAGAATGGCCAGCATCTAGGGCAGCTTGCTTTCGTCCTCTCCCCCCCGGTTGCCTCCCTCCTGCGGTCCGATCCGGCCGCCCGCGTTGCCGATCTGGCCCCGGTGCAGCAGCAGGTGATCGAGGATCACGCAGGCCATCATCGCTTCGCCCACGGGCACGGCACGGATGCCGACGCAGGGGTCGTGGCGCCCCTTGGTGACGATCTCGGTCGCCTCGCCGGTCCGTGTGATCGTCTGGCGTGGCCGCAGGATCGAGCTGGTCGGCTTCACCGCGAAGCGCACCACGATCTCCTGTCCGGTCGAGATCCCGCCGAGGATGCCGCCGGCGTGGTTCGAGGAATAGACCGGCTGGCCATCGTTGCCGAGGAAGATCTCGTCGGCGTTCTCTTCGCCGGTCAGTGCGGCGGCGGCCATGCCCTCGCCGATTTCGACGCCCTTCACGGCGTTGATCGACATCATCGCGGCGGCCAGATCGGTATCCAGCTTGCCGTAGATCGGCGCGCCGAGGCCGGCGGGCACGCCGCGGGCCACCACCTCGACCACGGCGCCGACGGAATTGCCCGACTTGCGCAGCCCGTCGAGGTAGCCGGCCCAGGTCTCGGCGGCGGCGGCATCGGGGGACCAGAAGGGGTTGTTCTCGATCTCGGCGTCATCGAAGGCGGCACGGTTGATGCCATGCGGGCCGACCTGGGTCATGTAGCCCCGGATCTGGACCGAGGGCGCCAGCTGGCCCAGCACTGCCCGTGCCAGCCCCCCGGCCGCCACCCGGGCCGCCGTCTCGCGTGCCGAGGACCGCCCGCCGCCGCGATAGTCGCGGATGCCGTATTTCTGGAAATAGGTGATGTCGGCATGGCCGGGGCGGAACTTCTCGGCGATGTCGCCGTAGTCCTTGCTGCGCTGGTCGGTATTGCGGATCATCAGCTGGACAGGGGTGCCGGTGGTGCGCCCCTCGAAGGTGCCCGAGAGGATCTCGACCTCGTCGGCCTCGCGGCGCTGCGTGGTGAACTTGTTCTGCCCCGGCTTGCGCCGGTCCAGCCAGAACTGCAGCAGCTGCGGATCGACCGTGACCCCCGGCGGCACCCCGTCGACCGTGGCGCCCAGGGCGGGACCGTGGCTTTCACCCCAGGTGGTGACGCGGAAGAGATGACCGAAGGAATTGAGAGACATGGGCGGCTCCGGGGCTGTTGCCCTCCGGTTACCCGATCCCGGCGAGGCGCGCAATTGCGCGGGGTCACGCGATTGCATAGCATCTGTATTCTGAGGGCGCTGGCGTGGGACCCGCCCCCCGGAGTGGAGAGCGATGCTTGATCTGGCGCGCCCAGCTTACCTTCTGAATGCCCTCGGTCACCTGATGCTGCCGGTGCCCGTCGCGACCCGTCGGCTGTCCCGGCTGCTGCCCTGCGATCTTGCCGACGTGCCGCCCGCGCTGCAGGAGCGCGTCCATTGGTGCAACCGGCTTGCGCCCGGGGGGCACGGGCTGCCCGGTACCGAACTTGGGGCCCTGTCCTTCCGGGACGGCAAGGAATTCGACTACTTCGACCTGTTGCGTGTCGCGAAGGGCTTCGGGAAGGACATGCGGCTGGACCGCCTGTTCGGAGACGTCGACTATGTTCCCGATCGTCCCTCGCTGGTTAAGAGCCGACCCATCCGGGGCGACAATGCCAATTCGGTGCTGCTGCCGCTGGACTGGCTGCGGCATTTCCGCTTTCCCGATGACCCTTGGCCCTTTTCCGAAAAACGACCTGTTGCCGTCTGGCGCGGTCGCCAGGGCGACCCGCGTCGTCAGCCCGCCCGCTTTGCTGCGATCCGGCAGCTTCATGATCACCCGCGCCACGATGTGGGTCAGGTCAACGCCCGCGACGACCTGCCGCCGCCGAAGCCCTGGATGACGATCCCCGAGCAGCTGCAGTATCGCTACATCCTCGCGCCCGAGGGCAATGACGTGGCGACCAGCCTGAAGTGGATCATGAACTCGAACTCGCTCGCCCTGTCGCCGCCGCTGGAATTCGAAACATGGTTCATGGAAGGCCGGTTGGTGCCGGGGGAGCATTTCATCGGGCTGCGTCCGGACTACGCGGACCTGGACGAGAAGATCGACTGGGCCGAAAGCCACCCTGAGGAGGTCGCGCGGATCAATCGCAACGCCAGGGCCTGGTGTGCGCAGTTCAAGGACCGGCGGACAGAGGACCTTGTCGCGGCGCTGGTGCTGCAGAAGTACATCGAGGCGACCGGCGGGCTGGCCCACAGCCGGATCGACCGACGGCTGTTCTTCCCGGCAAGCTGATCCGCGCCGCCTTGAAACCCCTCCCGCGCCGCTCTAGGGTCTGCCTTACCTCGGGGTGCCTTCGGGCTGAGATGCGTCATGCGAACCCGTTGAACCTGATCCGGTTAATACCGGCGGAGGGATGGTCAGACAGCAAGGGCGCACCCGGCGCTGTCCCTGAACGTACTCCGCCCGTCGCAGAGAGGAGGATGCCGTGAAGCATCTCGCACTTGCCACGGGTTGTCTTCTTGCCACGCAGGCCGTGGCAGAGACGCCTGTTCTGAACGTCTACACCTATGAATCCTTCACCTCGGAGTGGGGCCCCGGGCCGCAGATCGAGGCCGGTTTCGAAGCGCAATGCGGTTGCGATGTCGTCTTCACCGGCGTTGGCGACGGGGCCGCGCTGCTGTCGCGCATCCGGCTTGAGGGCGCTCGCTCGGACGCTGACGTGGTCGTCGGGCTGGACACCTCGCTGATGGCCTCGGCCCAGGCGACGGGGCTCTTCGCGCCGACCTCGGCCAGTGCCGACTACGACCTGCCGATCGACTGGACGGACGAGACCTTCGTGCCCTTCGACTGGGGCTATTTCGCCTTCGTCGCCAATGTCGGCGAGGACCACCCGGCCAGCTTCGAGGCGCTGGCCGCCTCGGACACCAGCATCGTGATCCAGGATCCGCGCAGCTCGACCCCCGGGCTGGGGCTGCTGCTCTGGGTCAAGGCCGCCTATGGCGACCGCGCGGAAGAGATCTGGCAGGGGCTGGCGGACAATATCGTCACCGTCACCCCCGGCTGGTCCGAGGCCTATGGCCTGTTCCTGGAAGGCGAAGCGGACATGGTCCTCAGCTACACCACCTCGCCCGCCTATCACATCATCGCCGAGGGCGATGACAGCAAGGAGGCCGTGGCCTTCGACGAGGGGCACTACATGCAGGTCGAGATCGCCGGGCGGCTGGCGGGCTCGGACCAGCCCGAGCTGGCAGAGGCTTTCCTGCAGTACCTGCTGGGCGCCGAGGCGCAGGGCGTGCTGCCGGAAACCAACTGGATGTACCCCGCCGTGCTGCCCGAAGGCGGGTTGGCCGAGGGCTTTGCCCAGGTGGTGACTCCGGACAAGGCGCTGCTGATGGCGCCCGAAGAGGCCCTGTCGCAACGCGACGGCGCCCTGGCCGAATGGCAGAACGCGCTGGCCCGATAGGCCGCGCGGCCGGTTGCGCGGGGGGGCTTGCCGTCCTCGCGCTGCTGGTGCTGCCGCTGGCCGTGATCTTCCTGCAGGCGGGCGAGGGGCGTTTGCCCGGCCCGGCCGAGTACGCCGCGCTGCGTTTCACGCTGTGGCAGGCCGTGCTTTCGGCGCTGCTCTCGGTGCTGGCGGCGCTGCCGGTGGCGCGCGCGCTGGCGCGGCGCCGCTTCCCGGGCCGGCGGCTGTTCGTGACCCTGACCGGGGCGCCCTTCCTGCTGCCCGTCGCCGTCGCCGTGCTGGGCCTGCTGGCGGTCTTCGGCGCGCGCGGCTGGGTCAATGACCTGCTGGGCGCGCTCGGCCTCGGCTCGATCCGCATCTACGGGCTGCACGGCGTCGTGCTGGCCCATGTCTTCTTCAACATGCCGCTGGCCACCCGGATGCTGCTGCAGGGCTGGCGCGCGATCCCGGCCGAGCGGTTCCGCCTCGCCGCGACGCTGGACCTGCCGCCCGTCCAGGTGTTCCGCCTGCTCGAGCTGCCGATGCTGCGCCAGGTGGTACCGGGCGCCCTGGCGGCGATCTTCGCCATCTGCCTCAGCAGTTTCTCGGTGGCGCTGATCCTCGGTGGCGGGCCGCGCGCCACCACGCTGGAACTGGCGATCTACC
Source organism: Oceanicola sp. S124 (assembly GCF_000220565.1). GTDB lineage: Bacteria > Pseudomonadota > Alphaproteobacteria > Rhodobacterales > Rhodobacteraceae > Pseudooceanicola. The sequence goes on along the minus strand of NZ_AFPM01000295.1, from coordinate 17,756 downwards.
AGGCCTTCCTCTTCGACTTCGACCTGGGCCGTGCGGCGCTGCTGGCGCTGATGCAATCGGGCATCGTGGTGCTGGCGGCGCTGGTCTCGCTGCGGCTGGCGCGGATGGACGGATCCGGCACCGGGCTGGGGCGCGAGATGCTGCGCTGGGATGCGCCGGGCGGCTGGCGGCGCGGGCTGGACGCCGCCTGGCTGCTGCTGGCCGGGCTATTCCTGACGCTGCCGCTGCTGGCGCTGGTGCTGGACGGGATCGGCGGGCTGGCGGACTTGCCGGCACGGATCTGGCCCGCCATCGGCAATTCGCTGGGGGTCAGCCTCGGCTGCGCCCTCAGCACCGTGGCGCTGTCGCTGGCGCTGTCGGCCCCCATGGCGCGCTGGTCCGAGGGGCTGGGCCTGCTGCCACTGGCCCTGTCGCCACTGGTGCTGGGGACGGGCTATTTCCTGATCCTCAACCCGGTGATCGCGCCGGGGCGGCTGGCGCTGCCAGTGACGCTTGTGGTCAACACGCTGATGGCGCTGCCCTTCTGCCTGCGCCTGATCGCCCCCGCCTGGGCCCGGGCCGAGGCGGACCACGGACGGCTGGCCTCGTCGCTGGGGCTCACCGGCTTCGCCCGGCTGCGCTGGCTGCTGCTGCCCCGGATGCGCGGCGCCATCGGCTTCGGCGCGGGGATCGCGGCGGCGCTCTCGATGGGCGACCTGGGGGTGATCGCGCTCTTCGGCTCGCCCGAGCGCGAGACATTGCCGCTGCTGATGTACCGCCTCTTGGGGGCCTATCGCACCGATGCGGCCTCGGGGGCGGCGCTGGTGCTGCTGGTGCTCTCCTTCACCGTCTTCTGGATCTTCGACCGGCTGGGAGGCCGCGATGCTTGAGCTTGTGAACCTGACGCTGGAACAGGGCGATTTCCGGCTGGAGGCCGACTTTTCGCTGCCCGAGGGCACCTCGGCGGCGCTGATCGGCCCCTCCGGCGCGGGCAAGTCGACGCTGCTGGCCGGGATCGCGGGCTTTCTGCCGCCCCGGCGCGGCCGGGTGCAGTGGCGCGGCGAGGATCTGACCAGGCTGGCGCCGGGCAAGCGCCCCGTGGCCATGCTGTTCCAGGACGGCAACCTGTTTCCCCATCTCGACGTCAGCCGCAACGTCGCGCTTGGCATCTCGCCGCGCGGCAGGCTGTCTGCTCAGGACCAGGCCCGCGTCGCGCAGGCGCTGGAGCGTGTCGGGCTGGCGGGTTACGGCGCCCGCACTCCGGCCGAGCTGTCCGGCGGCCAGCAGAGCCGCGCGGCGCTGGCGCGGATCCTCGTGCAGGACCGCCCGCTGATGCTGCTGGACGAACCCTTCGCGGCCCTCGGCCCCGCCCTGCGCGCCGAGATGCTGCGCCTCGTCGCCGAGCTGCGCGCCGAAACCGGCGCCACCCTGCTGATGGTCACCCATGACCCCCGCGACGCCGAACGCATCGCCGAGCAGATCGTGCTGGTGGCCGAGGGCCGCGCCGCGCCTCCGGCGCCGATGCGGGCGCTGCTGGACGATCCGCCACCCGCTTTGCGCGCCTATCTGGGCGGCGAGGGCGACTTCGATTGACCCCGCCCCGTGCCGCGCCCTATCAAGACCGCATGAGTTGGATCGGACAGGAACATGGCGAGGCCCGCTGCTGGGGCCCCGACGGCGTCACCCGCGACCGTGACTGCGCCCCCGAGGCGCGGATGATCGTTGGTGCGCCCAATGTCCCCGCCGACAGCCTGCCGGGCAACCTGCTGCCCGCGCAGCTGGCCCGTGCACCCGACGGCCTTCACCTGCCGCCGCTGGAAGACCTGCCCGCCCCGCAACGCCTGCGCCTGCTGGGCTTCCAGACCCTCAACCCCGACTGGGACGGCCTTGCGGTGATGCCCTGCGACAGCCGCACCTACTGGGCCACCCTCTCGGCCGGAGAGCTGATCCACCTGCGGATCTCGGCCACCCCCGGCCTTGCCCGCGCGCTCGGCGCCGCCGAGGAGGTGCCACAGGGGCTGGACGAGGCCATGGCCCGTGCCGAGGCGCTGCCCTTCGAGCTGGCCCGCGCCGGCAACCGGGCCGAGGTGCTGGGCCTTCTGCTGGGCGCCGAGATGGCGGGCTCGAAAAGCCTGTGGCTGGGGCAGCAGGCCGTGCTGATCGGGCAGGGCGCCATGGCGCGCGCCTATCTCTCGGCGCTGCAGGGCCTCTACGTGCCGGTGACCGAGACCTCCGAAGACGCCGTGCTGCGCGAAGGCTTCCGGGCGCTGGCGAAGAAGTTCGTCGCCCCGGTCTAGGGCGCTCCCCCCGGTTTTTGACCCTTTGGTCGGCTTTCCGCCGGGCCTGCCCCGCTGGCGGCTTGCGTGACAGGGGGCGGCATGGGATTGTCGCGGCAAGTTCAGGAGAGCGCCATGCAGACCGAGACCGCCGCCACGGCCCAGCTTTCCCAGACCATCGCCGACGCCCATGAGCCCCGAAATCCGGGGATGGAGCTGGACATGGACTGGGTCATGACCGCCCGCGCCAACCGCTCGGCCATCGAGCGGCGCGCCGCCACGCTGCCGGGGCGACGCTCGGTGAAGAAGGACTACCAGGCGGCCTGGCTGGCCCGCGCGATTTCCTGCATCGACCTGACCACCCTTGCCGGGGACGACACCGAGGGCCGCGTGCGGCGCCTCTGCGCCAAGGCCCGCCAGCCGGTGCGCGCCGATCTGCTGGAGGCGCTCGGGTTGCAGGGGCTGACCACCGGTGCGGTCTGCGTCTATCACGACATGGTGGAAACCGCCGTGGGGGCGCTGAAGGGCTCGGGCATTCCCGTGGCGGCTGTCTCCACCGGCTTCCCGGCGGGTCTGTCGCCCTTTGCCCTGCGCCTCGCCGAGATCGGAGAGAGCGTGACGGCGGGGGCCGAGGAGATCGACATCGTGATCACCCGCCGCCACGTGCTGCAGGGCAACTGGCAGGCGCTCTATGACGAGATGAAGGCCTTCCGCGCCGCCTGTGGCGAGGCCCACGTGAAGGCGATCCTTGCCACCGGAGAGCTTGGGACGCTGCAGAACGTGGCGAAAGCCTCGCTGGTCTGCATGATGGCGGGGGCGGATTTCATCAAGACCTCGACCGGGAAGGAGAGCGTCAACGCGACGCTGCCTGTCAGCTTGGTGATGATCCGCGCCATCCGCGACTACCACCAGCGCACCGGCTTCCGCGTGGGCTACAAGCCTGCGGGCGGGATTTCCAAGGCGAAGGATGCGCTGGTTTACCTCAGCCTCATCAAGGAAGAGCTGGGCGACCGCTGGCTGCGCCCCGACCTCTTCCGCTTCGGCGCCTCCTCGCTTCTGGGCGATATCGAGCGGCAGCTGGAACACCACGTGACCGGCGCCTATTCGGCGTCCTGGCGCCATGCGGCGGGGTAGGAAGATGAGTATTTTTAGCCTGGTGATGAACTTGGGTGGGGCAAAGCGATGAGCGTCAAGGATATCTACGAGAGCATGGACTACGGCCCCGCCCCCGAGGCTGCCGGAGACGCCCTGGCCTGGGTCGTCGATCAGGGCAGCCGGTTCGGGCATTTCATCGACGGCGCCTTCACCAAGCCGGGCGAGACCTTCGAGACCACCAGCCCCGCCTCGGGCGAGGTGCTGGCCGAGGTCTCTCAGGCCAGCTCCGCCGATATCGACGCCGCCGTCGCGGCGGCGCGGGCGGCGCAGGGCAAGTGGGAGAAGCTGGGCGGCAAGGGCCGGGCCCGGTATCTCTATGCGCTGGCGCGGCTGGTGCAGAAGCACTCCCGCCTGTTTGCCGTGCTGGAGACGCTGGACAGTGGCAAGCCGATCCGCGAGGCGCGCGACATCGACGTGCCGCTGGTGGCGCGGCATTTCTACTATCACGCCGGCATGGCCCAGCTGATGGAGGCCGAGCTTCCGGGCCGCGCTGCCATCGGGGTCTGCGGCCAGGTGATCCCTTGGAACTTCCCCCTGCTGATGCTGGCCTGGAAGGTCGCGCCCGCGCTGGCCATGGGCAATACCGTGGTGCTGAAACCGGCGGAATGGACCTCGCTGACCGCGCTGCTGTTCGCCGATATCTGCCGTCAGGCCGGGCTGCCTGCGGGCGTCGTCAACATCGTCACCGGCGATGGTCGCGTCGGGGCCGAGCTGGTCGCCCATGAGGGAATCGACAAGGTGGCCTTCACCGGCTCGACCGAGGTGGGCCGCAAGATCCGTGCCGCCACCGCCGGGCAGGGCAAGGCCCTGACGCTCGAGCTGGGTGGCAAGTCCCCCTTCATCGTCTTCGAGGATGCCGATCTGGATTCGGCGGTCGAGGGTCTGGTCGATGCGATCTGGTTCAACGGCGGGCAGGTCTGCTGCGCAGGCTCCCGCCTGCTGGTGCAGGAGGGCGTGGCCGAACGCTTCCATGCCAAGCTGAAGGCGCGGATGAAGTCCCTGCGCGTCGGCGATCCGCTGGACAAGTGCATCGACGTGGGCGCGATCGTTCACCCCGAGCAGCTGGCCCGGATCAGGGCGCTGGTCGCCGAGACCGATGGCGAGGTCTTCCAGACCGCCGCGCCCGAGGGCTGCTATTATCCCCCGACCCTGATCGAGGGGCTGCACACCGCCGACAAGCTGATGCAGGAAGAGATCTTCGGTCCGGTCCTGGTGTCCGCGACCTTCCGCACCCCTGCCGAGGCGGTGCAGCTGGCGAACAACACCCGCTACGGGCTGGCGGCAAGCGTCTGGAGCGAGAACATCAACGTCGCGCTCGACGTGGCGCCGAAGCTGGTGGCCGGGGTCGTCTGGATCAACGGCACCAACATGTTCGATGCCGCCGCCGGGTTCGGTGGTGTACGCGAAAGCGGCTTTGGCCGGGAAGGCGGCTGGGAGGGGCTTCAGGCCTACACCAGGCCCGCAGGGAAGGCTAAGGCGCTGAAGCTGAAGGTGCCCGAGGTCGGCGCGCCGGAGCTGCCCGAGGGGCTGGACCGCACCGCCAAGCTTTATGTCGGTGGCAAGCAAGCACGGCCCGATGGGGGTTATACCCGCACCGTCTGGGGCAAGTCGGGCAAGGCCATCGGCCAGGTCGGCATCGCCAACCGCAAGGACCTGCGCAACGCGGTCGAGGCGGCGCGCGGGGCGGCGGGCTGGTCCGGTGCCACGGCGCATAACCGGGCGCAGGTGATCTATTACATCGCCGAGAACCTCGAGGCGCGGGCCGATGAATTCGCCGCCCGCATCGACGCGGTGACCGGCAAGGGCGGCAAGGCCGAGGTCGAGGCCGCCGTCAGCCGGTTGTTCAGCTACGGTGCCTGGGCCGACAAGTTCGGCGGCGACCTGCGACAGGTGCCCATGCGCGGCATGGCCCTTGCGGTGCGTGAACCCGTCGGCGTGATCGGCGCGTTCTGTCCCGAGGAAGCGCCCCTGCTGGGCCTGATCTCGGTCATGGCGCCGGCGATTGCCATGGGCAACCGGGTGGTGTTGGTGCCGGGGCAGGCGGGGGCGCTCTCGGCCACCGACCTCTACCAGGTGCTGGATACCTCGGACCTGCCGGGCGGGGTGGTCAACATCCTGACGGGCGACCCGGCCGAGCTGGCGCCGGTGATGGCCAAGCACCTGGATATCGACGCGGTCTGGAGCTTCTCTGCCGCCGACATCAGCGCGGTGATCGAACGCGAGGGCGCCGGGAACCTCAAGCGCACCTGGGTCAACAACGGCATGGGCCGTGACTGGGAGCAGGCCGAGGGCCGCGAGTTCCTGGAACAGGCGACCGAGGTCAAGACCGTCTGGGTGCCCTACGGGGCCTGATCTGGGGCCTCAGAGCTTCTTGAAATAGCGCGCGAGGGGCCAGGGCTGAAAGCCCCGGCCCTCGTAGGCCCTGCGCGCCGGAGCGTGGCCGCTGTCGAGCAGGGTTTCGACCATGACCATGGCGACCCCCCCGGCACGCAGCTTGGCCTCGGCGAAGGCCATCAGCGCGGTGCCGATGCCCTGCCTCTGGTGGGCGGGATCGACGGCCAGCAGGTGGATCTCTCCCATCCGGTCCTCGGGGTGCAGGCGCAGGCAGAGCACCCCTGCGGGGCGATCCCCGGCGAAGGCCAGCCAGCAGGCTTCGGGGGCAAGGTCCAGCAGATCGGCGATATCGGCGCGTTGGCGCGCCTGCCAGCCCTCGGGATAGAAGCTGTCGTAGACGAAGCCCGGCACCTCGGTGCGGGTGACGGGCATGATCTCGTCCCAGGCGCGGCGGACCAGATCCAGCACGGCGGTGCGTTGCGCCGGATCATAGGGTCGGATCCCGTCGGAGGGTGTCACAGGACGCTGACCGACCAGGCGAAATGCGCCACCTCTCCGGGGGCGAGGATGATCGACAGCGGGCGGTCTGCGATCTCGGGGCCGGCGCCCTGCCGCGCGGCGACGCCGTGCCAGGGCTCGACGCAGATGAAGGGCGCGCCGGGCCTGGTCCAGATGCCGAGGGCAGGCAGGTTGTCGAAGCGGAATTCCAGCCGGGGGGCCGTGGTGCCGGGGGCCTCGTAGGTCAGCGCCTCGCCGGTGCCCTCCAGGAAGACCAGCGCATCCTTGGCAAACAGCTCGGGCTGCATCACCAGCCGCCCCTTGTCGAAGGGCGAGGGCAGGGTCTGCGGCGCCAGCAGCGCCTCGTCGTCGATGGCATGGCGCACCGGCTCGGCGCCATTGGCCAGGGTGATCACATGCTCTGCCCCCTCGGCGCCGGGCAGGGGCCAGTTGAAGGCGGGGTGGAAGCCCAGGCCGAAGGGCATCGGCTGGCTGTCCATGTTGCGCACCGAGGCCGAAGCGGCCAGCGTGGCGCCCGACAGCGCATGGCTCAGCGTCAGTTCGAAGGCGCGGGGGTAGACGGCGCGGGTTTCGTCACTGTCGCGCAGCACATGGGTGCAGGCGCTTTCGGTCCGGCTTTCCAGCCGCCAGGGCAGCTTGCGGGCGAAACCGTGCTGGGGCATCGGCGCCTCGTGGCTGCCGACCGAGACCCGGTCGCCCGGCGCGCGGCCGACGATGGGGAACAGCAGCGGCGAGCGGCCCGACCAATGCGCCGGGTCGCCATGCCACAGCAGCTCTCCGCTGCCGTGGGTCAGGCTTTGCAATTCCGCCCCCAGGTCCGAGATCCGGGCCGAGAGCTGATCGTTGGAAATCGTGATGTCCGAGGTCATGACCTCTCCCTGCAATGCTTGGGTGCGCTTGCAGAGAGGGATAGGGCGCGGGGGGCGGTCCGGCAATGGCCCCGGCGGGAAGACGCCGCCGGGACCGGGAATTTCACCTGGATTACATCTCGATCGGCACGATCGGGGTCACTTCGACCTCGCCGCCGCCCGCGATCATCGGGTTGCCCTCGGCCAGGGCGCAGGCCTCTTCGATGCTTTCGCATTCGACGATGGAATAGCCCATGATCGGCAACGCATTGCCGCCTTCCCGGGCGCCCCTGGCGTCGACCGTCCAGCTCTTGCCGACGGGGTTGCCGGGGTCGACCATCTTCGGGCCGACCTTTGCCATCCAGGCGCCCCAGGCGGCCATGGCCTTTTCGCCCTCTTCCGGGGTCGAGGGCACCTGGCTGGTTTCGGCCTTGTAGATATAGAGGTACTTGGTCATTTCGCGGTCTCCGTTTGCGGTCCGAGGATGAAGTAATCGAGGCTGCGCAGGGTCGAGAGCCAGCCGCGGCTGTGGCTCTGCGCGGTTTCCAGGTCAGGCAGGGCGACATGGGTCAGGGTCAGCCTTGCACCCGTGTCTGTTGCCTCGACGGTGAAGGTGACGTGGCTTTCGGCGCCGCGCCTGCCGTCCGGCCCGTGCCAGCCCCAGGTGAAGGCGACATGGCCCTTGCCCGCGGTCGGCGGGGCGATCGAGGTCACTTCCCCGGACAGCACGTAGGGATCGCCGCTTTCCTTGCCGATCATGGTGCAGGACCAGGGGCCGGTGCGGCTGAAGTCGGGGCTGTCGTCGCCAATGTAGAGGCCCTCGGGCCCGAACCACTGGATCAGCTGGCGCGGTTCTGTGACGGCACGCCAGAGGCGGGTCAGCGGCACCGGGTAGTCGCGGATCAGCTCCAGCTCGTGTGTTTCGCTGTCCTTCATTCGTCCTCCTCCGGGGCGAGCGCCAGCAGGGTGTCGAGCCTGTGCAGGCTGCCCTCCCAGAAGACGCGGTGATCGAGGGTCCAGCCGTGGATGCGGGCCAGGGCCTCGGGGTTGGCGCTGTAGTAGCGGTGCGTGCCGGCGACACGCTGCGTGATCAGCCCGGCGCTGCGCAGCACCTTGAGGTGGCGCGAGATCGCGGGGGCCGAGATGTCGGCCTCGTCCGAGAGCGTCCCGGCGGGCAGTTCCCCGCGCTGGATCAGCTTCTCCAGAAGCGAGAGGCGGGTGGCATCGGAGAGGGCGGCGAAGGTGGCGGGCAGGTTGGTCATGCAGGAAGGGTGGGGGGATTCTTTATTTCGTGCAAGTGTTAATTAATGGATGCTGGAAATATTGAGGCGCGGGCAATGATGGCAGCACTGAGGGACGCGCCCGATCCTGGGTGGGCGCATCCGGACTTGTGTCTGGGGACATATCCTCGAAGCATCCGCGCCGGGCAGTCAACTTGCGACACCGCCAATGCGCCCTCCCGGAGGGGAGGGGCTCGACCCGGTCCGCAACGCGGCGAAGCCTCCGGGGGAGGTTTTGAGCGCCGCGCGGGCGGAACCCCGGCGGGCGCGGCCCGGGTTTGCAGCCCGCGCCAAAGGGAGCGCATTGCACAGGGCAGGCTTGGGGGGCTCGGCCCGGTCCGCAACGCGGCGAAGCCTCTGGGGGAGGTTTTGAGCGCCGCGCGGGCGGAGCCCCCGCGGGCGCGGCCCGCGCGAAGGGATGCGTATTGCGTAGGGTGGGAGATATCCCACCTTTCGCCTGCCAAAGGTGGATTGGCATCCACCCTACGGGTTTGGCCGGCGTCCGTCCCGGATCAGACCTGCGCGAAGTCTTCTTTGGCATAGCCCTGGAGGTAGAGCAGCGCCGTCAGGTCGCCGAAGTTCACCCGCAGCGAACATTGCGCCGCCACCGAGGGCTTGGCGTGCAGGGCCACGCCCGCTCCGGCGCGGGTCAGCATGCCAAGGTCATTGGCCCCGTCACCGACCGCCAGCACATCGGCTTCCGAAATTCCGAGCCGGGCGGTGATCTCTTCCAGCGCCTGCACCTTGGCCTCGCGACCGAGGATGGGGCGGCCGACCTCGCCGGAAAGCGTGTCTCCGTCCGTCAGCAGCGTGTTGGCGCGGTTCTCGTCGAAGCCGAGCCTTGCCGCGACCTTGGCGGTGAACATGGTGAAACCGCCCGAAACCAGCGCGCAATAGGCGCCGTCCGCCTTCATCGTCGCCAGCAGTTCAGGGCCGCCGGGCATCAGGGTAATGCGAGTCTCAAGCACCTTGTCGATGACCGAGACCGGCAGGCCCTTCAGCAGCCCGACGCGCTCGGTCAGAGCGCCGTCGAAGTCCAGCTCTCCATTCATCGCGCGGGCGGTGATGTCCCTGACGCGCTCGCCCACCCCGGCCTCTTCGGCCAGCTCGTCGATGCATTCCTGCTGGATCATGGTCGAATCCATATCCGCCAGCAGCATCTTCTTCTTCCGCCCCTCGGAGGGCTGCAGGCAGAGGTCGGTGCCCTGCTTCTGCAGATCGGCCCAGACGGTTTCGACGTTGTCGGGGCGGGCGGGCAGGGTGAACTCGCCTGCCTCGCCGGGCGCCAGCATCCGCGCATCCTTGCCGCCCCAGGCATTGCGCAGGGTCATCAGCAGCTCGGGCTCGAGCGCCGGATTGGACGGGGCGGTGATCAGGGTGGCGGTGAACATGCGCAGGCTCCTTCGGTTGAGCGCCTTTAAGCATGCGGTGGTCTGTGTTGGAAGGGTGGTTGGCTCCGTGGCGGGGGGAGCGGCAGTTGGAAAGGGGGGAGGGGGCTCTGTCCCTTCGCCGAATGGCGACAGGTGGGAAGGGAAGGGGGCGCTGCCCCCGTCGCCGGAGGGCGACAGGTGGGAAGGGGAGGGGGCTCCGCCCCCGTCGCCGGAGGGCGACAGGTGGGAAGGGGAGGGGGCTCCGCCCCCGTCGCCGAATGGCGACTCCCCCGCAGTATTTCCAGCCATCGGATGGAAGCAGGTTTCCGATAGGCGTCACGGCCTGCGCTGATTTTTGTGGATGCGACGAGGTGCCGTCGATTTGCGACAATTCCCGGCTTGCGGGAGGGGGATTCGCTCCGTATAGCGGTCGGCGGGACACCCTTCCCCAACGAAGGGCGATTATCTGGAAGGATACCAGCAATGGCTATCGAAGCTCCGGCCGCGCGGCCGGCAAACCCGCGTTTCTCTTCTGGCCCCTGTGCCAAGATTCCCCAGTTCCAGCTTGACCTGCTTGCCGATGCCGCCCTTGGCCGCTCGCACCGTGCCGCCGTCGGCAAGGAAAAGCTGAAAGCCGCGATCGAGACCACGCGCGAGATCCTGGGCGTGCCCGCGGACTACAAGATCGGCATCGTTCCCGCCTCGGACACCGGTGCCGTCGAGATGGCCATGTGGTCGATGCTGGGCGCCCGTCCCGCCACCATGGTGGCCTGGGAAAGCTTCGGCGCCGGCTGGGTCACCGACGTGGTCAAGCAGCTGAAGATCGAGGCCGAGGTCAAGACCGCCGACTACGGCGATATCGTCGACCTGGCCGATGTGGACTTCGACACCGATGTCGTCTTCACCTGGAACGGCACCACCTCGGGTGTGCGCGTTCCCAATGGCGACGCGATCCCCGCCGACCGTGCCGGCCTGACCATCTGCGACGCGACCTCTGCCGCCTTCGCCCAGGACCTGCCCTGGGACAAGCTGGATGTGGTGACCTTCTCCTGGCAGAAGGTGATGGGCGGCGAAGCGGCCCACGGGATGCTGATCCTCAGCCCCCGCGCCGTCGAGCGGCTGGAAAGCTACACCCCCGCCTGGCCGATGCCGAAGATCTTCCGCCTGACCAAGGGCGGCAAGCTGATCGACGGCATCTTCAAGGGCGAGACCATCAACACCCCCTCCATGCTGGCGGTCGAGGATTACTTGGTCGCTCTGGACTGGGCCAAGTCCGTTGGCGGCCTGAAGGGCCTGATGGGCCGCGCCGATGCCAATGCCAAGGTGATCTGGGACTTCTGCGAGACCCGTGACTGGATCGCCAACCTGGCCAATGACCCGGCAACGCGCTCCAACACCTCGGTCTGCCTGAAGTTCACCGACGACCGCATCAAGGACGGTGCCACCTTCGCCAAGGCCGTTGCCAAGCGGCTTGAGGCCGAAGGCGTGGCGCTGGATATCGGTGCCTACCGCGACGCCCCCGCCGGTCTGCGGATCTGGTGTGGTGCCACGGTCGAGACCGCCGACCTGGAGGCCCTGATGCCCTGGCTCGAATGGGCCTTCGAGGCCGAGATCGCCGCGCAGTAAGCGCTGCCATAGGTGGGATATCTCCCACCCTACGCAAAGGTCGTAGGGTGGGTGCCAACCCACCTTCCCCCGGATATCCCGAGGGCGCGGAGTTCCCCGCGCTCCGTCCCCCTCAAATCCCGACTTTTGAAGGAGCGCCCAAGATGGCCCCCAAAGTTCTGATTTCCGACAAGCTTTCCGACGCCGCCGTGCAGATCTTCAAGGATCGCGGCATCGAGGTCGACTTCCAGCCCAACCTCGGCAAGGACAAGGACAAGCTGGCCGAGGTCATCGGCCAGTATGACGGCCTGGCGATCCGCTCGGCCACCAAGGTCACCGAGAAGATCCTCGAGAACGCCACCAACCTCAAGGTGATCGGCCGCGCCGGCATCGGCACCGACAACATCGACAAGGAAGCGGCCTCCAAGAAAGGCGTGATCGTCATGAACACGCCCTTCGGCAACATGATCACCACCGCCGAGCACGCCATCGCGATGATGTTCGCCGTGGCGCGCCAGATCCCCGAGGCCTCTGCCAGCACCCACGCCGGCAAGTGGGAGAAGTCGAAGTTCATGGGCGTCGAGCTGACCGGCAAGACCCTGGGCGTCATCGGCGCCGGCAACATCGGCGGCATCGTCTGCAACCGCGCCCTTGGCCTGAAGATGAAGGTCGTCGCCTACGATCCCTTCCTGGGCGAGGAAAAGGCCAGGAAGATGGGCGTCGAGAAGGTCGAGCTGGACGAGCTGCTGTCCCGCGCCGACTTCATCACCCTGCACGTGCCCTATACCGAGCAGACCGCCAACATCCTCTCGGCCGAGAACCTGGCCAAGACCAAGAAGGGCGTCCGCATCATCAACTGTGCCCGTGGCGGCCTGGTCGATGAGGCCGCGCTGGCCGAGCTGCTGAAGTCCGGCCATGTCGCAGGCGCCGCCTTCGACGTCTTCGCCGAAGAGCCTGCCACCGAGAACCCGCTGTTCAACCTGCCCAACGTGGTCTGCACCCCGCACCTGGGCGCCGCCACCACCGAGGCGCAGGAAAACGTCGCCCTGCAGGTGGCCGAGCAGATGGCCAACTACCTGCTGGACGGTGCTGTCGAGAACGCGCTGAACATGCCCTCGATGACCGCCGAGGAAGCCAAGATCATGGGCCCCTGGGTCCAGCTGGCCGGCCATATCGGCAATTTCATCGGCCAGCTGACCGACGAGCCGATCAACGCCATCAACATCCTCTATGATGGTGTGGCCTCCGAGATGAACCTGGCGGCGCTGAACTGCTCGGTGATCGCCGGTATCCTGAAGAAGGCCAACCCGGACGTGAACCTGGTTTCCGCCCCCGTGGTGGCGAAGGAGCGTGGCGTGCAGATCTCGACCACCTCGCAGGCCAAGGGCGGCACCTTCGACGGCTACATCAAGGTGACCATCGTCACGCCCGAGCGGGAACGCTCCTGCGCGGGCACCGTCTTCTCGGATGGGAAGCCGCGCTTCATCCAGATCAAGGGCATCAACATCGACGCCGAGGTGGGCGAGCACATGCTCTACACCACCAACGAGGACGTGCCGGGCGTCATCGGCACCCTGGGCACCACCCTGGGCCAGAACGGCCAGAACATCGCCAACTTCACCCTTGGCCGCACCAAGACGGGCCAGAGCGCCATCGCGCTTCTGTACCTCGACGAGAAGGCCAAGCCGGAAGTCATCAAGGCGCTGCGCGAGACCGGCCTGTTCCAGCAGATCCGCCCGCTGGAATTCACGCTCTGATCCGGGGCTGACATCCACTTTGCGGGGGCCGTCCTTCGGGGCGGCCCCTTTGCATTTTTGCACCTTTGTTTGCCTGGCGCCAAGGGGCATGACATCACCGCACCACTAAGATAGACCCGCCGGAAAGTATGTTGTCCGACGCGTAATCCGGGTGGGTAGATGGTTCATGTTTTCTGGGCGGGCAGGCCCCGCAGTCTGGCACGCGATACGCGGCGACAGGTCGCTGTCTTTCTTGCCGAACATGCCGGTACAGGTCTGAGTGTCGACCAGATGCGCCGCCGGCTGCGGCGCCTGCGCTGGATCCTGCTGATGTACGAGGGCGACAGGCTGGTCGGTACCGTCGCCCTGAAGCGGGTCAGCCGCCGCCACCAGCGCCGCAGCTTCCGCACCGCCGGGGTGTCCCTGAAACCCAGTTGGCGGCGCAGCGAGCTGGGATTTCTCTGCATCGACCCGGACTATCGGGGCCAGGGCCTGTCGTTCCGGATCATGCAGGAGGCCCGCGACCGCGGCTGTCGCCCGACCTACAGCGTCACCGGCCGCGAGGGCGTGCGCAAGATGAACGCCGCCCTCGGCATGGTGCGACGCGGGTCGCCCTGGCAGGGCCGCAAGGAAGAGCTGAGCCTCTGGACCTGGGATGATGACTTGGCACCGCCTCTTGAAACCTCCGGCGAATCGTAACATATAAAGTTACATGAAGCGAGACAGCAGACTATCCTCGGTCCTCCATGCCCTCCTGCACATGGCAGAGCATGACGGACGCATGACGTCGGACGCCCTGGCGCAATGCCTGGGCACCAACCCGGTCGTGGTGCGCCGCACCATGGGCCTCCTGCGCAAGCAGGGGCTGGTGGACAGCGACCGCGGGCCCTCGGGCGGATGGCGGATCACGGCGGATCTGGACAAGGTCACCCTGCGCCAGCTGCACGAGGCCCTGGGGGAACCCGCCTTCTTCGCCATGGGCAACCGGCAGGAGACGCCGGAATGCCTGGTGGAACAGGCGGTCAACGCCGCCCTCGACGATGCCTTCGACGAGGCCGAGGCCCTGCTGCTGAACCGCTTTGCCCATGTCACCCTGGCCGATCTGGCGAAGGATTTCGCCCGGCGGCACAGGGAAAGGAAAGCCGCAAAGGACTGACAACATGACCCATGACGTGATCGTCATCGGGGGCAGCTACGCCGGAATGGCAGCCGCCCTGCAACTTCTGCGCGCCCGCCGTTCTGTGCTCGTGATCGATGCGGGCCAGTGCCGCAATCGGTTTGCCGAGGCCTCGCACGGGTTCCTCGGGCAGGATGGGGTGGATCCCGGCCGGATCGCAGCCGAGGCCCGGGACCAGCTTTTGCGTTACAAGACCCTGACCTGGATCGAGGGCGAGGCCGTGGCCGCCGGCGGCAGCCGCGATGCCTTCGAGGTGCTGACCGCCGACGGCATTCGCCACCAGGGGCGCCGGCTGCTCTTTGCCACGGGGGTCAAGGATGCGCTGCCGGCTGTCGAGGGCCTTTCCGACCGCTGGGGGAAACACGCCTTCCACTGCCCCTATTGCCATGGCTACGAGCTGGAGATGGGCGCCCTCGGCGTGATCGCCACCGGGCCGAATTCCCTGCACCAGGCGCTGATGCTGCCGGAATGGGGGCAGGTGACGCTGCTGACCAACGGGGCCTTGATGCTTGATGCCGAGGGGCGGGCGGAGCTTCAGACCAAGGGCGTGCAGATCGAAGAGACGCCGATCGCCCGGCTGACCGGCGCCGCCGATGCAGAGCTGAGCGATGGCCGGGTGCTGTCCTTCGCCGGTTTCTTCGTGGCGACGACCACAAGCCCGGCAACGCCGCTGGCCGAAGAGATGGGCTGCGCGCTGCAGGAGACTCCCATGGGCACACAGGTGCAGACGAGCGAGATGAAAGAGACCTCGATCCCCGGCGCCTATGCCTGCGGAGATGCGGCACGGATGCCGCATTCCGTATCACTGGCGGTGGCTGACGGGGCCTGGGCCGGGGCGACGATCCACCGCTCGCTGATTTTCCCCGACCTGTAAGACCCGCCGGGGCTCAGGCGCGGCCGCGGAACAGCACCGTGTAGGTGAAGACCAGCATCGACAGGATCGTCAGCAGAGAGCCGAGCTTGGCAAGGGTCTCTCCGGTCTGGTTCAGGGCCTGGGCGATGCCGGGCACGATCACCACGATGCCGACCACGGCAAGGCCGAGGTGGATCTTCGGCAGGATCCCCTCGGCGGCCTTCGGGACGAGCTGGTAGAAGGTGCCGAAGATCGCCAGCGACACCCAGCCCAGCAGGTTCAGGTGGGCATGGGCCGGCGCCATCAGGTGATCGCCACTGGCCGACATCTGGATGCCCCAGGCCATGCCCGCCAGGCCGCAGATCGCGGCGGCGGCGTAGAAATAGTAGGAAATGCCCTTCACGTGACGTCCTCCCTGGATGGGGGCCTGGCCCCGCCTCTTGGTTGCGGATCCCCGGCAGGGGCCGGATATCCTGCCTCCAGTATACACCATTCCGGTCCGCATGGCGGGAATTCCGCGGGGGCTCTGGCCATTCCCGCCGCGCCATGCTCCAACAGGGCCGAGCGGAAAGGAAAGCCCATGACCCTCTATGCCATCGGTGACATTCACGGACAGATCGGGATGCTGGACGAAGTTCTGGCCAAGATCGACGCCGATGGCGGCGACACCGGCCCCGGCGGCGCGGACGAGGTGATCTTCCTCGGCGACCTGGTCGACCGTGGGCCCGCCGCGCGGCAGGTGCTGGAGCGGCTGATCGCGGGCCGGGCCGAGGGCCGGCGCTGGACGGTGATCCGGGGCAACCACGACACGATGTTCCTGCGCTTCCTGCGCAACGGAGAGCTGCACGACCCGGCGATCAAGTCCGGCAACGGCTGGACCCACCACTTGCTGGGCGGCTGTGCCACGCTGGAAAGCTACGGCATCGCCACGGGCATCGACCGCGCCCCCGAAGACCTGTTCGCCGAGGCGCAGGAAAAGGTCCCCGCCGAACACCGCGCCTTCCTCGAAAGCCTGCCCCTGTGGCAGCAGCGCCCGGGGCTGCTGTTCGTCCATGCGGGCATCCGCCCGGGCATCGCGCTGGAGGAGCAGGCCGAGCAGGACCTGATCTGGATCCGCGAGGATTTCTACGCCGAGGACGGCCCGCATCCCTGGCTGGTGGTGCACGGCCATACCATCGTCCCCGCGCCGACCCATTTCGGCAACCGCATCGACATCGACACCGGGGCGGGTGCCAACCCGGCGCCGCGCTACCTCAGCTGCGTGGCCTTCGAGGGCACCCAGGCCTTCGTGC
Organism: Oceanicola sp. S124; assembly: GCF_000220565.1. Taxonomy (GTDB): domain Bacteria; phylum Pseudomonadota; class Alphaproteobacteria; order Rhodobacterales; family Rhodobacteraceae; genus Pseudooceanicola. Next base: position 1,332 of record NZ_AFPM01000295.1, on the reverse strand, counting down.
TGAGTGACAGGGGCCGCCAGCCGCTGCTGCCAAGCCCCGCGACGGCGTAACGAAACGTCACTGTCGCGGGCGCCGCGGCGGGTGATACTCTCCGCCCGAACTGTATTCGGGAGGATCTCATGGACGATATCGTCATTCTGGGCGGCGCACGCACCGCCATCGGCACCTTCGGCGGCAGCCTGGCGGATGTGCCGCCGATCGAGCTGGGCACGACCGTGGCCAAGGCCGCACTGGAGCGCGCCGGCGTCGAGGGCGGCCAGATCGGCCACGTGGTCTTCGGCCATGTGATCAACACCGAACCGCGCGACATGTACCTCTCGCGCGTTGCCGCCATGCAGGCCGGCATCCCCGAGACGACCCCGGCGATGAACGTCAACCGCCTCTGCGGCTCGGGCGCGCAGGCCATCGTCTCGGCGGTGCAGTCGCTGATGCTGGGGGATGCGGATTTCGCCCTGGCAGGCGGGGCCGAGAGCATGTCGCGCTCGCCCTACATCGTGCCCAGCCAACGCTGGGGCGCCAAGATGGGCGACATCAAGACGCTGGACATGATGCTGGGGGCGCTGAACTGCCCCTTCGGCACCGGCCACATGGGCATCACCGCCGAAAACGTCGCCGCCGAGACCACGATCACGCGCGAGGACCAGGACGCCTTCGCGCTGGAAAGCCAGCGTCGGGCCGGTGCGGCCATCGAGGCCGGGCATTTCGCCAGCCAGATCGTGCCGGTCACGGTGAAGGTGAAACGCCAGGAGGTCGAGTTTACCACCGACGAGCACCCCAAGCCCACGACCACCGCCGAGGCGCTGGCAGGGCTGCGCCCGGCCTTCCGCAAGGACGGCACGGTGACGGCGGGCAATGCCTCGGGCCTGAACGACGGGGCGGCGGCACTGGTGCTGGCCCGCGCCTCGGTCGCCGAGGCACAGGGCCTCACTCCCAAGGCGCGCGTCCTGGGCTACGCCCATGCCGGGGTGCGCCCGGAGGTGATGGGGATCGGCCCGATCCCCGCCGTGCGGAAACTGCTGGAAAAGACCGGCCTTTCGGCCTCTGACTTCGATGTAATCGAGTCGAATGAGGCCTTCGCCGCCCAGGCCATCGCGGTGAACCGCGCCCTGGGCCTGGACACCGCCAGGGTGAACCCGAACGGCGGCGCCATCGCGCTTGGTCACCCGGTCGGCGCCACCGGCGCCATCATCACCGTCAAGGCGCTCTATGAACTCGAACGCATCGGCGGCAAGCGCGCCCTGATCACCATGTGCATCGGCGGCGGCCAGGGCATCGCCCTGGCAATCGAGCGGATCTGATCCCGGGGGCGCCACGCCCCTCCCCATCCGACGG
>NZ_AFPM01000296.1 GCF_000220565.1 Oceanicola sp. S124 | reverse complement strand
GCCGAAGGCAAAGGCGCGCCCCGCAAGGGGCGCGCCTTATCTCTTTCGATCAACCCTGGCCGATCAGGCGACGTCGACTTCGCCCGGGGCACCCTCTTCCGCCAGTTCCTCGGCGGTCTCCTGCGGCAGCACGAGGTTCAGGATGATCGACAGCGCCGCCGCCGGCAGCAGCCCCGAGGTCATCAGGATCTGCAGCGTGCGCGGCAGGTGCTGCAGCGCTGTCGGCTCAAGCTGCAGCCCGAAGCCGACCGAGAGCGACACGGCGAGGATGATCATGTTGCGCCGGTTCCAGGCGACCTCGGACAGCATGTTGATGCCCGAGGCGGCGACCATGCCGAACATGACGATCACGCCACCGCCCAGCACGTTGATCGGCACCGTGTTGATCACCGCGCCGACCTTGGGCACCAGGCCGCAGACGATCAGGAAGACCGCGCCGATGGTCACCACGTGGCGGCTCATCACGCCGGTCATGGCGATCAGCCCGACGTTCTGGCTGAACGAGGTGTTGGGCAGCCCGCCGAAGATACCGGCCACGGCGGTGCCCAGACCGTCGGCGAAGGTCGCGCCCTCGATCTCCTTGTCCGTGGCCTCGCGCCCCGCGCCGCCCTTGGTGATGCCCGAGGTGTCACCCACCGTCTCGATGGCCGAGATCACGGCCATGAAGCACATGCCGACGATGATCGCCGGATCGAAGCTGAGGCCCCACTTGAAGGGCGAGGGCAGGTCGAAGAGCGCCGCGCGCCCGACATTGCCGAAGCTGACCTGGCCCATGGCGGCGGCCACGAGATAGCCCGCCAGGATGCCGATCAGCACCGAGGCGACCGAGAGCAGCCCGGTGGTGAAGAACGACAGGGCCAGCGCCACGACGATCACCACCAGCGCGGGGAACCACATGGCGAGGGTGCCGAACTCGGGCTTGCCGACCAGCGGCACGCCCCCGGCGGCATACTGGATGCCGGTCTTCAGCAGCGCCAGGCCGATCATCAGCACGATCAGCCCGGTCACCAGCGGCGGCAGCGCAAAGCGGATGCGGCCGATGAAGAAGCCAAGGCAGAAGTGGAAGATCCCGCCGATCACCACGCCGGTCATCAGCCCCGACATGCCGTCGACGCCGAGGCCCGCCACCGCGGGAATCATCACCGGCAGGAAGGCAAAGGAGGTGCCCTGCACGATCGGCAGCCGCGCCCCGACGGGGCCCATGCCGATGGCCTGGAACAGCGTGGCGATCCCGGCAAACAGCATCGCCATCTGGATCATGTAGGTCATGTCGGGGAAGCCGAGCGCCCCCTGGTCGGAGCCGAAGCCGAAGCCCGCCGCCCCGGCAATGATGATCGAGGGGGTGACGTTCGAAGCGAACATCGCCAGCACGTGCTGGATCCCCAGAGGCACCGCATTGGCGAGCGGCGGCATGTAGTTCGGGTCCCGCAGCTGTTCTGCGGTGCCCAGAGATGTGTCGGTCATTGTACCGTCCCCTGTCGTTTCCTGGAAAACTGTCAATTGCTGGAAAGGCCCCTCTTGGCGGGGGCGCGTTCTCAGATGATGACAGTAAATTGACGATCCAGGAAATGTTCTTCGAGGTTCGGCGTATCGCCAATCCGGTCGATGACGGCGAAAAGGCCCGGCTCTGCCAGCGGGGTAAGCACGCCGTGCCAGGTGCCGCGGTGGAAATTCACCCCCTGGCCGGGCTGCGGCAGGAAGGCCAGGGGCGCGCCCGGCACCCCGCCTGCGTCCGGCGCGACGATCACCAGCCAGGCGGCCTCGGACATCGGGATGAAGGCCTGAGAGCCCTCGGGATGCCGTTCCAGCAGGTCGCAGGCATAGGGCAGGGCGCGCGGCTGAGCGTTGAACAGGGAAATCCCGGCGCGTCCGCCGGGACCGAAATCAAGCTGCGCGCGGTCGTGGAAACGCTCGCACATGCCGGCGTTGATCAGCTTGTCGTAATCGCCGCGCAGCTCCAGCACGTCGCCGAAGGGGGCGAAGGCCCCGGCGGTCAGGGGAACCGCGCGGATCGTGGGCCCGTCGCTCACAGGGTCAGCTCCGGCAGGCGGTTCACGTCCTTGTAAAGGAGATAGCGGAAGGGCTCGTCGCCGATCTGCTCGCAGGCCTGTGGGCAGAAGGCGCGCAGCCACATGAAATCGCCCGGCCCGACGTCGACCCAGTCGGTGTTCAGCAGGTAGCGGGCGCGGCCCTGAAGGACGTAGAGGCCGTGCTCCATGATATGGGTCTCGGCGAAGGGGATGCGGCCGCCGGGCAGGAAGGTGACGATGTTGACGTGCATGTCGTGGCGCAGGTCGTCGGGTTCGACGAAACGGGTGGTGGCCCATTTGTCGGTGTTGGACATGACCGCGGGCGCGACGGCATCGTCGTGGTTCACGAAGCTGTCCGGCGCCGCGACGCCCTCGGCGGGCTGATAGCGTTTGCGGACCCAGTGGAAGCTGGTCGTCGCACCCGTGCCATTGGCCAGCTGCCAGTCGGCACCGGGGGCGAGGAAGGCATAGCCGCCGGCGGTCAGCTGATGGTCCTGCCCGTCCAGCGTCAGGGTCAGCGTGCCGTAGGTGACAAAGATCACCCCCTCGGCGCCCGGATCGGCCTCGGGGCGGGCGGTGCCGCCGCCGGGGGCCAGCTCGACGATCATCTGGCAGAAGGTCTCGGCGAAGCCCGACAGCGGGCGGGCCAAGATCCAGGCGCGGGCGCCGGTCCAGCCGGGCAGGGCCGAGGTGACGATATCGGTCATGCAGGCGGCGGGGATCACCGCATAGGCGGTGGTGAAGCGCGCCGGCTCATAGTGCTTTTCGTGCTGGGCGGGCAGGCCGCCGCGCGGAGTGTAGTAGCTGCGTGTCACGCAAGAAGATCCTTCACACGGTGGTAGGCGATCCGCTCGACCTGGCGGCAGGCTTCGGCCAGCTCGGTCTCGCGGTCATGGGACAGGCGGTCTTTCATCGCCGCCATGATCGAGGCCTTGGTATGATCCTTCACGCAGATGATGAAGGGGAAGCCGAAGGTTTCCGTGTACCGCGCGTTGCCCTCTTCGAAGAAGGCGCGTTCCTCGTCGGTCAGGGCGTCCAGCCCGGCGCTGGCCTGTTCTGCGGTGCTTTCGGCGGTCAGGCGCCTGGCGGCGGCCAGCTTGCCGGCGAGGTCGGGGTGAGCCTGCAGCACCCCCAGCCGTTCCTCGGGCGAGGCGCGGCGGAAGGCGCGCGCCAGGGCGTTCCACAGCCCGATCGGGCGGTCATGGGCCGGGCCCAGCTCAAGCTCCCAGGCGCGTTCGGCGACCCAGGGGGAATGCTCGTAGACGCTGCCGTAGGCCGCGACGAAGTCGGCCTGCGACAGGGTCGAGGGGCGCGGGCCGGGCGCGACATAGGGGTGATGCTCGACCCAGTGGTCGTAGATGTCGCAACGCCGCGCCACCCAGACGTCGGGATACTCGGCGATCTGTTCAAGGAACTGCTTCAGCGCCTGGAAGCGCCCGGGGCGGCCCATCAGGCGGCAATGCAGCCCGATGGTGATCAGGATCGGCCGCCCGGCCTCGCCCTCTTCATAGGCGGTCGAGAAGGCATCTCCGACGATGTCGAAGAAGTCGTTCGGCGCGCCGAAGCCCGCGGGCACGGCAAAGCGCATGTCGTTGGTGTCCATGGTGTAGGGAATCACCAGGGTGCGGCCGTTCTCGTGCCAGTAGGGCAGGTCGTCGTCGATGGTGTCGGCGACCCAGTCCATGCCCAGTTCGGCGGCCAGCCTGACCGTGTTCATCGAGCAGCGCCCGGTGTACCAGCCGCGCGGCTTCGCCCCCGTCACCTCTTCGTGCAGCGCGATGGCCTCTTGCATCGCCGCGCGCTCTTCGGCCTCGGGCATGTCCTTGTGTTCGACCCACTTCTTCCCGTGCGAGGCGATCTCCCAGCCGGCCTCCTGCATTGCCCAGACCTGTTCCGGACCGCGCGCCAGGGCGTCGGTCACCCCGTAGACGGTCAGTGGCATGTTCATCTGGGTGAACAGCCGGTGCAGCCGCCAGAAGCCGGCGCGGGCGCCGTATTCATAGCAGCTTTCCATGTTCCAGTGCCGCTTGCCCTCCCAGGGGGCGGCGCCGATGATCTCGCTTAGGAAGGCTTCCGACGCCGCGTCGCCATGCAGGATGTTGTTCTCGCCGCCCTCTTCGTAGTTCAGCACGAAAGAGACCGCCACGCGCGCGCCGCCCGGCCATTTGGGATCCGGCGGGGTGGGGCCGTAGCCGATCATGTTGCGCGGGTAGCGGTTCATGTGGTTCTCTCCGTCTGCATCTGGGCCAGAGTGGGGCCGCCGCATCATGGGAGGCGCGGGTCCGGGGCTCAAGGGGAATATAGGGAAAGGGGCTGCAATGGCCGAGGGCTATCTGACGACGCATGTTCTGGACACGGCGAAGGGCACGCCCGCCGCCGGGCTGGAAATCGTGCTCTACCGGCTGGAGGGCGATGCGCGGGACGAGCTGGCCCGGATGGCCACCAACAGCGACGGGCGCACCGATGCGCCGATCCTGCCGAAAGAGCACTTCCTGCCCGGCGCCTACGAGCTTGAGTTCCACGCCGGCGCCTACCTCGACGCCAGCGGCGTGCCGCCCGAGGCGCCGCGATTCCTCGACGTGATCCCGATCCGCTTCGGCATCTCGGACGATGCGGCGCATTACCATGTGCCGCTGCTGCTGTCGCCCTTCGGTTATTCGACCTACCGCGGCAGCTGAGGGGGGCGCCGCGGCGGCGGTCGGGGACTGATCGCTGCCTCGGGGCATTCCTCTCGCGGCAGACCCCGCCGCGTGCGGTCGTCCCCATCGGGCGCTCACCACCGGGCGCCCTTCGGTCAAATGCCATCGGCCCGCGCCACGAACCGACGGACCTTTGCGCGCCGGATCCTTGCACGAAAGATGGCGGCATGACCTTTGCCGCCGCCAGAGCCTCGCCAGTGAGATCAGGGCCGACCTGCTCATGACCCGTCCGGTCACCACCCGACCTTGCATCTGCCGCCCTCGCATCGGTCGCCCTGTCATCACCTGCCAGAGGGGGGGCCTGGCAGATTGTCTCCTGTCAGATCATGGCGACGGGCCAGACGGCGGTGCGCATCGCCGCAAGTTCCGGGCGGTGCCGGGCACTGTGCCAGCGCGGATCCTGCCGATATCGGCCGAATTCCTCTTCCGAGGGGAAGGCAAACAGCTGCGTTTCCCCGCTGCCGTCCAGGTGGCGCAGGCAGAACAGCCGCTCTGCGCCATATTCGGCAAGCAGCGACAGTGCGCGATCCTCCAGCGCCTCGACATCCTGGAAATGGGTGTCGCCCGGGGCGATGTTCAGCAGCAGGTGGTACATGCGGGCAGCCTAGCCGCCTTTCCTCTCCAAACGGTTTCACCGCAAAGAAAAAGGCCGCCCCTGGCAGGGCGGCCTCGCAATGCGGTCTGTGGCGGCGATCAGGTGCGCGGCAGGATGACGATCTCGACCCGGCGGTTCTGGGCGCGACCTTCCGGGGTCAGGTTCGAGGCGCGGGGCTGGTCCTCGCCACGGCCGATGGCCCGGACACGGTTGGCCGAGACGCCGTAGTTGATCAGGGTCGAGGCCACGGTGGCGGCGCGGCGCTGCGAGAGGTCCTGGTTGTAGGCGGCGGCACCGGTGTTGTCGGTGTGGCCGAGCACCTGCACGGTCGTCTGCGGGTAGTCGTTCAGCGAGGCGGCGACGGCGCGCAGGTCCGAAGTCAGGTCCGGGCGGAGGGAGGCGCTGTCGGTCTGGAACAGGATGTCCTGCGGCATGGTGACGATCAGGCGGTCGCCGGTGTTGACGATCTCGACGCGACCGCCCAGATCCTGACGCAGCTGCGCTTCCTGGCGATCAAGGTAGTTGCCATAGGCACCACCAGCCAGGCCACCAAGCGCGGCGCCGACCACGGCCCCCTTGGCCTTGTTGTCCGACACCACGGCACCAACGGCTGCGCCCATGAGCGCGCCGACACCCACGCCTTCGCGGGTGTTCTGCTGGCCGTCGTTGGGGTCGACGCAGGCGGTCAGAAGCAGCAGGGATGCGCCGCTGAGGGCCAGAATGGATTTGTTCATCAGGGTGGTCATTGTCTCTCGTCCTCCGAAGGCCCCGTTTCGCGGGGCTGCTCGTCTTTCGGGATAGCGCAGATTCCCGCACCGCCCAATGCACAACGCCGCAACCGGCGGCGGGTTTCCGCTGGAGGGGAAATTTCTTCACCGTGCCGGGCGGGGGCGATCAGGCAGCGGCCTCGGTCCGGGCGGATTCCCGCGCCAGCATGGCCCGCTTGACCGGCAGGCCCCAGTGATAGCCGCCAAGGGCGCCGTCCTTGCGCAGGACCCGGTGGCAGGGGATCAGCAGCGACAGCGGGTTGCGCCCGACGGCGCTGCCGATGGCACGGCTGGCGCCGGGATGGCCGATGGCGCCGGCCAGGGCCGAATAGCTGGTGACCTGGCCCTCGGGGATCTGCAGCAGCGCCTCCCAGACCTTGATCTGGAAGGGGCCGCCCATGACATGGGCCTCGGTGCGCCGCCCGGCGAAGGCCGCCTCGGCCAGCGGCAGGATGCGTTGCGGGTCTTCATGATAGCGGGCGGCGGGCCATCGCGCGCGCAGGTCGGCCTGGGCGGCCGGCGCGCCGGTCTCGGCGGTGAAGGCGATGCCGCAGATCCCGTGCGCGGTGGCCATGACCAGCGCCGGACCGTAGGGAGAGGGGCAGAGCGCCCAGTCGATGCGCAGCCCTTCGCCACCGCGCGCCAGCTCACCCGGACGCATGGCATCCCATCGCAGCACCAGGTCGTGCAGCCGCCCGGGCCCCGACAGGCCGGTGGCCGCCGCCGTTTCCAGCAGGGTCTCGCGGGCGCGCAGCATCTCTCTCGCGCGGCCCAGCCCGAGATACTGCTGGTAGCGTTTCGGAGAAATCCCTGCCCAGGCCGAGAAGAGACGCTGGAAATGCGCCGTGCTGAGGCCCATGCGTGCCGCCAGCTCGTCCAGCGCCAGAGGGGTCTCGGCGGCGTCGATCTCCTCGATGGCGCGGCGGATGATCTGGTAGTGGTATCGGTCTTCGGGGGCGGTCGGCATCGGTCTCTCCTGTCCTTGTCCGAACCTAGGTCCTTGTCCGAACCTAGGAGAGAGACACGCGTGACGCGACCCGGAACCTGCGCAAACCGGTGCCCGGGCGCCGGGCCCGGGCAGGTTGGAACCCCGGCCTCCCGCGAGACAGTCACCGCCCAACCCGGCTGCATCTCTGCGGCACCACCCTTCTTCACGGCATCGCTCGGCCACCACGAGACCAATGCCCCGGGCGCCGCCCTGAAGGAAGCCTCCTGGCGCCACCCGGTCAGCGGTTCCGGCAGCTTTCCCCGTTCCACGTTTCGGGCCGCGCGTCCCGTATCTGTCGCATCATGCCACGAAAGAGCCCGCACCTTCACGCCCCAGTGACGCCAGCCCCGAAGCCCCCGGCCCGCATCCCCCGCGCCGCGCCCCTATCATCACCGAGCCAGAAATACTCCCGCCGGAGGCTGCCCTGCCCCGTGGCCGGCACGGCACCGACCCGTCAGGCGGCCAGAAGATCCAGCAGGGACAGGTCCGGCGGGCACTTCTGACGGATCAGCAGGGCCTCTTCGCGGGTCAGGCAATGCCGCGCCGCCTTCGTCCCGGGCTCGAAGAGCGCGGTGGCGCGGCGCACGGCGGGGGGCAGGTCGAGGCGTTCGGCCATGGTGGCATCGGTCGTCTCGACCCAGAGAGAGCCGGCGGTGATCACCTCGTGCCGCTCCATGATGATCATGTGGTAGGTCAGCCCGCCCATCGAGGGATCGGGCCGGGCACGGTTGCGGCGCGAGATGTCGGCGAATCGCGCCAGGGCCTCGTCGCTGCCGAAGTTCAGCGCCACTTCGGGGCGGCGGATCAACCCGCGGTGACCTGGCGCGACGCGCAGCTTTTCCGTCAGCTCGCCCTGGGGGCCGCGTTCGCCGCGCAGGAAGGTCAGCGGCAATGGCAGCGCCCCCCCACAGGGCAGGCGGCGCAGCCGGGCGATGTGCAGCACCGGCTGGGCGCCGTGGTCGCGGGTCACCAGCCGGTCGCCGGGGGCCAGCCATTCGATCGGCATCTCGCCATCCAGCGTCAGCACCATGCACCCCGGACCAAGCCCCGAGATCCGTGTATCCGCACCACCGGGCATGGGACCTTCCGTCATAGAATCACTCATCTGCCTGCCTCCGGACACACTTTCTTCCGAAGCCCTTACAGCCGGGTTAAATGCCTTGTTGCCACCGTCCAATCAGGGCAGAAACACCGCCATGGCCCGCCAGTTGCCCTATCAGACCCTGCGCGAGATCTTCACGCGCTTCCAGGACGCCGAACCGGCGCCCGAGGGCGAGCTTGACCATACCAATGCCTATACGCTGCTGGTCGCCGTTGCGCTCTCTGCGCAGGCGACCGATGTCGGGGTGAACCGGGCGACGAAGGACCTGTTCCCGGTCGCCGACACGCCGCAGAAGATGCTGGATCTCGGCGAAGAGCGCCTGATCGAGCATATCAAGACCATCGGTCTCTACCGCAACAAGGCCAAGAACGTCATGAAGATGGCGAAGATCCTGGTCGAGGACTACGGCGGCGAGGTGCCCAATTCCCGCGCCGCGCTGGAGAGTCTGCCCGGCGTCGGGCGCAAGACCGCCAACGTGGTGCTCAACATGTGGTGGCGCTTTCCGGCGCAGGCCGTCGACACCCATATCTTCCGGCTGGGCAACCGCGCCGGCATCGCGCCCGGCCGCGACGTGGTCGCCGTCGAGCGCGCCATCGAGGACAACATCCCGGTGGACTTCCAGCTGCATGCCCACCACTGGATGATCCTGCACGGACGCTACGTCTGCACGGCTCGTAAACCCAAATGCGGTACCTGCCTGATCCGGGATCTCTGCGAATTCGAGGAAAAAGTTCTATGACCCAGTATGACGTGATCGGCATCGGCAATGCCGTGATGGACGTGATCTCCCAGTCCGACGATGCCTTCCTGTCCCGCATGGGGATCGAGAAGGGCATCATGCAGCTGATCGAGCAGGAGCGCGCCGAACTGCTCTACGATGCCATGGAAAACCGCCGCCAGATCCCCGGTGGCTCGGTGGCCAACACGGTGGCAGGCGTTGCCAACATGGGTCTGAAGACCGCCTTCATCGGCAAGGTGCGCGACGACGAGGTCGGCCGCGAATACGCCGAGAAGACCCGCGCCGGTGGCACCGACTTCCCCAATGATCCCTTCACGGGCGCGGAACTGCCCTCGTCGCGTTCGATGATCTTCGTCTCGCCCGATGGCGAACGCTCGATGAACACCTACCTCGGGATCTCTTCCGAGGTCGGCCCAGACGACGTGCCGGACGAGGTCTGCAAGAACGCGCGTATCCTCTTCCTCGAGGGCTATCTCTACGACAAGCCCAAGGGCAAGCAGGCCTTCGAGACCGCCGCCCGCCTGACCCGCGCCGCGGGCGGCATGGCCGGGATCGCGCTGTCGGACCCCTTCTGCGTCGACCGCCACCGCGCCGACTTCCGCACCCTGGTGAAGGAGCTCGACTACGTGATCGGCAACGAGCACGAGTGGAAATCCCTCTACGAGACCGAAGACCTGGGCCTGGCCCTGGAAACCGCCGCCGCCGAGTCGGGGCTGGTGGTCTGCACCCGCTCGGGCCACGACGTGGTGATCCAGCGCGGCGAGGAACAGGCCGTGGTACCGGTGACCGAGGTCACCCCGGTGGATGCCACCGGCGCGGGCGATCTCTTCGCCGGCGGCTTCCTCTACGGGCTGGCGCAGGGCGCCGACCTGGGCACCGCGGGCCGCATGGGCTGCATCGCGGCGGCCGAGGTGATCTCTCACTACGGGGCCCGCCCCGAGACCGACCTGAAGGCGCTGTTCCGGGCCGAGGGCCTGCTGTAGCGACGCCTCGCCGGTGCGCGCCGCCGCTCGGCGCGCTTTGGCGACCTATCGGCGCGGGGCGGGCGCCGCCCTTGACCCCGCCCTCGCATTCGGCGCACATCTGCGCCTGAACAGCCGGAAAGGAAATGCCCATGGCGCAGCGCCTGCACCTCGTCTTCGGCGGAGAGCTTGTCGATCCGTCCAAGAACGTCTTCCGCGACATCGACGATCTGCACATCGTCGGCATGTATCCCTCCTATGCCGCCGCCTACGACGCCTGGAAGGCCGAGGCCCAGAAGACCGTCGATAACGCGCATATGCGGTACTACATCGCCCATATCCACCGCCTGCGGGACGAAGAGCTGGAAGGCTCGCCGACCGAGGAACTGGGCAACTGAGGCCGGATGCCCTCCCGGGGACTTGCAACCCACAGGGCGCTGACCAGACGCGGGGCGCGTGGCGTGGCGGATCTGCCGCCGCGCCCTGACGGGCCGCTGGTCTGGATCCATTGCCCGCGTGCCGGACGCCGCAAGCCGGCCGAGGAACTGGCCCGCCGGCTGTTGCAGGCCGACCTCGGGGTCTCGGTGCTGCTGACGCTGGGCGAGGCCGACCGGCTGGATCCCATTGACGACCCGGGCCTGTTTACCATGCCCGCCCCGGGGGACGAGGGCGGCGTGGTGCAAGCCTTCTTCACGCACTGGCGCCCGGATCTGCTGATCTGGCTGACCGGCGACCTGCGCCCGGCGCTGGTGGCGCAGGCGCGGCGCTCGGGCGTGGCGATGATGCTGGCCGAGGCGGAAGAGGATGGTTTCAACGCGCCGCGCTTCAGCCTGCGCCCGAACCAGACCCGCCGCATGCTTGACCGGTTCGACGCGCTCTGTGCCAGCAGTGCCAATGCGGCGCGGCGGTTGCAGCGTCTGGGGGCGGACCCCGAGAGGATCGAGATCACCGGCCCCCTGCAGGAGGCCGGTGCGGCCCTGCCCTGCAACGAGGAGCTGCGCGACGAGCTGGCGGCAGAACTGGCCGGGCGGCCGATCTGGCTGGCCGCAATGGTGCATGGCGAAGAGCTGGGCACGGTGCTGGACGCGCATCGCCGCGCCTCGCGGCTGGCGCACCGGCTGCTGCTGGTGCTGGTGCCGGATGACCCCGAAGAGATCGACAGCTACCGCGCCCGGCTGGACGACGAGGGCTGGCGCTACATCTGCTGGTCAGAGGGTGAGATGCCCCGCGAGGATACCCAGGTGCTGCTGGCCGACACGCGGGGCGAGATGGGGCTGTGGTACCGCCTGTCGCCGGTGACCTTCGTCGCCGGATCGCTCAGGCGCGGGATGAAGGGGCACGACCCGTTCGAGCCGGCGGCGCTCGGCTCGGCGGTGCTCTACGGGCCCTTCGTTGCACATCACCTGCCCGCCTTCACCCGGCTGGCCCAGGCCGGCGCGGCGCGGCTGATCCGCGACGCGGACAGCCTGGCGCAGGGGTTGTCGCGGATGCTGGCGCCCGACCAGGCCGCCACCATTGGCCGCCGCCGCCTGGGACGTGG
>NZ_AFPM01000297.1 GCF_000220565.1 Oceanicola sp. S124 | reverse complement strand
ACCCGACCCTGCGCATGGGCCTGCTGCTGAAAGAGTTCCGGCGGCGTGTCGATGGCCCTGTCCGCGTGGTGGTGGGCGAACCCATTGCGCGCGAAGAGCTGCGCATGCGCGCCGGTGACACGAAGGCAATGATGGATTTCCTTCGCAAGGCGACGTATGAGCTTTCTCCGAAGCCGTTGAATTCCTATGACTACGGCTACGAGTTCGAGGCAAAGCGCCGGGCGGCACCCGGCGCGTGATGCGGGGGCGGGTGCGAAAGGCACCCGGGCAAGAGATGGCAGTAGGTATCTTCGATTCCGGGCTGGGCGGTCTGACGGTGCTTGAGGCATGCGCGAAACGTCTGCCCGACGTGCCCTTCGTCTACCTGGGCGACCAGGCCCATGCCCCCTACGGCGTGCGCACCGCCGACGATATCCTCGAGCTGACCAAGGCCGGGGTGCAACGCCTGTTCGATGCCGGCTGCGACCTGGTGATCCTGGCCTGCAACACCGCTTCGGCGGCCGCCCTGCGCCGGATGCAGGAAAGCTGGGTGCCCGCCGACAAGCGGGTGCTTGGGGTCTTCGTGCCGCTGATCGAGGCGCTGACCGAACGCCAGTGGGGCGACAACTCTCCGCCGCGCGAGGTCGCGGTGAAGCATGTGGCGCTGTTTGCCACCCCCGCCACGGTCGCCAGCCGGGCCTTCCAGCGCGAACTGGCCTTCCGCGCCATCGGTGTCGATGTCGAGGCCCAGGCCTGCGGCGGCGTGGTCGATGCGATCGAGGACGGTGACATGATCCTCGCCGAGGCGCTGGTGAATTCCCACGTCGACGCGCTGAAGCGCAAGATGCCAGAGCCCGAGGCTGCGATCCTCGGCTGCACCCATTATCCGCTGATGGCCGAAGCCTTCCAGAAGGCGCTTGGCGATCATGTCACCGTCTATTCCCAGGCCAACCTGGTGGCCGAGTCCCTGGCCGACTACCTGGACCGCCACCCCGAGCGGCGCGGCCCTGGCGAGGTCTCGATGTTCCTGACCACGGGCGATCCGGCCCGCGTGTCCTCCCGCGCGACGCAGTTCCTGCGACGACGATTGGATTTCCACGCGGCCTGACCCCGGGGCGCGACTGCGGCAATTTGATCTCGCGCATTTTTTCGGCGCGGGGATGAGACTAGATAGATTATGGGCGGGCGCGTGACCCCGCCGAAAGGGCGACAATGACCAAGAAAATCGCAATCATCGGGGCCTCGGGCTACACCGGGGCAGAGCTGATCCGGCTGATCTCGACCCATCCGCAGATGGAGATCGCCGCGCTGGCCGCCAACTCAAAGGCCGGCCTGAAGATGGCCGATGTCTTCCCGTTCCTGCGCCACCTCGACCTGCCGGACCTGGTGACGGTGGATCAGATCGACTTCTCGGGCATCGACCTGGCCTTCTGCGCCCTGCCGCACAAGACCAGCCAGGAGGTGATCCGCGAGCTGCCGAAGGACCTGAAGATCGTCGACCTGTCGGCTGATTTCCGGCTGCGTGACCCCGAGGCCTACCGGGCCTGGTACGGCAATGACCATGCCGCCGTCGAGATGCAGAAAGAGGCCGTCTACGGCCTGACCGAGTTCTACCGCGACGAGATCCGGGGTGCCCGGCTGGTCGCCGGCACGGGCTGCAACGCGGCCACCGGCCAGTTCACCGTGCGCCCGCTGATCGAGGCGGGGGTGATCGGGCTGGACGACATCATCCTCGACATGAAATGCGCTGTCTCGGGCGCCGGGCGCAGCCTGAAGGAGACCCTCCTGCATGCCGAGCTTTCCGAGGGCTACAACGCCTATTCGGTGGGCGGCAAGCACCGGCACCTCGGCGAATTCGACCAGGAATTCAGCAAGATCGCCGGGCGCGAGGTGAAGATCCAGTTCACCCCGCACCTGCTGCCGGTGAACCGGGGCATCCTGTCGACGGGCTATGTCTCGGGCGAGGCGCAGGCGGTGCATGACGCGCTGGTCGCGGCCTATGCCGACGAGCCTTTCGTGCAGGTGCTGCCCTTCGGTCAGACGCCCTCGACCCATGACGTGCGCGGGTCGAACTTCGTGCATATCGGGGTGACCGGGGATCGTATTGCGGGCCGGGCCATCGTGGTGACCGTGCTGGACAACCTCTGCAAGGGCTCGTCCGGGCAGGCGCTGCAGAATGCCAACCTGATGCTCGGGCTGGACGAAACCGCCGGCCTGATGGGCGCGGCGCTGTTCCCCTGAGGACCAGCCGGAGGGAGACCGATGAAGGGCCTGAAGAAGACACGCCGGATCCAGATCATCATCGCGGCCTTCGTGTTCCTCGGCATTGCCGCGGGCTTCATGGGCTATGCCTTCCGCGATGGGATCAACTACTTCCGCTCCCCCAGCCAGGTGGCCGAAGCGCCGCCCGCGCCGGGGGAGGTCTTCCGCATCGGCGGGTTGGTGGCAGAAGGCAGCCTGGAGCGTGGCGCGGTGATCCGCTTTTCGGTGACCGATGGCGGGGCCACGGTGCCGGTGACCTATCGGGGCATCCTGCCGGATCTCTTTGCCGAGAAGCAGGGCATGATCGGCACCGGAAGCTACGTGAATGGTGTCTTTGAAGCGACTGAAATCCTTGCGAAACATGACGAAAGCTACATGCCCAAGGAAGTCGTGGACGCGCTGAAGGAACAGGGCGTCTACCAGGACCCCGAAACCTGAGACCGCGCCCCGGCGCTGCGCCCTCCGCTCGGTGCACTCGGGCCGCATTAACCGCTTCACCTGCAGTTTCGCCCCCGGGGCACAGCTTCAGGAGAAGGCGCCATGTCACTGGATGTACGGCAGATTGCGGCAGAGATCGTCGCCCGCGAGGGCGGCTTCGTCAACGATCCGGACGATCCGGGCGGGGCCACCAACTTCGGCGTGACGATCCATACCATGCGGAAGCTGGGGCTGGACCTGGATCGTGACGGCGACGTGAACGTGGCCGACGTGAAGGCGCTGAGCCGCGAGCAGGCGCTGGAAATCTTCCTCGATCACTACTTTCACCGGCCCCGGATTTCGGACCTGCCCGAGGGGCTCTGGCCGACGGTCTTCGACATGTATGTCAACGCCGGGGCCAATGCGGTGACGATCCTGCAGCGGCTGCTGCGCGAGATGGGCTGGCAGATCGGCGTCGACGGTGCCATCGGGCCGCAGACCATCGCCGCCTGTCACGAGGCCAGCGCCGCCGCCGCGGGCCACATCGTCGATGCCTACGGGATAGCCCGGCGGAACTACTATTTCCGCATCGCTGATGCTCGCGCCCAAAGCCGCAAGTACTGCCGCACCCGTGCAGGTGGAAAGGGCGGCTGGATCCGGCGGGCGGAAGAGTTCATCACGCCGCGCTTCCACCTCTCTGACGCGGAATTCGCCGAGAGGGTTGCGGCATGGGGCTGATCGACGGACTTCTGGGGGCGATCTTCGGCGGCGGGCGCAACGTGGTGCGCGAGACGGCGGAGGTGTTCCGCGTCAACGCCGAGGCCATGGACAAGCGCGACCTCGACGCCCTGCAGTCGGCGCTGGCCCAGCACGGGCAGGAGTTCCGCGAGGCGCGCTCGGGCTTCGATCGGTTCATGGACGGGCTGAACCGGCTGCCGCGCCCGGCCATGGCGCTTGGCGCGATGAGCCTCTTCGTGGCGGCGATGAGCGATCCGGTGTGGTTCGCCTCTCGGATGCAGGGGCTGGCGCTGGTGCCCGAGCCGCTGTGGTGGCTGCTTGGCGCGGTGGTCAGCTTCTATTTCGGTGCGCGCCACCAGGTGAAGGGACAGGAGTTCCAGCGCGAGATCGCCCGAAGCATGTCTCATGTGCCACAGGTGGTCGGCAAACTGCGCGCCCTGCGCGATCTCGATGCGGCGGAGGCAGATCCGGTGCCGGGGGGCGGGGCCGCGGCACAAGCGCTGCTTGCGGCCCGGGAGACAGTACCTTCGCAGGGCGGCGCTGACACCAATCCGGCGCTTGAGGAGTGGCAGCGGGCAGGCTGAGACCGGGCCCGCCGCCCGGGGGGGCAGGGGGCGCGACAATTCGGTCGCGCCCCCCGCGTTCATTTGAATTGAGGCCTGCCGGTGGCTGCGCGTATAGTCGCGCCATGATTACAGAACTTGGCCAATTCGCCCTGATCCTCGCCTTCGCCGTGGCTCTCTTCCAGTCCGTTGTGCCGCTTGTCGGCGCCGCGCGCCGCTGGCCCGGCTGGATGGAGGCCGCCGCGCCGGCCGCCGTGGCGCAGGCGCTGCTGGTCATCTTCGCCTTCGCGGCGCTGACCTGGGCCTTCGTGACATCGGATTTCTCGCTCAGCCTGGTCTGGGCGAACAGCCACTCCGCAAAGCCGATGCTCTACAAGATCACCGGGGTCTGGGGGAATCACGAGGGCTCCATGCTGCTGTGGATCCTGATCGTGGCGCTGTTCGGGGCGGCGGCTGCGCTGTTCAGTGACAATCTGCCGGCCACCTTCCGCGCCCGTGTGCTGGCGGTGCAGGGGATGATCGGCCTGGCCTTCCTGGGCTTCCTGCTGTTCACCTCGAACCCTTTCCTGCGCCTGGCCGTGCCGCCCTTCGACGGCACCGACCTGAACCCGCTGCTGCAGGATCCGGGCCTGGCCTTCCATCCGCCCTTCCTCTACCTCGGCTATGTCGGCCTCTCGATGTCCTTCAGCTTCGCCGTGGCGGCGCTGATCGAGGGCCGGGTGGACGCGGCCTGGGGTCGCTGGGTGCGGCCCTGGACCCTGGCTGCCTGGATGTTCCTGACCGTGGGCATCGCCCTTGGCTCGTGGTGGGCCTATTACGAGCTGGGCTGGGGCGGCTTCTGGTTCTGGGATCCGGTGGAGAACGCCAGCTTCATGCCCTGGCTGATTGCCGCGGCGCTGCTGCATTCGGCCATCGTGGTCGAGAAACGCGAGAGCCTGAAGGCCTGGACCATCCTGCTGGCGATCATCGCCTTCGGCTTCTCGCTGATCGGTGCCTTCATCACCCGCTCGGGCGTGATCACCTCGGTGCATGCCTTCGCCACCGACCCCGAGCGCGGCGTCGTCCTGCTGGCGATCACAGGCGTCTTCATGGGCGGGGCGCTGACCCTCTTTGCCTTCCGTGCCGATGACATGGCCTCGAAGGGGGTTTTCGGGCTGGTCAGCCGGGAATCGGCGCTGGTGCTGAACAACATCCTGCTGGCGGTGGCGGCCTTCGTGGTCTTCGTGGGGACGATCTGGCCGCTGGTGGCCGAGATGGTCTTTGACCGCAAGCTCTCGGTCGGGGCCCCCTTCTTCAACATGGCCTTCACCCCCTTCATGGTGGCGCTCGGCGTGCTGCTGCCGGTCGGCTCGATGCTGCCCTGGAAGCGGGCGAAGGCGGGGCGCATCCTGCGACGTCTGGTCCCGGCGGCGGTGCTGGCCCTGGCGGTCGGAGGGCTGCTCTATGCCGTTCAGAGCGGACGGTCGGCGCTTGGCCCTGTCGGGCTGATGCTGGGCACCTGGCTGGTGGCGGGGGCTGCGGCGGATCTCTGGATGCGCAAGGGCAACGGCGGGCTGTCGCGCCTTGGCCGCCTGCCGCGTGCCGACTGGGGGCGGGTGGTGGCCCATGCGGGTCTTGGGGTCTGCATCGCCGGGATCTCGGCCATGCTGGCCTGGCAGCAGGAGGATATCCGCGTGGTGCAGGTCGGCGACCGGGTCGAACTGGCGGGCTACGAGCTGACCCTGCGCGAGGTCAACCGCGTCGACGGGCCGAACTATGTCTCGACCATGGCCGATGTGGTGCTGACGCGGGGCGGGCGGCCGGTCGGCACGCTGCATCCCGAGAAGCGCGTCTATCCGGTGGCCGGGATGCCGACCACCGAGGCGGGGATCGACAATGGCGTGATGCGCGACATCTACGTGGCGCTCGGGGATCCGCAGCCGGGCGGGGGCTGGGCCATGCGCAGCTACTACAAGCCCCTGGCCAACTGGATCTGGGGCGGCGCCATGCTGATGGCGCTCGGCGGCGCGCTGAGCCTGTCGGACCGCCGCTACCGGGTCGCCGCAGGGGCGGCACGGGCGCCCCGTGCAGAGGGGGTGCCTGCGGAATGAGACCCCTGAGACAGATGGTGGATTGCATCCACCCTACGCTGATGGCCCTGACGGTGCTGCTGCTGACCGGCCTGCTGGCACCGGCGCCGGCGCTGGCGGTGCAGCCGGACGAAATGCTGTCGGACCCTGCGCTGGAGGCCCGGGCCCGCGACATCAGCCAGGGGCTGCGCTGCCTGGTCTGCCAGAACGAGAACATCGACGACTCCAACGCGGACCTCGCCCGTGACCTTCGCCTGCTGGTGCGCGAGCGGCTGGTGGCGGGGGACAGCAACGAAGAGGTCGTCGACTTCATCGTCGGCCGCTACACGGAGTACGTCCTGCTCAGGCCGCGCGCCAGCGGGTCGAGCCTCGTGCTCTGGGCGGCGGGGCCGGTGATGCTGTTGCTCGGCCTGATCCTGGGGCTGGTCTACGTGCGCAGCCGAAGCCGGCGCGCCGGCACCGACCCGGAGGAGGCGCTTTCGGACGAGGAAGAGGCGCGGCTGAGGGAAATCCTGAAGAACTGACGCAGTGTTCCGGTTTGACGGGGGCCTCCATCCGCGCTTCTGTGGCGCGAGGATGACAGGAGGAGGCTCTCGTGAGCTATCAGACGATTACGCTGGAAACCCGGGACGATATCGCGGTGCTGCGCCTGACGCGCCCCGAAGTGATGAATGCGCTGAACAGCCAGATGCGGGCCGAGATCACTGATGCGGTGCGCCTTGCCGGCACAGAGGCACGGGTGCTGGTGATCACCGCCGAGGGGCGGGCCTTCTGCTCGGGGCAGGACCTGAGCGACCGGGCCAATGTCGCCAACCCCGATCTGGAGCGCACCCTCAGGGACGAATACGTGCCGATGCTGAAGGCCATCGTCGATTGCCCGATCCCGACGATCTCGGCGGTGAACGGGGCGGCGGCGGGGGCCGGGGCCAACCTGGCGCTCTGTGCCGATATCGTCATCGCGTCGGAAAGCGCCTATTTCCTTCAGGCCTTCACCCGGATCGGCCTGGTGCCGGATGCCGGCGGCACCTACTTCCTGCCGCGCTCGATGGGCAGCCAGAAGGCCATGGGCGCCGCGCTGCTGGCCGAGAAGATCACCGCCCGCCAGGCGGATGACTGGGGCATGATCTGGGAGGCGGTGCCGGACGAGCGTTTCGCCGAGGTCTGGCAGGCCCGTGCGGCGCAGCTGGCCAAGGGGCCGACCGCGACCTATGCCGAGGTCAAGCAGATCATCCGTGGCAGCTGGGACGCCGACCTTGACGCGCAGCTCGAGGCTGAGGGCAAGGCACAGGGCCGCTGTGGCCAGAGCCGTGATTTCAAGGAGGGCGTCGTGTCCTTCCTTGAAAAGCGCCCGCCGCATTTCGAAGGCCGCTGAGGGCGCCATCAGGCAGGCACTGCGAGCGCCTCCGAAGGTATCCCGAGGGGCAGATGTTGCTTGCAGTGCGCCGGAGGCGAGACCGGGGCGTTTGCCAAGGCAATGCTGCCCAGGCAGTCCGGGGGAAGATGCAACTGACGGCACGAGGAGGGGGCTGGTCCAACTATGGCTGCAGCGGTCTTCTCCTCGGCGGAACCGGGCCGCCCGGTGAGACGTCCCGCCCGTCGTCCGGCGACAGCGTCAATGGAAGCAGGGGCAGGGGGCGCT
>NZ_AFPM01000298.1 GCF_000220565.1 Oceanicola sp. S124 | reverse complement strand
AATCCCGCACCGGACCCGACCGACATCGCCATGAAACAGCCGAACCACTCCTCACGGGTCCCAGTCAGCGGGGATCCCGGCGCCCCACGACGGGCCATGCCAGTGTCTATCCAAAGGCTGAAAATACTGCGGGGGAGCCCGCACAGCGGGTGGGGGCAGCGCCCCCGGCCCCCCCTATCCCACGGGCACCCCGTCGTCCTGCCGGACCAGCGTCCCCCCCCCCCCCACACAGGGCGAGGGCGCCTGGCACGCCAGGCGCTCCGGGCAGCCGGGCCCCGCCCTAGCCCTCTGGGGCGATGTCCAGCTCGGCCAGTCCCAGCTGGCGCGCTGCCGCCAGCGAGAGGATGCCGCTGTCCAGCCCCTGTGGTGCCTGGTAGGCGCGCACGGCGCGGCGGGTGCGGGCGCTCATCTCGCCGTTGATCGCACCGGTGTAGAGCCCCCGTGCCGCCAGCGCCCGTTGCAGCGAAGCGGTGAAGGCCGGGGTCAGCTCTTCGTCGCAGGGCACCCGGAACCAGAGCTCGCGGCGCTCGCGGATGATCTCCTGCCGGGTCTCGGTCTTGTAGATCGCAGGCTGGGTCACCCGGCCGTCGCTATGCACCTCGGCCGGCTGCATCAGGATCTGCGCGGTGACGGTCTCGACCACGGCGGGCTGCACCTCCTTGCCCCAGCATTGCGAGGGGTCCGATCCGGGCGGCGGGCGGGCATAGAGGCGGGTGATCTCGGGCGTGCCGAGGGCGGGAAAGTCGGGCAGCTCGGCGGCGCAGCCCGTCAACATCAGGCAGGTCAGCCCGACGGGCACGATGCCCGCGGGCGCAAGTCGCGATCCTGCCCGCCGCCTGGTGCCAGAGCTTTCTGCTGCCATGGTCCGTCCTCTGCCTCGGCGGATACCCTAGTCGCTTTGCCGCCGCCCCGGAAGCGCCTTTGGCGCGGGCAATGGCCGCTGCTGAGGGGCTGCGGGGCGGAAAGGGGCTGGAACGGCGGCCATGGCGCGGCTAGGTAGGCGGGGCGGCCCAAGGCAGCCTCGCAGCAGACCCAGACGGAAGGACCCGGCAGATGGCGAAGATCACCTATATCGAACACGACGGCACCGAGCATGTCGTCGACGTGAAACCGGGCCTGACCGTGATGGAAGGCGCCCGCGACAACGGAATCCCCGGCATCGAGGCCGACTGCGGCGGTGCCTGCGCCTGTTCTACCTGCCATGTCTACGTCGCCCCCGACTGGGTCGAGAAGCTGCCCGCGAAGGACGACATGGAAGAGGACATGCTGGACTTCGCCTACGAGCCCGATCCGGCCCGCTCTCGCCTGACCTGCCAGATCAAGGTGACCGAGGCACTGGACGGCCTCGTCGTGCAGATGCCCGAGCGCCAGATCTGATGGCGCGGCGCGGCGGCACCCGGCTTGCCGGCCCGGCCGCGCCCTCTCTTTCAGGTCCCCGACGGTCCCCCCCCGCGCGATGGCTGGGGCTCGGCGCGGCGATGCTCTGTGCCCTCGCGACCGGCCTGCCGGGGCAGGCCCGGGCCGAGACCATCCGTGCCGCGCGCTACGACGCGCCGACCAGCCGCTATGCCCATGGCGTGCTGGGGGATGCGATCGAATATGGCGCGCTCGAACTGACCCTGTCTGGCGGCTCCACCCGCCTGTTCCGCCTGCCGCAAGAGCTTGTCTTCGAGGACCTGGCCCCGCGGCTGGCCGATCTGGACGGCGATGGTGCCGCCGAGGTGGTCACGGTCGAAAGCCACGCCAGCCTCGGGGCGCGCCTGGCGGTCTGGGGGCCGGCGGGCCGGATCACCGCCACGCCGCATATCGGGCAGGCCAATCGCTGGCTGGCCCCGCTTGGCGCGGCGGATCTTGACGGCGACGGCCGGGTCGAGCTGGCCTATGTGGATCGCCCGCACCTGGCCCGGACCCTGCGCATCTGGCGCCACGAGGCCGGGCAGCTGACCGAGATCGCCCGGACCGGGGGGGTGAGCAATCACCGGATCGGCTGGGATCGCATTCCCGGCGGGATCCGCAGCTGCGCCCGAGGGGTCGAGATGGTGCTGGCGGATGCGACCTGGCAGCAGATCCTGGCGCTGCGCCTCACCCGCGAGGGCGAGGTGACACGCCGTGTCATCGGCCCCTATGCGGGGCCCGACAGCCTGGATGCGGCGCTGGCCTGTCCCTCGTGACCGGGACCGCCCCGAGGGCATGGCCTGGCTAGCGCAGGCTGACGACCGTGTCCGAGGCCATAGGCGCGTCGGGCATGCCCTCGGGGCGCGGGCCGCCCATGGTCCAGAGGATGAAGGGCAGGGTGGCGAGGGGATAGTTCCTCGGCCCGCCGGAAGGGCCAGAACCGGCAGGAGATCAGCGCCCCGGCGACCATCATCAGCAAAAGCACGGGCAGCAGGGTGAAAAAATTGCGTGGCTGGCCGTGGAAGGCCAGCGCCGCGAGCGCGCAGAGCACCAGGCCGACCAACAGCAATGCCGCTCCGATCAGGAAGACCGCGAGGCGGGCGCGGCCGGTGTCCTCCATCTGGTAGGTCATGCCGGGGCGCACCTGCCCGAGCCGCGTGGCGACCTGAGACAGCAGTCCGAGATACTCGGCGAGATCCGGGTCTTCCTCGTTGCGTCGTGCCGACGTGGCGATCTGGATCCGTGCCACCTGTCCGGCGGTCTCGAGATCGAAGCGCATCGTCCGGGTTGCGCCGCTGCGCATCTGCAGCAGGCTCGCCCTCTGGACGCTGCGCAGGGCCACGGTGCCGCCGGGACCGGTCAGCCGGTCGCCCTTGAAAGACCAGGTTTGGGGCCGCCGCAGCTTGGCCGGGCGGAAGGTGAAACTGTGATCCGTGCGGGGCGCTGCCTGGGCATTCATGACGCGGGAGATTACGCGAATGGTTGAATCCTGCAAGCGCCCTTGGCGCGTGGCGGGGCGGAAAACACCTCTTGTCCGTACCTTGCCCGGCAGAAGGTGGCGGCCGTCGCGACATCGGAATGGCCCATGAAACGCTGGCGTCTCAGGGCCCGGCCGGCGCATGTGGCCGGACCAGGCAGGGAGGCCGCCAGCCCCGAGGGACCGGCGCAGGTGCTCATCTTCAGGGCGAGTGGCTCGTCAGCCGAGGATGCGCCAGCCGATGTCACGGCGCAGGAAGCCCTCGGGCCAGTCCAGCGTGTCGGCCATGGCATAGGCGCGCTCGCGGGCCTCGGCCAGCGAGGCGCCGCGCGCGGTCAGGTTCAGCACCCGCCCGCCATTGGCCAGCACCTTGCCGCCCTCGGCCCGTGTGCCGGCATGGAAGCACATCTGGGCGGCGGTCTCGGGCAGGGCGTCGAGGCCGCGGATCTCGGTGCCCTTGGCATAGGCGCCGGGATAGCCGGCGGCGGCCATGACCACGGTCATCGCGTGGTCTTCGGCCCAGTTGACGCGGGCCTCGGCCAGGCGGTGCTCGGCGGCGGCCTGCATCAGGTCCAGAGCCTGGCCGCCGAGGCGCATCATCAGCACCTGGCATTCGGGATCGCCGAAGCGGCAGTTGTATTCGACCAGCCGCGCCTGGCCGTCCTTGATCATGAAGCCGGCGTAGAGGACGCCCTCGTAGGGGGTGCCGCGCTTTGCCATCTCGGCCAGGGTCGGGCGGATGATCTCCGCCATGGCGCGCTCGGCGATGGCATCGGAGAGGACGGGGGCGGGGGAATAGGCGCCCATGCCGCCGGTGTTGGGGCCCTCGTCGCCCTCGCCGACGCGCTTGTGGTCCTGGGCAGTGCCGATCGGCAGGGCGGTCTCGCCGTCGCAGAGCACGAAGAAGCTGGCCTCTTCGCCCTCCATGAATTCCTCGATCACCACTTCGGCGCCGGCGCTGCCGAATTCACCGCCGAACATGTCGTCGATGGCCTCCAGCGCCTCGGCCTCGGTCATCGCGACGATGACGCCCTTGCCGGCAGCCAGGCCATCGGCCTTGACCACGATGGGCGCGCCCTGCTGGAGGATGTAGTCCTTCGCGGGCGCGGCCTCGGTGAAGCGGGCATAGGCGGCGGTCGGCGCGCCGGCGGCGTCGCAGATCTCCTTGGTGAAGCTCTTCGAGGCTTCCAGCCGGGCGGCGGCCTGGCTGGGACCGAAGACCAGCAGGCCGGCCTCGCGCAGGCGGTCGGCCACCCCGGCGGCCAGCGGTCCCTCGGGGCCGACGATGACGAAGTCGATGGCATTGGCCTCGGCGAACTCGGCCACCGCGCCACCGTCGAGAATGTCGAGATCGGCGCATTCGGCGATCCTGGCGATCCCGGCATTACCCGGCGCGACGATCAGCTTGTCGCACTTGGGGTTCTGCAAAACGGCCCAGGCCAGCGCATGTTCGCGACCGCCGCCGCCGAGGATGAGAATGTTCATGGATCATGGCCTCCGAAGCTATGGCCGGGGTTTAGCCGTCGCCCGCCCCAGGGGCAAGCGGGGAGGGGGCAAGCGGGGAGGGGGCGCTGCCCCCGTCCGCCAAGGCGGACTCCCCCGGAGTATTTTCAGCCTGGTGATGGGCAAAAGAGCGCCTTGTATCATCACCAGGCTGAAAATACTCCCGCCGAAGGCGTCCGACATCGGCGGCGGGCGCCAAGGCCGGGTCTTTCAACCCTCTGGCGGCAGCGTTAAACTGTCCCGAAACAAGGGGCAGTTTCATGGACATGTTCGAGGACGACACCCCCGGCAATGCGCCGGAGTTCACGGTTTCCGAGCTTTCGGGCGCGGTGAAGCGCGTGGTCGAGGGCGAGTTTGCCCATGTCCGGGTCCGTGGCGAGATCGGGCGGGTGAGCTTCCCGCGCTCGGGGCATGTCTACATGGACCTGAAGGACGACCGCTCGGTGATTGCCGGGGTGATCTGGAAAGGTGTCGCGAGCCGGCTGGAGACCCGCCCCGAAGAGGGGCTGGAGGTCGTCGTGACGGGGCGGCTGACCACCTTCCCGGGCCAGTCCAAGTACCAGCTGGTGATCGAGGACATGGCGCCGGCCGGCATGGGCGCCCTGATGGCCATGCTGGAGAAGCGCAAGCAGATGCTGGCGGCCGAGGGGCTTTTCGAGGCTTCGCGCAAGAAGCCGCTCCCCTTCCTGCCCGAGGTGATCGGCGTGGTGACCTCGCCCTCGGGGGCGGTGATCCGCGACATCCTGCACCGGCTGCGGGATCGCTTCCCGCGCAAGGTGCTGATCTGGCCGGTCGCCGTTCAGGGCAAGACTTGCGCGCCCGAGGTGGCGCGCGGGATCGCCGGGTTCAACGCCATGACGCCGGGCGGCGCCCTGCCGCGGCCTGACCTGATCATCGTGGCGCGGGGCGGGGGCAGCCTGGAAGACCTCTGGGGGTTCAACGAGGAAATCGTCGCCCGCGCCGCCGCCGCCAGTGAGATTCCGCTGATCTCTGCGGTCGGGCACGAGACCGACACGACGCTGATCGACTTCGTGTCCGACCGCCGCGCCCCGACCCCGACCGCCGCCGCCGAGCTGGCCGTGCCGGTGCGCGGAGAGCTGCTGGCCTGGGTCGCTGAACAGGGCGCACGCCTGACCCGTGCCCAGACCCAGGCGGTCGAGACACGCGGGCGCTGGCTGCGCGACCTGTCGCGTGCCCTGCCGCGCCCCGAAACGCTGACCGAGGGGCCGAAGCAGCGTCTGGATTACCTGTCCGACCGCCTGCCCAATGCCCTGCGCGGGCTGGCGCAGCGGCGGCGGGTCACCCTGTCCGAGCGCGGCGCCCTGCGGCCGGCCCTGCTGCGCGGACGGCTGGCCGAGGAAGGCCGGCGGCTGGAGGCGCTCTCGGCCCGGTTGCGACCGGCACTGGACCGCGCCGTCACCGCCAAGCGCGAGGCACTGGGCTACCGTTCGGACCGGCTGAGCCTGCGGCCGATCTCGCGCGATCTAGCGCGCCAGAAGGGCGACCTGGCCGAAACCCTCGCCCGCCTCTCCCGTGCTGGCGAGGCCGATCTGCGCCGCCGCCGTGATCGGCTCGGCGCCGCCGAACGGATGCGCGAAACCCTGGGTTACAAGGCCACCTTGCGGCGCGGCTACGTGCTGGTGCATGACGGCGAGGGGCAGCTGCTGCGCTCGCGCGATGCGGCGGCAGCGGCCTCGGGGCTGCGGCTGGAATTCGCGGATGGCAACCTGGAGCTGGGCGAGATGCCTGCGCGCCCCGTTGAGGAGGGGGGCGACCCCGCCGCATCGAAGGCACCGACGCCGCAGAAACCCGCCGCGAAGGCCCCACGCAAGCCGGCGAAGGACGAACCGCCCTCGGGGCAGGGCTCGCTGTTCTAGGGGCGGTTTCCGGGGAGGGAGCAGGGGCGGCTCAGACGCCGACCTCGGGGCCCTTGCACTGCATCGGCTCGGCGCTGGACTGCATCTCGTAGAGCACCGTTTCCTCGCCGCCCTGGAAATAGGCGGTCAGCCCGTTGCCGCCCTCGACGAAGCTCCAGCACTGCGGATCGGGCTGGTCTTCGTAGACGAAGCAGATGTGGCCGGCCTCTTCGTACCAGTGCCCGTCCTTGCAATTGCCATCCAGGAAGGACCAGCGGACGCGGCGGCCCGGCAGGTATTCCTCGACCCCGTAGGCCTGGCCCTCGGCGCCGTAATAGAACGTCTTGCCAAGGGAATAGGCGTCGAACTCTTGCGCCGACAGGGCGTTGCCGGGGACGGTCTGGGCGCCGTCTGGGCCGGTCTGGCGGCTGTCCTGGGCCGGTGCGGCAAGGGGCAGGCCAAGCAGGAGCGCGATGAGGAGGGCATGGGATCTCATTCCGCCAGTCTGGCAGAGCGGCGGCGCGGTGCAACAGGGAACTGCCTGGGCGGGGTGGACGCGCGACCGCCCGCGCGTCGGGCGCCGGGTGGGGTCGGTCAGTCAGCGCCGGCGGCGCCAAGGTGGGGGCCCGCCGACCTGGCGCGGGCCTCGTCTCGCAGGCGGGATGTCCTTGCGGCCTCCAGCGCGCCGACGCGCGGATCCATCACCCGCCGCCACCAGCCAGGGAAAAGCGCCACCGTGGCCATCACCGGCAGAGCGCGCGGCAGCATCGGCATCGTCTCGCGGTCCAGTTGCAGGCCGGGATAGATCCGCCCGGGGTGCAGGTGGTGGTCGGAATGACGCGGTGCATTCAGCATCATCGCCTGGCTGGCGGCGTGGGGGGCGTTCCAGGAATGCTCGGGGCCGACGGGCGCAAGCTTGCCATGGGCGCGCTCTTCCCTCTCCAGCCCGTAGTGCTGCACGTAGTCGGCCAGCAGGATCTGGATCTGGGCGAAGACGCAGATACCGACATAGATCGCCAGCCCCGGGACCCCGCCGAAGCCGAGTGCCAGCGCCATGCAGATCGCGGCGGTCGCGACATAGCCGATGTAGGGATGGCGGAGGCGGGCCTTGCCGGCGCGCCTCAGATCGTAGCTTTCGATCTTGTAGCCTTCGATGAAGGACCCGCGCCAGGCCCGGCCGAAGTAGGCCCAGAAGCCCTCTCCCAGCATGGCGGTGTTGGGGTCGTAGGGCGAGGCGACCCAGACATGATGCACCTTGGGGTGGGCGCTGGCGTGATGGCCAAAGAGCAGGCTGGCATAGATCATCCGCCCGAGGCGGCGCAGGGCGCGCTTCGGACGGTGGATCAGCTCATGGGCGTTGGGATGGGAGACCTGGCCGAAGTAGACCCCGAAGGCGATGGCGGCGGGCAGCACCTCGTCCCAGGTCTCGGCACCGCCGGGGCTGCCGAGAAAGCGCATCGCGATCAGCACCAGCCACAGATGCGCCACGCCAAGCCCGACCTGCAGGCCGACCCCGCCCGGCATGGCATCTTCCAGCGGCGGGTTGTGCCAGTTCTTCGGCAAGAGCACGTCCAGCAGGGCGGTGAAGGCGGTCAGGTAGACCAGCGCGATCCAGCCCCAGGCGCCGCCCGCCATGGCGGCAAGCATCAGCAGCGGGACCGGCACAAGGGTGGCGATCAGGAATGCGGGCATGGTTCTACCTTCGTGTTCCCCGGGTCGGCCCGGGGGGTCTTGGGGGCGTCCGGCCGCCACAATAGCCGTCTTTGCGGTTTCAATCGGGCAGAATGTCAGCCGTTTCGCGGCGATCCGGACCGATCCGGGGCGGTCTCGTCGGGTCGGGGCCTTCCATCGCGGCGGCTTTGGCATTACCTCGGGGGCAAGCAAGGAAGGAAGCCCCATGGCGCTGTTTTCGAAACTGAAGGACCGGCTGTTCAAGTCCTCGTCGCGGCTTGAGGCGGGGCTGGACGCCATTGTCGACGAGGGGGCAGGTGCCGCGACTGCCGCGCCGGACCCCCGCGAGGTGCCGCGCCCGGCACCCGAGGAAGTGCCCGATACCCCCGCGCCGGACCTGCCGGAACGCCCGGTGCCTGACACTCCGGCGCCGGATGTGCCGCAGCCGGAGCTGCCCAGCCCCGGCCCGGACGAGGTGCCCGCACCCGGCCCCGAGCTGGCCCAGCAGGGCCTGCTCGACAGGGAAACGGCACGCGGCGGTGGGCTCGTCTCTCGACTGTTCGGGCGGGGGGGCGACAGCGCCCCGCGCCGGGTGCTGGATGACGAGATGCTGGAAAGCCTGGAAGAGCTGCTGATCGCCTCGGACATGGGGGTGGACACGGCGCTGCGCATTACCGCCAACATGGCGGCGGGGCGGATGGGCCAGAAGCTCTCGGTCGACGAGATCAAGCGGCTGCTCTCGCAGGAGGTCACCCGGGTGATGGAGCCCGTGGCGCGACCGCTGCCGATCTATCAGAAGACGCCGCAGGTGGTGCTGGTGGTCGGGGTCAACGGATCGGGCAAGACGACGACGATCGGCAAGCTGGCCTCGCAGTTCCGCGCCGCGGGCAAGTCGGTGGTGATCGCCGCCGGGGATACCTTCCGCGCCGCTGCGGTCGAGCAGCTCGAGGTCTGGGGGCAGCGCGCCGGGGTGCCGGTGCTGAAGGCCGAGACCGGCAGCGATCCGGCCAGCCTGGCCTTCGACGCCATGACCATGGCCGAGGAGCAGGGCGCCGACCTGCTGATGATCGACACCGCCGGGCGGTTGCAAAACCGCCAGGACCTGATGGAGGAACTGGCCAAGATCGTCCGGGTGATCCGCAAGAAGGATCCCACGGCGCCGCACAACACGCTGCTGGTGCTGGATGCCACCACCGGCCAGAACGCCGTCAGCCAGGTCGAGACCTTCCGCAAGCTGGCCGATGTCTCGGGGCTTGTCATGACCAAGCTGGACGGCACTGCCAAGGGCGGTGTGCTGGTGGCGCTGGCCGACAAGTTCGGCCTGCCGATCCATGCCATCGGCGTCGGCGAGCAGATCGACGACCTCGCGCCCTTCGATCCCGAGGATTTCGCCAGGGCCCTCACCGGGCTGGACAGCTAGGACCGCAGCCCCTGTCGCAGACAACGTCCCTCCGGGCGGGCCGTGATGCGGTCCATCACTCGAGCACGCGCTTCATCAGCCAGAGCACCGTGACGGCCATCACCGAGGTGAGCGCCGCCAGCGCCAGGTTGCCCATGCCCGCCGAGAGGCCGACCGCCCCGGCCAGCCAGAGCCCGGCGCCGGTGGTGATGCCCCGGACCTTGTCGTCGGCGGTGAAGATCGCCCCCCCGGCGAGGAAGGCGACCCCGGCGGTGACCGCCTCGATCACGCGGATCGGGTCCTTGCGGATCGAGTCATCGTCGGTCAGCGGGCTCATCAGGATGCCGAGCATGATCAGCGTGAACAGGCAGGCCGCCAGCGACACCAGCATATGCGTGCGCAGACCTGCCGACTTTTCCTGCCGCTCGCGTTCCCAGCCGATGACGCCGCCGAGGATCAGCGCCCCGAGCAGGCGCAACAGGATGGCGGGCCAGCCGAGACCCGGGACCGGAGAGGCGAAATGCGTGTCGAGTAAGCTTTCCATCGCTGGGTCAACGTCGCCGGAGCCCCGCCGGTTCATTTTCGCAAAGGCGCCCGTCGCATGAGCACCTGGATCACCTCCATCGAGGGCACCGAGGCCGGACACGAGGCGGCGCTGATGCTGGCGCTGGCGGCGGCCTTCCTGCATGCGCTCTTCGGCTCGTTGCAGAAGGGGCGGCTGGATCCCTGGACCTCGCGCGGGATCATGGATGTCTTCATGGTGCTGCTGGCCATTCCGGCCGTGCTCTTCCTGGTGCCGCCGCCCGAGGGGGCGCTGCAATGGGCGCTGGTGCTGGGGGCGATCCCGATCCACATGGCCTACAAGATCGGCATGGCCATGGCCTATTCGCGCGGCGCCTATACCGTGGTCTACCCGGTGGTGCGCGGCACCGGGCCGGTATTCACCGTGCTCGGCGCCTGGGTGATCTTCGGTGAGACCTTCGCGCCGCTGCAGTGGCTGGGCGTGGCGGTGCTGCTTTCGGGGATCTTCGGCCTGGCGCTCTACAACCTGCGCACCATCACAGTGGCGCGCGACACGCTGGTCGCAGCCATGGGGCTGGCGCTGGCGACCGGTTCGCTGGTGGCGGCCTACACGACCTACGATGCCTATGCGATCCGCGCCCTGCCGGATCCCTTCAGCTTCCTGGCCTGGTTCTTCCTGGTCACCAACCTGGACTTTCCGCT
Organism: Oceanicola sp. S124; assembly: GCF_000220565.1. GTDB lineage: Bacteria > Pseudomonadota > Alphaproteobacteria > Rhodobacterales > Rhodobacteraceae > Pseudooceanicola. Next base: position 20,085 of record NZ_AFPM01000298.1, on the reverse strand, counting down.
GCTGCTGGCCTGGCGCTGGCGCGGACTGTCGCCCAAGCAGCGCCCGACCCGGCGCAACTGGCTGCGCGGTGGCCTGCTGGGGGCGGTCGTGGCCTATGGCTCGTTCGGGTCGGTGATGCTGGCGACGCGGCTGGACAAGGTCGGCGAAGCCGCCGTCCTGCGCGAGACCTCGACGGTCTTTGCCGCGCTGATCGGCTGGCTGGTGCTGAAGGAGACGGTGGGACCCCGCCGGATCGTCCTGATGACGTTGATTGCGGCAGGGGCCGTGATAGTAGAGATGGGTGGACGATGAAGGAGAGCCCCGTGGCCGAGACCAGAAAGATTTCCCCCGCCCTGAAGATGTCGCTGGAACTGGGGCCGGTGCTGCTGTTCTTCGTGGCCTATTTCGTGCTGAAGGACCGGGTCTTCACCATTGGCGGGCGCGAGTACGAGAGCTTCATCCTGATCACCGCGGGCTTCATCCCGCTGATCATCGCCTCGACCCTGGCGCTGTGGAAGCTGACCGGCAAGCTGTCGAAGATGCAGGTGATGACGGCAGTGCTGGTGGTCGTCTTCGGCGGGCTCTCGGTCTATTTTAACGACGAGCGCTTCTTCAAGATGAAGCCGACGATGATCTACCTGCTGTTCGGCGGCGCCCTCGGCATCGGTTTGCTGCGCGGCGAGAGCTGGCTGCAACTGGTGATGGAAGAGGCCATGCCGCTGAAGCGCGAGGGCTGGATGATCCTGACCCGTCGCCTCTGCTACTTCTTCCTGGCGCTGGCGGTGCTCAACGAGATCATCTGGCGCGGTTTCAGCACCGAGACCTGGGTTTCGTTCAAGACCTTCGGCCTGTCGGCGGCGATCTTCGGCTTCTTCATCACCCAGGCGAAGCTGTTCGAGACCTATGCCGTCGAGGATGACAAGACGCCCAAGGCCTGATCCTTTGCGCCGGACATGAAAAGGCCCCGACGGCAGCGTCGGGGCCTTTTCGTTTCGCTCAGCGGATCAGAGCTGCAGTTCGCGGCGGGCGAAGTCCAGCATCTCAGGGGTGACGTCGGCCTCGGTGATCGGGGCATTGCCGGTGGCGTTGTGCGCCGCCACCAGGGCCGAGCGCAGGGCGTCGTCGCTGATCGCTTCCTCGGCCTCTGCCGAGGTGATCTCGGCCTGGTCCAACACGGCCTTGTCGGCCAGGGCCTCCGCCAGGGCAGCTTCGGCCTCGGCGAGATCGGCAAGCTGTTCCTGGTAGGCGTCGTAGCCTTCTTCTCCCTCTGCGACGGGGTTGGCGTCGAGGGCGCTGCGCAGGTCGGCGATTTCCGAGGCCCAGGTCCCGGGCGTTTCGGACAGGCCGAGGGTCTCCGCCGAGGCGGCGAGATCAGCGTAGCTGTCGGCATAATCGGCGCGGGCGGCATCCAGCGCCCCGGCGGCCTCTTCTGCGGTCGCGACGGCGCCAAGGTAGGCTTTCACCGGCACCATCTTGGGATCCGAAGAATTCATGATGCCGTTCATGTTGCGGTTCAGCGAGTTGAGCGACTTCAGCGAGGCGGCGAGGGGCTTTTCGCCGCTGTTGCCGCGGGCGCTGTCGCTCTTGCCCGAGTTCCCGTTATTCCCCGAATTGCCGTTGTTGCCGGAGTTCCCGTTGTTGCCGGAGTTCCCGTTGTTGCCGGAGTTGCCCTTGTCACCGGAGTTGCCTCCGTTGGCATTGTCGCTCTTGGCGAGGGCGGCCCCGCTGCCGGTCAGGTCTGCCATGACGACGGGGGTGGCCAGCGCCAGCATGGCCGCGGTCAGGACGAGTTGGGTGGTCATCTTCATCGGATAACACTCCTACTGGTTATTCTGGTCTGTCTTGCGATGACCGGTTGTGCGGATGGAATGTGGCCTGAATGTGTCGTCAACAGACCCGACCCGGCGGTAAGTTGCTTCTCGCTGATGCTTGTTAGCGTCATGTTTTCATTCGCTTTAAGGCCGTCACGCGATGCTGCCCGGTCCGCCGGGCGGTGCGGGCTCAGGCGCAGCGGCGCGGGGCGCGGCTGCCCAGCCAGACGCAGCCCAGCACGATCCCGGCGCCGGTCAGTTGCAGCGGGGACAGGGCCTCGCCGAGGATCAGCCAGCCCAGCAGGACGGCGGTCAGCGGGCTGAGGAAGCCGAAACCGGTTACGGCCGCCGGGCCCAGCCGGTCGATGCCACGGAACCAGAAGAAATAGCTGACCGCAGCGCCGATCACCCCCAGCCAGAGGAAACCGGCCAGGTTGGCGGGGCTGAGCGCGGGCAGGGCGGGTTCCAGCCAGAGCGCGAAGGGCAGCAGCAGTACTCCGCCGGCGGTCAGCTGCCAGGCCGTCAAGGTGAGCGCCCCGGCCTCGGGGCGCCACCTGCGCGTCAGCACCACGCCGCAGGCCATCGAGACGGCGCCGGTCAGGGCGGCAGCCAGGCCCAGCGGATCCAGCTGCGCCTCGGGGCCGATGACCAGCAGCGCCACACCGAGGATGCCCGCCAGGGCCGCCGCGATCCCGCGCGCCGTCAGCCGGGTGCCAAGCGCCAGGCGGGCCAGCAGCAGCACGATCAGCGGCTGCACCGCGCCCAGGGTTGCCGCCACGCCGCCCGGCAGCCGGTAGGCGGCGATGAAGAGCGCGGCCCAGAAGATCGAGAAGTTCAGCGCCCCCAGCACCGCCAGGCGTCCGAGCCAGGCCCGGGGCGGCAGGCTGCGGGTGAGCAGCATCAGCAGCAGGCCGGCGGGCAGCGCCCTGAGCACCGCATCGGTCAGCGGATAGCCCGGCGGCAGCAGCTGCGAGGTGACGATATAGGTGCTGCCCCAGACCGCGGGGGCCGAGGCCGCCAGCAGGGAGTCGGTCAGTCGTGACATCGGTCCGTCCTTTTATCTTGACGTCGAGATAAATTTGTCTGTCGGGATAGGCGTGATTTGTCTTGACGTCAAGATAGCTCTTGCAGCAGAGAGGGCGCATGGATCAGGTTGACCGCATACTCTCCCAATGGCGCCAGGAGCGCCCGGATCTGGACGTCGGCCCGATGGGCACGCTGGGACGGCTGAAACGGCTGACCGACCGCCTGACGCAGGAGCTGAACAGCCTCTACGCGGCGCATGGGCTGACGGCGGCCAGCTTCGACGTGCTGGCGACCCTGCGCCGGGCCGGGCCTCCCCATGCGCTGACACCATCGGCGCTGATCAGCTGGACCATGGTGACCTCGGGGACGATGACCAACCGGCTGGACCGGCTGGAAGAGGCGGGGCTGGTCGCGCGCGGCGCGAACCCCGAGGACAGGCGCGGGTCGGTCGTGGCGCTGACGCCCGAGGGGCTGGCGCTGATCGACAGGGTCGTGACCGCGCATGTCGCCAATCAGCACCGGTTGCTTGCGGGCCTGCCAGAGGCGCAGCGCGCGGGGTTCGACGCGGCCCTGCGCAGCTGGCTGGCCGCCTTCGAGGAGAGCTAGGCCCCTCATCACGAAAGGCCCCCGAACGCGAAAGGCCCCCGCCGTTTCCGGCGAGGGCCCCTCGGATCCGTGAGTGGATTTTCAGCGCCAGCCGAGAGCCGGGGCGACGTGGGTCAGGATGCTCTCGATCACATGGGTGTTGTAATCGACACCCAGCGAGTTCGGCACCGTCAGCAGCAGGGTATCGGCCTCGGCAATCGCCTCGTCCTTCTTCAGCTGCTCGATCAGGCGGTCGGGCTCATCGGCGTAGGAGCGGCCGAAGATCGAGCGCTGGCTTTCGATATAGCCGACGCTGTCGTCCTCCTTGCCGCCCCGGCCGAAGTAGGCGCGGTCCATGTCGTTTGTCAGCGCGAAGATCGAGCGGCTGACCGAGACGCGGGGCTTGCGGGAATGCCCGGCGGATTTCCAGGCCTCGCGGTACTTGCGGATCTGATCGGCCTGCTGAACGTGGAAGGGCTCGCCCGTCTCGTCGTCCTTCAGGGTCGAGCTTTGCAGGTTCATGCCCAGCATGGCGGCCCATTCGGCGGTCTTGGTGCTGCCAGAGCCCCACCAGATACGATCCTTCAGCCCCTCGGAGTGCGGTTCCAGCCGCAGCAAGCCCGGCGGGTTGGGGAACATCGGACGCGGGTTCGGCTCGGCAAAACCATGGCCGTCGAGCATCTGCAGGAACACCTGGGCATGGCGGCGGCCCATGTCGGCATCGGTCTCGTCCTCGCCGGGCTGGTAGCCGAAGTGGCGCCAGCCCTCGATCACCTGCTCGGGGCTGCCGCGCGACAGGCCCAGTTGCAGGCGCCCCTGAGAGATCAGGTCGGCCGCGCCGGCATCCTCGGCCATGTAGAGCGGGTTTTCATAGCGCATGTCGATCACGCCGGTGCCGATCTCGATCTTGCTGGTCCTGGCGCCGATGGCGGCCAGGAGCGGGAAAGGCGAGGCATGCTGCCGGGCAAAGTGGTGGACGCGGAAATAGGCGCCATCAAGGCCCAGCTCTTCAGCGGCGACCGATAGATCGATGGCCTGAAGCAGCGCGTCCGAGGCGGTACGGGTGGCCGAGCCCCGCTGCGGGGACCAATGGCCGAAGGACAGGAAACCTATGGATTTCATGACATTTCTCCTTGGCGACAGGTGGCGCGGCGATGGCCGGGCCCGGCCTTCGCCGGTTTGATGTCTAGCTAGGCCCGGCCAGGGCACAAGGCAATGCGCCGCTCTGTTCATCAGCGCGCAAGCCCTGTGTGGAAAACCGGCGCGTTGTGCGCCGGTGCCTTGATGGGCGGCTCATTTCTGGCCGAAGAGGATCTTCTGCTCTTCCTTGGTACGGATGCCACCGCGGTTCTCGGCGGCGACGGCCTTGCCCTTCTGCACCGCCGGACGCTCTCCCACCAGGTCCAGCCAGCGCTGCAGGTTCGGCTTGTCCGAGATATCCTGCTGCTGACCTTCCCAGAGGATCGCCCAGGGCCAGATCGCCATGTCGGCGATCGAGTAGAAATCACCGGCCACGTACTCGGTCTTGCCAAGCTGGGTGTCCAGTACGCGGTGCAACCGGCCGACCTCGTTGCGGTAGCGGTCCTGCGCGTAGGGCAGTTCTTGCGGCGGATCCATCTGCGGGGCGTATTTCAGGAAGTGGTGCGCCTGGCCCGCCATCGGGCCGAGGCCGCCCATCTGCCACATCAGCCACTGGTCCACGGCGATGCGGTCGCGTTGCGTCGGGCCGCAGAAGGTGCCGGTCTTGCGGGCGAGATACTGCAGGATGGCACCGCTTTCGAAGATCGAGATCGGGGCGCCGTCCGGGCCCTCGGGGTCGATGATCGCGGGCATCCGGTTGTTGGGCGAGATCTTCAGGAAGTCGGGCTCGAACTGCTCGCCCTTGCCGATGTTCACCAGGTTCAGGTTATAGGGCAGGCCCATCTCTTCCAGCGCGATGGAGACCTTCCATCCGTTGGGGGTGGGCCAGTAGTAAAGCTCGATGGGTGCGGTCATGATGTCCTCCGTGTTCGGGATCATGATGACGCATTCGCCCCCCATGGCAAGGGCAGCGCCCGGCCCGTGCGCGCGGGCAGGGGGCGACGGGCGGCGATCCGGGTCACTTCGGCGTGAAGCGCCGCGCCGCGCGGGCCGGTCAGCGCCCGGTAGAGCGGGAAGGTGCCGGGGCGCAGGTAGGTCGACCAGTGGCAGATGCGCCGGTCCGGCCGGGCCAGGGAAAAGCCCATGGCGGCAAGGCCCGCCAGGTGCTGCGGATCGTCCAGCCGCAGCTCGGGCAGGTCCGGGTGACGGGCCTGTCCCAGCACCGGATCGCCCAGGGTGCCCGATCCGACCAGCCCGGCCAGCATCATGTCGAACAGCAGGTTCTCGCCGCTGGTCACATGCAGCAACCGGGCGCGGCGTCCGGCAGGGCTGGCAAGCGCGCGGTGCAGGTGGCTGGCGTGATCGGCGCCGGCCAGCAGCAGCACCCGGCCAAGCGCGGGAACCGGCAGCGCGGCAAGGGCCGCGAGCAGCACCCGCGCGCCGAGGGAATGGCCGATGGCGTGGATCTCTCGCCCCGGATCGAGGCGGCGGATCGTGGTAACGACCCGGGCCAGTGCAAGGCCGGCCTGTTCGGCGCGGTCGTAGGCTTGCCAGATCGTGCCGCGCGCGTCCCATCCGAAGGCGAGGCCCAGGCAGTCCTCGCCCACCCCCAGTCCGCGCGGCCAGCTGGCGGCCTTGCGGCAGGGATGGCTGTCGTGATCCGAGAGAATGTGGCGGTGCGGGCAATGCAGCGGATCGCCGGGCCGGAAGCGGAAGCCATGGACCATCAGCACGACGGGGGGCCCGGGGGCCCGGGTCAGGGCCTCGTTCAGGGCCCGCTCCAGCCCTGCCGCGACGGGCGTGGCTGTTCCATGCGCGACCGGCGTGGCGCCGGTGGCGTCGATCCTGATCAAGGCCATCGTGACAGCCCTCTGCTCACCTCTGCGCAAGCCATAGCGCGAACGTGCAAAGGAGCAGTGAAGACAGCGTGACAGGCGGGTGACGCCGAGGGAACTTGACCACCTGCGCGACGGGGCGTAAGGCGGGGGCGTGGCGCTTTGTAACCGGATTGCGGGCCACGTTAAACAAACCGCTAAAGAGGTCGAGGTAGGGAAGTCCCTTTCGCTTGACCGCGTCTGGGGCTTTTTTGTTGGCCGCGCAGCCCCCGTGGCCGGGAGATGGAAGATGACCGACGAATTCAAACCCCGCACCAAGCTGGTCCATGGCGGCACCCGCCGCTCGCAGTACAACGAAGTCTCGGAAGCGATCTTCATGACGCAGGGCTTCGTCTACGATACCGCCGAGCAGGCCGAGGCCCGCTTCCAGGAGACCGGCCCGGACGAATTCATCTACGCCCGCTACGGCAATCCCACCGTGGCGATGTTCGAGGATCGCATCGCCCAGCTGGAAGGCGCCGAGGCGGCCTTTGCCACCGCCTCGGGCATGGCAGCGGTCAACAATGCGCTGATGTCGATGCTGAAGGCCGGCGACCACGTGGTCGCGGCGCGGGCGCTGTTCGGCTCGTGCCTCTATATCCTGGAAAAGGTGCTGGTGCGCTACGGGGTCGAACTGACCCTGGTCGACGGCACCGACCTTGAGCAATGGAAGGCCGCGCTGCGCCCCGACACGGCGCTGGTCTTCTTCGAGACCACCTCGAACCCGACGCTCGAGGTCATCGACATCGCCGCCGTGGCCGAACTGGCCCATGCCGTCGGCGCGCTGGTGGTGGTCGACAACGTCTTCGCCACCCCGATCTATTCCCGCGCCATCGAACTGGGCGCCGACGTGGTCGTCTACTCCGCGACCAAGCACATCGACGGCCAGGGCAGGGCCCTCGGCGGCGTGGTCCTGGGCAGCGAAGCGTTCATCAAGGGTGATTTCTTCGCCTATTCCAAGCACACCGGCGCGGCGCTGTCGCCCTTCAACGCCTGGCTGATGCTGAAGGGGCTGGAAACGATGGACCTGCGCGTCCGCGCCCAGACCGACAGCGCCGAGAAGATCGCCGCGGCCCTGCATGGCCACGACAAGCTGGCGCGGATGATCTACCCGGGCCATGCCTCTCATGCGCAATACGACCTGGTGCAGCGCCAGACCGGCAAGGGCGGCACGGTGATCGCGCTGGACCTCGCAGGCGGGCAGGAGGCGGCCTTCCGCTTCCTCAACGCGGTCAAGGTGGGCGTGATCTCGAACAACCTCGGCGATGCCAAGTCGATCCTGACCCATCCCGCGACCACCACCCATTCCAGCCTGACCGAAGAGCAGCGCCAGGCCCTGGGCATCACCCGCGGGCTGGTGCGGATCTCGGTCGGTCTCGAGGATCCCGAGGATCTGGTGGCCGACTGGAGTGCGGCGCTGGCACAGGCCTGAGGCGAAACGCCTTCGGGCGGGCCCGATGCGGGCCTGCCCTTCCACTGTGGTAACTTGGCCGGATTATTTAATGATCTGTTACTGCTAGCTGTCCGTAGTAGACCTGTTGCTGGATTTTTGTGCTATAGACACCTACGTGTTGGGACGTCCGAAGCGGACGAAGTGGAAAGGGGCCGTGATGAATGTCCACCCGAATGATCTGAAACCGGAAATCAAAGAGGCCCGCGCGGCGCTGGATGTGCTGCGCGACTGGGCTGCCAGGGCCTCGGATGCCGAGATCAATGCATTGGATCCTGCGGTGGCGCGGCTGCTGCCCGGCGGCGCCTCCTATCCGCTGCTGTCGCGCGACTACCCGACGCAGTTCAACGCCGATTCCGAATATCGCGACACGCTGCCCGACCTGCAGAATGGCCCTTCCAGCCTGATCCGCGGCGCCCATGCCCCGATCCAGCACGTCGGCATCTCGAACTTCCGCCTGCCGATCCGGGTGAAGAACCGCGCTGGCGGCGAGCACATGCTGGAGGCTTCGGTCACCGGCACCGTCAGCCTCGAGGCCGACAAGAAGGGCATCAACATGTCGCGCATCATGCGCAGCTTCTACGGCTATGCCGAAGAGCTCTTCTCGTTCGAAGTGATCGAGGCGGCGCTGAACGACTACAAGGCCGATCTTGAAAGCCTTGATGCGCGGATCATGATGCGTTTCTCCTACCCGGTGAAGCGCCGGAGCCTGCGTTCGGGGCTTGCCGGCTACCAGTATTACGACCTCGCGCTGGAGGTCGTTGATCACGATGGCCAGCGTGACCGCTTCATCCATCTCGATTACGTCTATTCCTCGACCTGCCCCTGTTCGCTGGAGCTGTCCGAGCACGCCCGGCGCGAGCGCGGCCAGCTGGCGACGCCGCATTCTCAGCGCTCTGTCGCGCGCCTGTCGGTGCAGGTGGTGCCTGGGGAATGCCTGTGGTTCGAAGACCTGATCGACATGGCCCGCCTTGCCGTGCCGACCGAGACCCAGGTCATGGTGAAGCGCGAGGACGAACAGGCCTTCGCCGAGCTGAACGCCGCCAACCCGATCTTCGTCGAAGATGCGGCCCGGCTGTTCTGCGAGGAACTTCAGGCAGATGCGCGTATCGGTGACTTCCGCGTCGCGGCCAGCCACCAGGAAAGCCTGCACTCTCATGACGCGGTTTCGGTGCTGACCGAGGGCAAGACCTTCCGCGCCCAGAGCCTGGATCCCCGCTTCTTCGCCACGCTGCATCACGCGGGCTGAGGTATTTCCCACAGGGGATCTGCCGGCCCGTTGCCGGTAGGTCCATTCGTTTGGGGATGCCCAATCCTTGGGCGGTTCGCCGCGCAGGGCGGCGGCCTTTGGCCCGGTCTTTCGAATAGGCTTACACTCCGGTCCCGGCTTGCTACTCTGCTCGGCAACAGGAGGGACGAGCCATCAACGTCGAGGTGACGCACCTGCATTCGCAACCGCGATCTGCCCTGCCGCGCCAGCCGCGTTCGCAGGGTGTGCTGCGTGTTTCCGCACGCCCTGGGGCGCGGATCGGGCAGTTGCATCAGGCGGGCTCTCTCAAGGCGCTGTTCCCGGCGTCGCGGCAGGGCATCCTCAACGCAGTCTTCCTCAATACCTCGGGCGGCGTGACCGGTGGCGACCGCTTCCAGATCACCGCCAAGGCCGAGGAGGACGCCGCGCTGATGGTCACCTCGCAGGCGGCCGAGCGGCTCTACCGCGCCCAGCCGGACGAGACCGGGCGGGTCTCGGTCTCGCTGCAGGTTGCGCCCGGAGGGCGGCTGGACTGGCTGCCGCAGGAAACCATCCTCTTCGACGGGGCACAGGTGGCCCGCGATTTCCGCGTCGACCTTGCCCCTGATGCCCGTTTTCTGGCGGTCGAGCCGCTGGTTTCAGGCCGTTTGGCTATGGGGGAACTTGTACATTCAGGATCTCTGAGCGATTCATGGCGGGTCCGAAAGGCGGGTAAATTGACTTTTGCGGACAATTTCCGGCTCTCGGGCGATATCGACGCGCAACTTGCCCGGCCGGGCGTTGCCGAGGGCTGCCGGGCGCTTGCCTCGGTGCTCTTCGCCGCGCCGGGGGCCGAGGCCCTGCTGGCGCCGCTGCGCGAGGCCCTCGGCCCGCTGGGGGGTGCCAGTCTCGTTGCGGAAGATCTTCTCTTTGCCCGCATCCTGGCCGAGGATGGCTACATGCTGCGGCGGCGACTCATCCCGGCGCTGGTGCAGCTCTCGGGCCAGGACATTCCAAGGACGTGGACGCTTTAAGACATGCAGCTAACCCCTCGTGAAAAAGACAAACTGCTGATTTCCATGGCCGCCGAGGTGGCGCGGAAGCGGCTGGCCCGCGGCGTGAAACTGAACCATCCCGAGGCCATCGCCCTGATCACCGATGCGGTGGTCGAGGGGGCCCGGGACGGGCGCACCGTGGCCGAGATGATGGAGGCCGGCGCCCAGGTCATCACCGCCGAGCAATGCATGGAGGGCGTGCCCGAGATGATCCACGAGGTTCAGGTCGAGGCCACCTTCCCGGACGGCACCAAGCTGGTCACCGTCCATAATCCGATCCGTTAAGGCAACACATCAGGAAAGGGACGCAAGCGAATGAGCTTTCTCGAAAAACTGCTGGCCCTGCTCGGACCCAAGGCGCAGCCCGTGCCGATCCCGGTGCGGCGTGATCCGCCGCGCCGCGCCCCATGGGAGCGTCGCCGGTGATCCCGGGCGAGATCCTGCCCGCCGAGGGCACGCTTGAACTGAACGCGGGGATCGCCTCGATCACCCTGATGGTGGCCAATACCGGCGACCGTCCGGTGCAGGTTGGCAGCCACTACCATTTCGCCGAGGCCAATGGCGCGCTCGACTTCGACCGGGCCGTGGCGCGCGGGATGCGACTGGATATCGCCGCCGGCACTGCCGTGCGCTTCGAGCCGGGCCAGCGCCGCGAAGTGTCGCTGATCCCCATCGGTGGAGGACGTGCGATCTACGGCTTCAACCAGCAGGTCATGGGACCGCTGTGAGCCCTGCGGAGGGGCGCGCCAGTCGCCCCCCGATGAGGCAGACCGCAACGACGGCCCCTCTGGGGCGGGCCACCTTCGGCAGATGTGACATGGACCACAGGGGGAAGACCCGATGATGGACACGACCCAGATCATGATCCGCCAGGCCAGCTTCGTGCAAAGCATGGCCCTTGGCACCGCGCGGCTGGCGGAATGGCAGATGCGCTTCGGCCAGGCCATGCTGCGATCCCTTCTGACAGAAGCTCCGGCAGCGCCCGAGGGGGCCGCCCCTGTCCCGCCCGAGCCGGCAGACGCCGCTGCGGAGCCGGGGCCCGACGCCCTGTCCGAGCCCGGCACAGCTTCGGCAGGGAGCACGGAGAGCCCCGCGACCTCTGCTGCCTCGGATCTTCCCACGAGCCAGGCGCCAGCGGCACAACCGGCGCCGCGCAAACCTGCCGCCGCGCGCAAGACCCGAGGGGACAAGGCTCAGCCAGCCCAGGCCCGGCCCCGCAAGGCGGCCGCTGCCCCTGCGGCCTCCACCGGAGCGGCGAAGCCCGCGGCCCGCAAGACGGCCCGGCCCGTGGCACCCAAGGCGACCCCGAAAGTCGCTGCCAGAACGGCAGATGCGGCCAAGGCCGAAGCGCCGCCGAAAGCGGTCGAGGCCCTGACTGAACCTGTCTCCAGGCCGGTCCGTCGCAAGGCGGCCCCGAAGGCGGCCCCGAAGGCAGCTCCGAAGGCCGAGGCGCCAGGACCCGCCGTTCAGGCCGCGCCTGACGCCAAGCCTGCTGCGACTGAGGCCCCGGCGCCCGCCGCCAAGCGCCCCCGCAAGCCCTCGGCGCCGCCCTCGATGCCGGACAAGACCACCACTGACGGCGACAGCTGAGCGGCCCCACGCCCTCTCCGATCCATCCAGGAGTTCTTCATGCCCACCCAGATTTCCCGCGCGGACTATGCCGCGATGTTCGGCCCCACCACCGGGGACCGTGTCCGCCTGGCCGACACGGATCTGATCATCGAGGTCGAACGCGACCTGACCGCCGAACGCGCGGCGCTGGAGAGCGGCGGCAATGGCCCGCGCTACGGCGAAGAGGTGAAATTCGGCGGTGGCAAGGTGATCCGCGACGGCATGGGGCAGTCTCAGGCGACCCGTGCGGCGGGGGCCGTCGACACCGTGATCACAAATGCCCTGATCGTCGACTGGACGGGGATCTACAAGGCCGACGTGGGGCTGAGGGACGGGCGCATCGCCAAGATCGGCAAGGCGGGCAACCCCGACACCCAGCCCGGCGTCGACATCATCGTCGGCCCCGGCACCGAGGCCATCGCGGGCGAGGGCAAGATCCTGACCGCCGGCGGCATCGACAGCCATATCCACTTCATCTGCCCGCAGCAGATCGAGGATGCGCTGCATTCGGGCCTGACTACGATGATCGGCGGCGGCACCGGCCCGGCACACGGCACGCTGGCCACCACGGTCACCCCCGGTCCCTGGCACATGGGCCGGATGCTGCAGGCCGCCGAGGCCTTCCCGATGAACCTGGCCTTTGCCGGCAAGGGCAATGCCTCGCTGCCCGCGGCGCTGGAAGAGCAGGTGCGCGGCGGCGCCTCCTGCCTGAAGCTGCACGAGGACTGGGGCACGACCCCCGCCGCCATCGACTGCTGCCTCTCGGTGGCCGATGCGATGGACGTGCAGGTGATGATCCACACCGACACGCTGAATGAATCCGGCTTCGTCGAGAACACCGTGGCGGCGATGAAGGGCCGCACCATCCACGCCTTCCACACCGAAGGGGCAGGGGGCGGCCATGCGCCCGACATCATCAAGATCTGCGGCGAAGAGCACGTTCTGCCGAGCTCGACCAACCCCACGCGCCCCTTCACCCGCAACACCATCGACGAGCATCTCGACATGCTGATGGTCTGCCACCACCTCGACAAGTCGATCCCCGAGGACGTGGCCTTCGCCGAAAGCCGCATCCGGCGCGAGACCATCGCGGCCGAGGATATCCTGCACGACATGGGCGCCTTCAGCATCATCGCGTCGGACAGCCAGGCCATGGGCCGGGTGGGCGAGGTGCTGATCCGCACCTGGCAGACCGCCGACAAGATGAAGAAGCAGCGCGGGCGGCTTGCCGAGGAGACCGGCGACAACGACAACTTCCGCGTCCGCCGCTATATCGCCAAGTACACGATCAATCCGGCCATCGCGCATGGCCTGTCCCACCAGGTGGGCAGCATCGAAGAGGGCAAGCGCGCCGACCTGGTGCTGTGGAACACCGCCTTCTTTGGCGTGAAGCCCGAGATGGTGCTGATCGGCGGCTCGATCGTCGCGGCCCAGATGGGCGATCCCAATGCCTCGATCCCGACGCCGCAGCCGGTCTATACCCGGCCCATGTTCGGCGCCTTCGGCAAGGCGGTGACCAATTCCGCCGTCACCTTCGTCTCGGCCGCCGCGCAGGCCGAGGGCATCGCCGAACGGCTGGGACTGGAGAAAGAGACAATTGCCGTCCTGAACACCCGCCAGATCGGCAAGAAGGACCTGCGGCTGAACTCGGCCACGCCCCATGTCGAGGTGAACCCCGAGACCTACGAGGTGCGTGCCGATGGCGAGTTGCTGACCTGCGAGCCGGCAGAGGTTCTGCCCATGGCGCAGCGCTACTTCCTGTTCTGATGCACGCGGCCCTGATCCTCGCGCTGCTGCTGCCTTCGGCGGTCGCGGCGCGTTGCCCCGTCTCTGACGATATCTCGCGCGGGATCGTCTATGCCTCGACCCTCGGCGAGAGCGAGTCTATCCATGTCGCCATGGGCACCTCGTCCTTCCTCGCCAGCTACTACGAGCTGGGCGACTACGGGCTGACCAAGCAGTTCCTGCTGCTGAAGGGCGCCTATCCGCTGTCGCTGACCACCATCGTGACCGACGAGGCGCTGACGATCTCGTACCACTACCCGATCCCGCAGGCGGGCTTCCCCGAGCCCGCACCGGGGGTGAACTGGCAGGTCGAGGCGGTGGTGGCGCAGGGCGAGGTCTCGCTGACCGAGCTGCACAGCTACACTTTCGGCGGTGAGGTCGAGCGCCAGATCGGCAATTGCAGCTACCTCGTGGTGCCCTATGACATCGAGACCAGCTCGGATGTCTACGGGGCGCAGGTGCTGCCGATGTTCTACATTCCGGTGCTGGGCGTCAGCTTCCCTGATTCCTCGCGCGAGGCCGGGGTGGGCGAGGGCGTCGAATTCTCGGAACGGATGACCACCTATCCCGATCTCCTGACAGAGTGGGGCAACTGAGGTGAGGTCTTTGAAGAGTCCTGTGATCACAAATTCCGACGCGATGCGTGCAGGGCCTTGTGGCACAGGGGAATGGGCGTGTTTCGGGCTGCCGCAGTGCAGCGATGTGATGGAAAAAGCTATGCGTCTGGCGCAAATGTGGTCTGCGGGAGCGTTAAAAATAACGGTTTCTGCGTTGCAGCGGACGCATGGCGGTAATGAAGGATTGAAAATGGTAAGGGCGCAGGTGCTGACCTATTGTTGGGCTCAAGACAAGCATTCAACACACGAGTACGAGGTTTCTCATGGCTTCCGTTACCAGCAATATCCCCGCCGCCGGCTTCTCTGCGAAACTCGCAGGCCTGATGGCATCCATTTCGGCCGGCATGGTCGCCTACATGGAGCGCCGCACCCGTTCCGAGCAGATCGCCGTTCTGCAGTCCAAGTCGGACGAAGAGCTGGCCAAGCTGGGCATCAACCGCGACGAGATCCCGGCCTACGTCTTCCGCGACCTGTTCTACGTCTGACCCCCACGTGCCAGGGGGCCGCGCAGGCGGCTCCGGCGCGGGGCAGGGCGGCTGAACGGGAATGTTTCACGGTAGCCGGGGTGCGCCATGACTGAGCGCCCCCAAGTGACGAGAGCCCTTTCAGCCCTCAGATCCCACGAGCTGGGTGACGGCAAGATCGCCGACACCGTGACGCTCGATTACGATGCGCGTTTCTTCCGCCGGAAAGGTTTGATGACCGACGGCGGGATGCGCATTCTGGCCGATCTTGCGCAGACCATCTCGCTGGACGAGGGCGATGCCCTCCAGCTTGAGGATGGTCGCCTGATCGGCATCCTTGCCGCCCCCGAGCCGCTTCTGAAGGTGACGGGGCGGGATCTGCCCCGGCTTGCCTGGCACATCGGCAACCGCCACACCCCCTGCCAGATCGAGACCGCCGCGCTGTTCATCCGCGAGGACAGGGTGATCGCCGAGATGCTGCGCCACCTCGGCGCAAGGGTCGAGGCCGTCGAGGCACCCTTCCTTCCCGAGGGCGGTGCCTATGGCCATGGGCGCACCCATTCCCACGAGCACGGCGCGACCCTGCATGACGGCTCGGGGCACGGGCATTCCCATTCCCACGGGCATGACCACGCGCATCCCCATGATCACGGGCACGCCCATGACCATTCGCACGACCATCCGCATGGTCACGTGCACCATCATTCTTCCCATGACGATGCCGCGGCGCAGGCCGAGGACATGGAGGAGGACGGCACGCCGCATGCGCCCGGCGATCCCCGGCTGGCGCCGTGAGCAGCGATCCCGCGCTGATTCTGCATCGCTGGCTGTCCCCCGCCTACCCGGTGGGCAGCTTTGCCTATTCCCACGGGATCGAGGCGGCGGTGGCCGAAGGCCGGTTGACCGGGCTGGCCGGGACGCGTGACTGGATCTGCGACATCCTGGAACACGGCGCGGGGCGCAACGATGCCATCCTGCTGGCCGCCGCCTATCGCGCCGAAGCGTCCGGTTTGGTAGAGATCGCCGCGTTGGCCTCGGCGCTGGCCCCCTCGGCCAACCGGCGGCTGGAGACCGAGGCCCAGGGCGCGGCCTTTGCCCGCACCACCGCCGAGGTTCACGGGCTGGACCTGCCCGCGATGCCCTACCCGGTGGCTCTCGGCCGCGCCGCGCGGCTGATGGAGCTGCCGCTGGAGATGACCCTGCGGCTTTACCTGATGGCTTTCGCCTCGGCGCTGACCTCGGCGGCGATCCGGCTGGTGCCGCTTGGCCAGACCGACGGACAACGCCTGTTGAGCGCGCTGGAACCGCTGGCCGAAAGGCTGGCGGCAGAGGCCCTGCCGGGTGATCTCGACGCCCTTGGCTCTTGTGCTGTAATGTCCGACATTGCGGCGATGCGGCAGGAGACCCTGCCGACCCGTCTTTTCCGCTCGTGAGCGGGCGCGGTACGACTGAAAGGGACACCAGATGAGCAGCTCTCCCCATGGCCCCCTGCGGATCGGCCTCGGTGGTCCGGTCGGTGCCGGCAAGACCTCTCTGACGGCCGCGCTCTGCCGGGCGCTGCGGGACCACCTGTCGGTGGCGGTGGTGACCAACGACATCTACACCCAGGAAGACGCCGAGGCGCTGGTGCGCATGCAGGCGCTGTCCTCTGACCGCATCCGCGGCGTCGAGACCGGCGGCTGTCCCCACACCGCGATCCGCGAGGATGCCTCGATCAACCTCGCCGCCATCGACGAGCTGAACCGGGCGTTCCCGGACCTCGACGTGGTGTTCATCGAATCGGGGGGCGACAACCTCTCGGCCACCTTCTCGCCGGAGCTTGCGGATGTGACGATCTACGTGATCGACGTGGCCGCCGGCGAAGAGATCCCGAGGAAGGGCGGCCCCGCCGTCACCCGCTCGGATATCCTGGTGATCAACAAGACCGACCTTGCGCCCCATGTCGGCGCCGATCTGTCGGTGATGGAGCGCGATGCCACGGCGCAGCGCGGCGGGCGGCCCTTTGTCTTCACCAACCTCAAGACCGGCGAGGGCCTGCCGCAGATCCTGACCCTGCTGGACCAGATCGGCGGCCTCGCCGTTCCCGCATGAGCATCTTTTCCGACCTGCCCCGGGGCCACAGCCTGACCCTGATCGACTTCCGCCCGATCGGCTACGTGGTGGGCATGCTTGTGGCCGTGCTGGGCCTGACCATGCTGGTGCCGCTGGCGGTGGATATCGCCGACGGCAACGGTCACTGGCCGGTATTCCTCGAAAGCGCCCTGCTGACTTTCACCATCGGCGGGCTGACCTCTCTGGCCTGCCAGAACGGCGCGCGCGAGGGGCTGACCCTGCAGCAGACCTTCATCCTGACCACCGCGCTCTGGGCCACGCTGCCGCTGTTCGGCGCGCTGCCCTTCATGATGGGCGCCACCGATGCCAGTTTCACCAATGCCTATTTCGAGGCGATGTCGGGGATGACCACCACCGGTTCGACGGTCTTTTCGGGGCTCGAGTCCCTGCCGCGCGGGCTGAACCTGTGGCGCGGCATCCTGCAATGGCTGGGCGGGATCGGCATCATCGTCGTCGCCATGGTCTTCCTGCCCGAACTGCGGGTCGGGGGGATGCAGGTCTTCCGCTCGGAGGCCTTCGAGACCATGGGCAAGATCCTGCCCCGCGCCTCGGCCATCGCCGGGCAGATCTCGGTGATCTACGTCGGGCTGACCGTGGCCTGCATGCTGACCTACCTGCTGCTGGGAATGGATCCGTTCAATGCCACGGTCCATGCGCTGACCACCCTGTCGACCGGGGGCTTCTCCACCTCGGATGCCTCGTTCGGAGCCTTCCAGGGGCCGATGGAATATGCCGCCAGCTTCTACATGATTGCCGCCGCGCTGCCCTTCGTGCGCTACGTGCAGATGCTGAACGGCAACCGCATCGCCCTGTTCCACGACAGCCAGGTGCGCGGCTTCATGATCACCATCGCGGTGCTGGTCGCGGTCTCTTCCTTCGTGCTGCTGCGGATCTTCCCGCATCACTGGGAACAGGCCGTGCGCGAGAGCCTCTTCAACATCGTGTCGATCATCTCGGGCACCGGCTATGCCTCGGTCGACTACATGGCCTGGGGACCGTTCCTGATCACCATGTTCTTCTTCATCGGCCTGATCGGCGGCTGCGCCGGCTCGACCGCCTGTTCGGTGAAGATCTTCCGCTACCAGATCCTGTTCGCCTCGATCAAGGCGCAGATCAAGCGCATCCACTCGCCGCACGGGGTCTTCTCGCTGCGCTATGACGGCAAGAAGCTGGACGAGGACGTGCTGGGCTCGGTGATGTCCTTCTTCGTCTTCTTCACCGTCTCGGTCGGCGTGTTCTCGGTGGCGCTGGCGCTGACCGGTCTGGACTTCGTCACCTCGCTTTCGGGCGCGGCGACGGCGCTGGCCAATATCGGCCCCGGCCTGGGCGACATCATCGGGCCGGCGGGCTACTTCGGGCCGCTGAACGACACCGCGAAGTGGATCCTGATCGCCGGGATGCTCTGCGGGCGGCTCGAGCTGATGGTTGTCTACGCCATGCTCACCCTGCGGTTCTGGCGCGCCTGAGCAGCGGATTTCCTTGCTTTTCGCCCTCGGGCGGGGCATCCTGACAGGGATACGCGGCAATGGCGCTGCGGCTCTCTCCCACAGGTCGGGAACATTGGCTGGGATGCCCTTCCGTGATGCGCTCACGGGATGGTGGCCCTTTTCCTGTTTTCCGGAGGTGACGAGATGAAGACCTTCCCCATGTTCCTGAAGATGGCCGGTCGCCGCGTGGTGATCTGCGGCGGCGGCGCCGAGGCGGCGCGCAAGGCGCGGCTGGTGCTGAAGACCGAGGCCGAGATCCTGCTGGTGGCGCCCGAGCTGGACCCTGAGCTGGCCGGGCTGGTGGCCTCGGGCCGGGCCCGTCATGTGCCTGCCGCCGGGCCCGGGACCTTCGACAACTGCATCCTGACCTTCATCGCCACCGGCGACGAGGCCGAGGAAGAGGCGCTGGCGGCGCAGGCCCATGCGGCGGGGGCGGTGGTCAACATCGTCGACCGCCCCGGTCTGTGCGACGCCTTCACGCCCTCGATCGTCGACCGCGACCCGGTGGTGGTGGCGATCGGCACCGAGGGCGCGGCCCCGGTGCTGGGCCGGGCGATCAGGACCGAGGTCGAGACCATGCTGGATCCCCGCCTCGGGGCCTTCGCGGCGCTGGCCGGGCGGCTGCGCGAGGCGGTGGCCGGGGCCTTCGAGCCGGTGCAACGGCGGCGCTTCTGGGAATGGGCCTTCAACGGTCCCGCCTTCGCCGAACACCGCGCCGGGCGCGAGCGGGCGGCGGCGGACATGCTGAAGGCGGCCATCGCCGCCGGCGCGGCTCCCGCTGAGGGCGGACGCATCGCGCTGGTCGGCGCGGGACCCGGCGCGCGCGACCTGCTGACGCTGCGCGCGGTGCGCCACCTGCAGGAGGCCGACGTGATCTTCTATGACCGGCTGGTCGATCCCGAGGTGCTGGAACTGGCGCGGCGCGATGCCGACCGGGTCTTCGTCGGCAAGGAGGTCGGCGCCTCGTCCTGGCCGCAGGCGAAGATCGACGCGCTGATCGTGGCCGAGGCCCGCAAGGGGCGCCGCGTGGTGCGGCTGAAGTCGGGAGATCCTTCGGTCTTCGGACGGGCGCGGGAAGAGCTGGACGCGGCGCGGGCGGCCGGGGTGCCGGTCGAGATCGTGCCGGGGATCACGGCGGCTTCGGCGGCGGCGGCCTCCCTGGGCCGTCCGCTGACCGAGCGTGGAGAGAGTGACGCCTGCGTGCTGGTCACCGGCGCCTGCCGTCCGGGCGATCCGGCGCCGGACTGGGCGCCGCTGGCGCGGGCGGGCACGACGCTCTGCATCTACATGGGCGTCGCGCGGGCCCCGCAGATCGCCGCCGAGCTGCGCGCGGCAGGGGTACCGGGCGCCACGCCGGTCGAAGTGGTGGCCGAGGCCTCGACCGTGCGGGAGAAGCGCCTTGTCACGCCGCTGGAGGACCTGCCGCAGGCGCTTCAGCGCGAAGGCATCGGCAACCCGGCAATCCTGCTGGTGCGGCACGGCAAGCCGGCGGCCGCAGCGGGCCTGACAACGGTGGCGTGACCCAAAGGAAAAGCGCCCCCGAGGGGGGCGCTTTGCGTGTTTCATTGGGCCTTCGGCCCGAGGGCCCGGTCGCGACCGTCGTACCTGAGGGGGCAGGCGTTTCCGCTCCGCCCGTGACGCCCTCAACCTCTCCCCCGGAGTGGTTGCCGGATGCCCTGCGGACATCCGGACCGGGCGTCACTCCCAGCACTGCACGAGGACGGTGACGTCTTCGGCGTGGCGCGTCAGGGCCTGCGGGGTCAGGGCCGCATCGCCGCTGGCGGCGCGGGGGCTGACACCGGCGGCGGTCAGCATCTCGGCCAGTGCCAGGGGTGCGACGGCGAAGGCCACCCCCTCGGGGAGTTGCCGTGCGCTGTCTTCGGGGGCCTGCAGCAGGCCGATCAGCGCCCCGGACATGTC
>NZ_AFPM01000299.1 GCF_000220565.1 Oceanicola sp. S124 | reverse complement strand
GGCTGCAGCGCCATGGCGACACCGGCCAGCGTCCCGCCCGAGCCGACCGAGGCGACGAAGCCGTCGACCTTGCCGTCGGTCTGGTTCCAGATCTCGGGGCCGGTGGTCTCGATATGGGCCCGGCGGTTTGCGACGTTGTCGAACTGGTTGGCCCAGATCACGCCATTCGGTTCCGTTTTGGCAAGCTCTTCGGCCAGCCGCTGCGAATAGCGCACGTAATTGTTCGGATTCCGGTAGGGCGCGGCGGGCACCTGGACCAGCTCTGCCCCGGCCAGGCGGATCATGTCCTTCTTCTCCTGGCTCTGGGTTTCCGGGATCACGATCACCGTCTTGAAGCCCATCGAGGCGCCGACCAGCGCCAGGCCGATACCGGTGTTGCCGGCCGTGCCCTCGACGATGGTGCCGCCCGGCGCCAGCTTGCCGCGGGCAACCGCGTCCTTGATGATGAACAGCGCGGCGCGGTCCTTGACCGACTGGCCGGGGTTCAGGAACTCCGCCTTGCCCAGAATGGTGCAGCCGGTCTCTTCGCTGGCGCGGCGCAGCTTGATCAGGGGCGTGTTGCCGACCGCCTGGGCCAGATCCTGAGCGATATGCATCGGGGATGTCCTTCCAAACTCTTGTTGCCACAGATGTATCCGTGGCGGCAGGTCAACTCAAGCGGCGCCCCGCAACTCGGAACGCTTGGACGCCAGCCAGAGCAGTGACAGGATAAGCGGCGCGTTTCTGGCCTCGCCCGAGGAAAGCATTTCCATCGCCCGGTCGAATGGCAGGACATGGGTCCGGATATCCTCGTCCTCTTCGGCCAGCCCACCACGTCCCGGGGCCGTCTCGGGCAGGTCGCAGAGGCCGACGAAGCAGTGATAAAACTCGGTGCTGCATCCCGGAGTCGGATAGCATTTCGCCACCGGCAGCAGGTCATGCAGATCCAGTCCTGCCTCTTCGCGGGCCTCGCGACGGGCGCATTGCGCTGCGGTTTCTCCCGGATCGACGCGGCCGGCGACTGGTTCGAGCATCCAGGGCAGCGCCTCGCCACGGGCATAGGGCCCCATGCGGAACTGTTCGACCAGCAGCACCCGGTCGCGCAGCGGGTCATAGGGCAGAAGGATTGCCGCGTCGGGCGCCAGCAGCACCTCGCGGCGGATCTGTGGCGAGGGCCGTCCGGCGAAGCTCTGATGACGCAAATCGTAGGTGCGGGTGAAGAACCAGCCGGCATGATCGTCGCGCTGGCCGATCTCTTCGACCCAGGGGTCCGAAGGGCCGCGCCCGAGGACATGGGGCACCGTCTCATGCAGAGCCGTCACCCGGGCCGCGGCCCGGGCGCGGATCTGGTTCAGCCGAAAGCGCAGGGCTTCGCCGGCATAGCGCCCGCGTAGTTTCATCACCTCATGCGCCGCATGGCAGGCCTCTTCGCCTCCGGCCGCGGCCCAGCTCTCTGCCGACCAGTTGCCGGCCGCCACCGGCCATTGGCCCGGCTCGCCGCGAAACGCCAGGGCGCGCAGCGGACCGGCGGGGCCTTCGACCAGCATCGACACCGGTTCCAGCCCATGGGCATCGGCGTAATGCGCGATACGGTCCGCGATTTCTTCGGAGACATCGCGCAGAAGCAAGCCCTCGGCAGTGGCCCCGGGCGCCTGCACCAGAAGCGGCACGCCGTCGGGCTGACGCGGAGCGACACGATAGCCTTCCAGCCGCGCCGGTTCCTCGACAGGTCGACAGCCCGCGACGATCTGCATCATCACCGGGATGCAGAGGGGACCGTAGATGAAAAGCGTCATGCCCATGGCTCTCGTCTCACTTCCAGATCCGGTCGACGGCGCGGGCCAGGCCCCCCGCCATCAGGCCACCGGCCAGCAGGGTCGCGATGATATGCGGATGCAGCAGGTTCGCCCCCCAATCCGCCGCGATCGGCAGGATATCGAGGATCGCTTCCATGGGGTCGTCGTAGCGCCGCCTGAGAGCCTTGCGCAGCGCTTCGTTGCCACAGAAGACAAACAGCCCCGCCAGAAGCATCAGCCCCATCCCGGTCAGCCCGTAGGCCGCCGCCAGACCCGGGCCGACATGACGCGTTGCCCGGCGCCCGGTGATCTGCCATCCGGCCCAGAGCCCCAGGCCGAGGCTGACCCAGGGAAAATAGCCGAACCGCATCTCCTCGTCCCAGACCGCCATGACCTGGGTGGCGACCAGATATCCGGTTCCCCCCAGCACCGCTGCCGCGGTCACCCTTCCCATGGTGAACATGCCTGCCCTCGTTCCAATGCCCGTCCCGAAGGATGTCGCATTGTCAGGCCACCCTTGGCAAGAACCGTCAGGGCCGGGGGTCTGGGCAAGACGCTCGCGTGAAACAAGAGATGAAGTGGCTATAGAGTTGATATACAATGCTTAATCACGTCAGTTCAGGTGACGACTCAACTCATCCGCAGGCTGAGCCGCTATGCGCCCTGCCGCAATTTGTGCCGTGAAGACGCCCGAGCCTGAGCGGAGGAATATGCGGGTGAAGACAGCTCACGCGTCACGTTAAGATCCATTCATTTTCCATTTAATTCAGATACTTATAACTCTCCCCAAACCTTCCTTCACCCCTGCTCCTTCAGCGAGGAATAGGCCGCCAGCGCCCGCTCGCGCCCGGCCTTGAGATCGACCAGCGCCCGAGGCGGCGCATCCCCGGGCGACAGGCCCCAGGACAGCGGCGCCGCCTCGTAGAAGGACAGCGCCTCCGGTCCCGGATCACTCTGCCCCTCGGCCAGCCAGCGACGGCGATAGCGCGCCTTCGGGTCGAACTTCTCGGCCTGTGTCTCGGGATTGAAGATGCGGAAATAGGGCGCGGCATCCGGCCCGCTGCCCGCCACCCATTGCCAGCCCATGGCGTTCGAGGCCGGGTCCCAGTCGACAAGGCAGTCCTCGAACCAGGCCTGGCCGATCTTCCAGTGCACCAGCATGTGCTTGGTCAGGTAAGAGGCGACGATCATCCGCGCCCGGTTGTGCATCCGCCCGGTGACAAACAGCTCGCGCATGGCAGCATCGACGAAGGCGACGCCGGTGCGCCCCTGTTTCCAGGCCAGCACGCGCGCGTCGTCCTCCTCGCGCCAGTCGAACCCGTCCCAGTCCTCGCGCCAGTTGCGGGTCAGGATATGGGGCGAATGATACATCAGGTGGTAGGCGAACTCGCGCCAGACGACCTCCTTCAGGAAGGTCTCGGCCCCGGGTTTGCCCTCTTCCAGCGCCCGCCAGCCCGCGTGCCAGCACTGGCGCGGGGAAATCTCTCCGACCGTCAGGTGGTGCGACAGGTCCGAGGTGCCCTCGCGGTCGGGAAAGTCGCGTTGGTCCTTGTAGTCGGCGATGCGATCCCGGGCAAAGAGCGCCAGCTGCTGCTGCGCCGCCTGCTCTCCGGGTGTGACATGGGCTGCGACCACCGCGCGCCCGCGCCGCATCGGCGCCGAGAGTTGCCAGTCCGCCAGCGCCTCGCTGTCGGGCCAGGCGTCGGGGGCGGGGATGTCCGAGGGCGCGCTGAGGGCCGGCCCCACATCGCGCCCCCTGACCGCCTTCCAGAACGGAGAGTAGACCTTGTAGAAGCCGCCCTGCCCGGTCTCGACCGTCCAGGGTTCGAACAGCAGGTGGCCGGCGAAGCTCTCGGCGTCCAGCCCGTCCTCCCGCAGCGCGGTCTTTACCCGGCTGTCGCGCTTGATGGCCGCGGGGTCATAGAGGCGCTGCCAGTAGACTGCCCCGGCCCCTGTCTCTTTCGCCAGGTCGCGCAGCACCTCCAGCGGATTGCCCGAGCGCAGGATCAGCCGGCTGCCCTTCTCCTTCAACCGGGCGGCAAAGGCGGCAAGGCCCAGGTCCAGCCGCAGCGCCGGTGCCGCACCAAGGCCGGTCACGCTGTCGTCGCGGATGAAGACCGGGATCACCGGGCCGCCCCGTTTGCAGGCGGCGGCAAGGGCCTCGTGGTCGGTGGTGCGCAGATCGCGCCGGATCCAGAGCAGGCAGGGCTTGGTCATCTTTTCTCCTCTTGCGAGGGCTGTACGTAGCCCGATGCCGGGCAGATCAATCCCTTGCTCGCGGCTGAAAGACACGGGTGGGTGGCGGGCGGAGCCCCCTTGGCATCGCACTGCCTCCCGGGGCGGGCCCGCCGAGGCAGAGGCACCGCCTGTGCATGCCGCAGCTCGCCGCAGCAACCTCGCACAAGGCGAAACGCGCGCCCCGCAGGGGCGCGCGCCACGCTCTACGTCGCGGTGCGGGGCAGCAAGGCCCCGCGCCGCCTTCCCTGCCGGTCCTCAGCCGCGCTCGGCGCGCAGGCCCCGCCAGATGGCGAAGCACATCAGCAGCAGCACCACGGTGAAGGGCAGCCCGGTCGAGATCACCATCGACTGCAGCGAGGCCAGCCCGCCCGCCGAGAGCAGCAGCACGATGGCCACCGCGCCCTCGAAGACGCACCAGAACACCCTCTGCGGCACCGGCGCATCGACCTTGCCCCCGGCGGTGATCGTGTCGATCACCAGCGAACCGGAGTCCGAGGAGGTGACGAAGAAGACGATCACCAGCACGATGCCGATCAGCGAGGTGATCCCCGCCAGCGGCAGCGCATCCAGCATCTTGAACAGCTGCAGCGGCAACTCGGCATCCTGCGCGGCGGTATAGCCATCCTGCACCACCTGCTGGATCGCCACGCCACCAAAGACCGACATCCACAGCACGCAGACCATCGAGGGGATCAGCAGCACGCAGATGACGAACTCGCGCACCGACCGGCCGCGCGAGACGCGGGCGATGAACATGCCGACGAAGGGGCTCCAGGAGATCCACCAGGCCCAGTAGAAGCTGGTCCAGCCCTGCATGAAGTTGACGTCCTCGCGCCCGACCGGATTGGCCAGCGCCGGCAGGTATTCGACATAGGCCACCAGATAGTCGGCAAAGCCCGACAGGATGGCAAGGGTCGGCCCCGCGATCAGCACGAAGAGCAGCAGCAGGAAGGCCAGCCCCATGTTGATCTCGGACAGGATCTTCACCCCACCGTCGAGGCCCCGCAGCACCGAGATCAGTGCGACCGAGGTGATGCCCGAGATCAGCAGCACTTCGACCGTGTCATTGATCGGTATGCCGAACAGCTCGCTGAGGCCGGCATTGGCCTGTGTCGCCCCGAAGCCGAGCGAGGTCGCAAGGCCGAAGAGCGTGGCGAAGACCGCCAGCGTGTCGATGGCATGGCCCCACCATCCCCAGACCCGTTCCCCGAGGATCGGGTAGAAGGCCGAGCGGATGGTCAGCGGCAGGCCCTTGTTGTAGCTGAACAGAGCCAGCGCCAGGGCCACCACCGCGTAGATCGCCCAGGGGTGCAGGCCCCAGTGGAAGATCGTCGCCGCCATGCCCAGCCGGATCGCCTCGGCCTCGTCGCCTCCGGCCCCGCCGAGCGGCGCCCAGTCGGTCCGCGCCCCACCTTCGCTGGCCACGCCGCCGAAGGCGCTCGAGAAGTGGCTCATCGGCTCGGAGACACCGTAGAACATCAGGCCGATGCCCATGCCGGCGGCAAAGAGCATCGCGAACCAGCCGACATAGGTGTAATCCGGCGTCGCATCCGCCCCGCCCAGCCGGACCGAGCCGAGGGGCGAGACGATCAGGTACAGGCAGAACAGCACGAAGATGTTGGCCGCGCCGAGGAAGAACCAGTCAAAGCCCTTGGTGACCGCTCCGAAGAGCCAGTTGAACACCGATCCCGCCTGCTCTGGCAGGGCCAGTGTGTAGAAGACGAAGGCCACCACTGCCAGCCCCGAGACGAGGAAGACCGGGTTGTGGATGTCGAAGCCGAAGGGCCCGACCTGTCCGTCGATATTGTCCTGACCGATCTCGTATTCGGTCTCGATGATATCCGCAGCGCCCTCCGGGGCGGGGATACCCTGTTCGTCCATGTCGCTCATGTCACTCTTCCTTCCCGTCTCGCACGATCAGCACCGACACCTTGGCGTGCCGGGCAAGGTGGCCGCCATGGGACGGCCAGACATAGTCGGTGATATTGGGCACATGGCTCTGCATGACCACGAGGTCGGCGCCCGTTTCCCCGACCGCCTCCAGCAGGGCGGCGTCGAGGTCGGCGATGACGTCATGGCCGATCCGCGCCAGCCCCCGGGCCGGGACCCCATGGGCCGCACCCTGCTCTGCCGCGAAGGCATCAAGCTTGCGCGCGTATTCATCCGGCGTATGCGCCAGGGATCCGGGCAGTGCCGAGGTGACGCCGACAAAGACAAGCTCGGCCCCGAAGGTCGCGGCCAGCTTCGCCGCCACCTCCAGCGACTTGCCAAGCTTGTCCTTGTGGGCGAGATCCACCGGCACCATTACTCTGGTGTACATCATGACCTCCTTCTCGTTCCGGCGCAGGGTCCTCTTTGCGGGATCACGTCCCGGACCGCTGCGGGGGCAGTCACGCCCCAAGGTCAAGACTAGGGCGACGGCGCCGTTTGCCTAGGCGCAGCACGCTGTCTTTTTGACCAAAAGCGACATGATCAATGTCGTTCATGGCCTTCGCTGCGCTGCAAATGGCTTGCTCCGCCTGTCCTGCACGCCAAAAGGCCCCGCAGTTGCAGGGCCTTTCAAGAGGTTTCGGCAGGTTCAGCCTTTCAGGTCGACGACGACGCGGCCCTGCACCCGGCCTTTCAGAATATCGGCTCCGAGGCGCGGAAGGTCTTCCAGCACCGCCGAGCGGATCATCTCTTCGAGCTTTGCCATGGGCAGGTCGCGCGCCACCCGCGCCCAGGCCCGCTGGCGGTTCTCGAAGGGCTGCATCACGCTGTCGATGCCCAGCAGGTTGACCCCGCGCAGCAGGAAGGGAATGACCGAGGTCGGCAGCGTCGCGCCCCCCGCCAGACCCACGGCGGCGACCGAGCCGCCGTATTTCATCTGCCCCAGCACCCGGGCCAGCATCTCGCCGCCGACCGCATCGACGCAGCCCGCCCAGCTCTCGCTTTCCAGTGGGCGCCTGACGGTCTCGGCCAGTTCGGCGCGGGGCACGATGCGGCTTGCGCCAAGGTCGGTCAGATAGTCGGAGGTCTCGGGCCGCCCGGTGACGGCCGCGACCTCATAGCCCAGATGCCCGAGGATCGCCGTCGCGACAGAGCCGACGCCACCGGCGGCCCCGGTCACCAGCACCTCGCCCTTATCCGGGCTCAGCCCGTGATCCTCCAGCGCCATGACGGCCAGCATGGCTGTGAAGCCGGCAGTGCCGACGGCCATGGCCTGCCGCGTACTCAGCCCCTCGGGCAGCGGCACCAGCCAGTCGGCCCTGACCCGCGCCTTCTGCGCATAGCCGCCCCAGTGCACCTCGCCGACGCGCCAGCCGGTAAGCACCACCCGGTCGCCGGGGGCAAAGCGCGCGTCCTCGCTGGCCTCGACCGTGCCGGCAAAGTCGATCCCCGGCACATGCGGGTACTTGCGCACCAGCCCCCCGCCCGAGGGCGACAGGCAGAGCCCGTCCTTGTAGTTGACCGTCGAATAGTCGACCGAGACCAGCACCTCGCCCTCCGGCAGCGCCTCTTCGGAAATCTCGCGGATCTGCGGAGTGGCCTCCTCTGCCCCCTCCGGTTTCTCCATGATCAGTGCCTTGAACATCTCTCTCCCTTTCCGGGCCATGACGGCCCCAGTTTCAGCCGCGCCCGCCCTCCGGCATCAGGAACAGGTCCGTATCGCCCGGCGTCGCGCCGGCGGCGGTCAGCATGGCGTGGATCTGGCCCCGGTGATGGGTCTGATGGTTGAAGAAGTGCATGACCAGCAAGCCAAGGGGCTTGCTTACCTCGCGTCCGGCCGCGCCTGAGTACCAGCGCAGATCGCCCGTCAGATCGAGCGAGCCGAGGCTCTCGGCCCATTCCTGGACATGTCCGTCCAGCCGGAACCGCTCGGCCTGCCACTCGGCGAGGGTGGCAAACATGGCCGGGCTCTCCTTGATCCCGCCGACCGGTTTCGGCGTGCCCGCGAAGCGCGACAGCCAGGTCGCATCGCCCCAGATGAGGTGGTTCGCCGTGCCGAGGATCGAGCCGAAGAAGGCGCCGCGATCCCGGGTCAGCTCGGCCGGCGACAGGCCGGCCATGGCGTTGCCCATCTGGCGGTTCTGCCAGGCATTGTAGCGCGCCATCCGGCGGCAGTAGTCGGGGCTGATCATCGTGGCCTCCCGTCTGGTCCTGCCCGGATATCAGCGCGCCCCCGCCCCGATTGCAACCCCTCAGGGCACAAAGGAAAAGCGGCGGTCCCTGTCGGGTCCCGCCGCCTTTATGGTCAAACCTGTCCGGCCGAAGCGTCGGCCAAAGCTGCGCCCGTCACATCGACGAGCGGTGTGCCCAGCCCGTCATCCGCCGCTCGACCCAGGCCATGATCGCGTACATGACGATCCCTTCGATCGCCAGCATCACCAGCCCGGCAAAGACCAGCGGCACGTTGAAGCGGCTCTGCGCGGCGGCCATCATGTTGCCCAGCCCGGTGTTCGACCCCACCGTTTCCGACAGCACCGAGCCGACGAAGGCCAGGGTGATCGCCACCTTCAAAGAGGCAAAGAAGTAAGGCATCGAGCGCGGAATACCGACCTTGATCATGATGTCCATCTTCTTGGCGCCGAGGGCGCGCAGGATGTCCTCGGTCTCGGGCTCGATGGTGGCAAGGCCTGTGGCCACGTTGACCACGATGGGGAAGAACGAGATCAGGAAGGCGGTGATGATCGCCGGGATCGAGCCGATGCCGAACCAGATGATCAGGATCGGCACCACGGCCACCTTGGGGATGGCGTTGAAGCCGATCATCAGCGGGTAGAGCCCCGCGTAGATCGAGCGCGACCAGCCGATCAGCAGCCCGATGGCCAGCCCGCCGACCATCGCCAGCACGAAGCCCAGCAGGGTCGTGTAGAGGGTCTGCAGCGAATTGGTCCAGATCGGCCCCCAGTATTGCACGATGGCCTCGGCAATGCGCGTCGGCGCGGGCAGGAAGGTCACCGGCAGGGCGAAGAGGCGCACCGCCCCCTCCCAGAGCAGGAACAGCGCGGCGGTATAGATCCAGGGGGCAAGCTGGATGAAGGTCGGCCCCTTGCGCGCGCCGCTCATGCCGCATCCCTCGCCCGTGCGATCTCTGCGTGAAGATCCTGCACGAGATGGTTGAAATCACTATCGAAAAGAAGATCCAGGTCACGCGGACGCTCGAAGGGCACGCGGTGGTCCGCGATCACCCGGCCAGGGCGCGCCGAGAGGACGAGGATGCGATCCGCAAGGAAGGCGCTTTCGCGCAGGTCATGGGTGACAAGCATCACCGTCACATCACTTTCGGCGTGCAGATCCCTGATAACGCACCACAATTCTTCCCGGGTGAAGGCATCCAGCGCGCCGAAGGGCTCGTCCAGCATCAGCAGCTCGGGCTCGTGGATCAGGGCGCGGCAGAGGTTCGCGCGTTGCTGCATGCCACCTGACAGCTGCCAGGGATACTTCGGCCCGAAGCCCTTCAGCCCGACCAGCTCCAGCAGGTGCTCGGCGCGTTCGATGTACTCCTTGCGATGCGTGCGGATGCGGCGACGGTGCTTCTCGACGATCTCCAGCGGCAGCAGGATATTGTCGAGCGTGGTGCGCCAGGGCAGCATGATCGGGTTCTGGAAGGCCATGCCGACGATGGAGATCGGCCTGGTCACCTCTTGTCCCGCCACCACCACGGCGCCCTTCTGCGGCCTCTGAAGGCCGGTGGTCAGCTTCATCAGCGTGGACTTGCCGCAGCCCGAGGGGCCGACCACGGCGACAAACTCGCCGCGGTCCATTTTCACGTTCAGCCCGGAGACCGCCAGGGTGCCCTCGGGGCCCCCGTACCGCATCTCCACGTCGTCGATATTCACAAGATGCATCGTGCAGTCTTTCCGGGTCGTGCCGCCTTACGGCAGCATGCGGTCTTCGGCGGCGGGCAGGAAGGCGCTGTCGAAGACATCCGCCGCCGTCACCTCGCCCGACAGCGACATCGGGCCCGAGAGCGCCTCGAGCGAGGCGTCGAGACGTGCCGCGTCGATGCCGCCCATGCCGTTCTCGGCCACCCAGGGGGTGGCGATGTTCATGTCGATCGCCATCTGCAGGCGCTCTTCCTCGACGGCGGCATCCAGCGTGCCGTCGCGGGCGACCACGGCAGCGGCACCGGCGGCCGGATCCTCGATGGCGGCGGCGAAGCCCTTGATCACGGCGCGCAGGAAGCCGGTGACGGCCTCGGGGTTCTCGGCGGCGAAGGTCTCGTTGGCCAGGATCGCGTTGCCGTAAAGCTCAAGCCCGTGGTCGGCCATCAGGATGTTGACGATATCCTCGTCCGGCGTGCCCTGGGCCTTCAGGTTCAGGATCACCGAGAAGGCAAAGCCAAAGACCGCGTCCACGTCGCCGTTGGCCAGCATCGGCTCGCGCACCGGGAAGCCGATGGACTCGATGGTGACGGTGCTGGCGTCGATGCCCGCAACCTCCTGGAAGATCGGCCATTGCGCGAAGGCGCCATCCGGCGGCGGCGCGCCCAGGGTCTTGCCCTCGACCGATTTCGGATCCTCGGTGATGCCCAGGGACTTGCGCCCGACGATGGCGAAGGTCGGCTTGTCGTAGACCATGCCGACGGCGGTCACCGGCTGGGCCGGATCCTCGTCGAGGAACTTCACCAGGCTGTTGAGGTCGCCAAAGCCCATGTCATAGAGGCCCGAGGCCACGCGCGGGATCGTGTTGACCGAGCCGGTGCCGGTGTCGATGGTGACGTTCAGCCCCTCGTCGGCGAAAAAGCCCAGGTCCTGCGCCAGCAGGAAGCCCGCGGCGGGGCCCTCGTAACGCCAGTCGAGGGCGAACTTGATGTCGGTCTCGGCCTGCGCGGCAAGGGCGCTGGCGCCCAGGGCCAGGGCGGAGATCAGGGGAATGGCTTTGCTGCCCAGATACATGAGGTGTCCCGTCCGTTGGTTGTTCCGTTGACGCAGCCAGCGGCCGCACCCGATCCGGGCGGGCCGCCGGCGCGCGATAGGGTCAGGAAACCACCGGGTCCGTATCACATCCAGCGCAGAAATTGGGTCAGACCGTACTGAAAATCAGTACAGTCCGTCACCCCGGCATCCCACCGCTTTCCGCCCAGGCCTGCAGATGCCCCCGCAGGGCCTGCGAGAAGTTCGCCGCCGCCACCGAGACCGCCGCATCCGCCGCCCCTGCGATCAGGCGCTGCGGCCGGATCCCGGCATCGGTCAGCGGCAGGAAGACCAGCCGTCCGTCGCGCAGGTGGTCCTCGATCCCGACGGGCGTCATGATGCCAAGCGCCCCGCCTCTTGCCGCATGGGCGATCATATAGGCCACCGAGGAGGACACGAATTGTGCCTTCAGCCGCAGGTCGCGGGTTTCCAGCACATGGTCGATCTCGCGCGCGATGGAGGTGGTCCCGTCGGGCAGTACCAGCTCGTAGCCCAGCAGGTGATCCAGCTTGGCGGTCTTGCGCTGCGCGATCGGATGGTCCGGCGCGGCGATCACCCCCAGCGGGAAATCCGCCGCCGCCACCTGGCGCAGCGACAGGCGCGGCGGCGGGTTGAAGATCAGGCAGAGGTCGGCGCGGTCCTCGACCACCTCGCGCACGCATTGATCCATGGGAAACTCGCGGATCCGGAATTCGACCCGCGGGTAGCGCTGCGAAAAGGCATGGATCGCCGCCGGCAGCAGCCCCCAGAGCGGGCTGGCCACCGAGGCGATGGTCACCTGACCGCGCGTGCCGGTCTTCAGCTGGCCGATCTCCGAGACCGCCCGGTCGTATTCGCGCAGCGTGCCGCGGATGTGCATCAGCAGGATCTCTCCCGCCGCCGTCGGGCGCATGCCGCGCGGCAGCCGGTCGAAGAGGGGCACGCCAAGGTCGGCTTCAAGCTCAAGCACGTAGCGGTTGATGGCCGAGGGGGCGACGTTCACCGCCTCGGCCGCCGCCCGGATCGAGCCATGCCGGGCCACGGCATCGATGTAGCGCAGGGCGCGGTTGTGCATGGCGATCTCCTTCTGGCTGCATCACGAACTGTACACATTTTGCGAGGCATCTCACCGCAAATCGGCAATTTTCCTGAGACCTCTGCGCCGCCATACCCAATGGACCACAGCCCAGGAGATGCCCATGGCCCGCGCCCCCCTTCCCGAAGACCGCCCGAGCGACGAGGCCATCGCGGGCTTCCGCGCCGGGATGCGCTCCTTCTGGCACCCGGTCCTCGCGTCCGATTCACTGACGGACCGGCCCGTCGCGGTCGAGCTGCTTGGCCAGCGCCTCGTGCTGGCGCGCATGGGGCAAAGCGTCCAGGCCTTTCCCGACACCTGCGCGCATTTCCAGGCGCGGCTGTCGCTGGGCAAGGTGGTAGAGGTCAACGGGCAGCCGGCCCTGCAATGCCCCTACCACGGCTGGGCCTTCGCCGCCGGCGGGCGCTGTGCGCGCATACCGCAATTGCCCGAGGGGCGCAGGATCCCCGCCGCGGCCGACCTGACCGCCCATCTTGCGCGCGAGGCCTGCGGGCTGGTCTGGGTCTGCCTCGCCGAAGCGGCGACCCACGACCTGCCCCCCTTCCCGGAATTCGACGACCCGACCTTCCGAAAGATCCGCCTGAACGAGGCGGAAGAGATGGCGACCTCCTCGACGCGGATGATCATGGGAACGCTGGACGACACCCATTTCCCCTGGGTCCACGAGGGCATCTTCGGCAGCCAGGATCATCCCGAGCCGCCCGAGCACGCGGTCTGGCGCGAGGACAACCAGCTGGTGCTGAGCTACGAGACCGAGCAGCCTGCGGGGCTGATGACCGGCGGCGGCACGGAGGGCGCGGTGCGGCTGCGCTACACCAACTACGTCGGCATGCCCAACGTGATCCGGCTGGTGAAGGACAGCCCCGGCGGGCGCTACGTGATCTGGCTGGCCACCTGCCCGCTGGACTGGAACCGTACCCGCAACTTCTGGATCTTCGCCCGCGACTACGACACCGACCCGGACCGCGACGTGACCTATACCGAAATGGCCGCCCATGTACGCCAGCAGGACAAGCCGGTGATCGAAAGCCAGCGCCCCTGGCTCCTGCCACCCTTCTGGAGCCAGGTGGAACTGCCGATCCGCCCCGGCGACCTGCCGCTGATCCAGTATCAGAAATGGCTCGAGGAGCTGGGCATCGTCACTGCGATCTGAGACCGGGTTGGGGGCGCTGCCTCCGTCCGGCTGCGCCTGCCTCCCCCGCAGTATTTCCGGCCATCGGATGGAGACAGCCATGCGGCTATCCGATGGCTGGAAATACTGTGGGGGGAGCGCCAGCGGCGCGGGGGGCAAAGCCCCCTTCCCGGCTCAGGCCAGCGCGTCATCCAGCAGTTTGCGCACGGCCTCGCCCGGGACGTCGAAGGTCACGAAGGCCTCGCCGATGCCGCGCGCCAGGATGAAGCGCAGCTTGCCGTCGACCACCTTCTTGTCCTGGGCCATCAGCGCCATCAGCGCCTCGGCGCCCGGCAGCTCTCCGGGGATGTCCGACAGGTCGACCTTCATGCCCATGGCGCGCAGGTGCTGGCGCAGCCGCGAGGGCGCTTCCTGCGCACAGAGGCCCAGGCGCGCCGAGAGCTCGAAGGCCAGGGCGCAGCCGATGGCGACGCCTTCGCCATGCAGCAGCCGGTCGCTGTAGCCGGTGGCCGATTCCAGCGCATGGCCGAAGGTGTGGCCGAGGTTCAGCAGCGCCCGGTCGCCCTGCTCGGTCTCGTCGCGGGCCACGATCTCGGCCTTCATCTGGCACGAGCGCGTCACCGCCGCCACCCGGGCCGCCATGTCGCCGGCGGCCAGTGCCGGGCCGTTCTGTTCGAGCCAGTCGAAGAAGGCGGCGTCTCCGAGCAGGCCGTATTTCACCACTTCGCCGTAGCCGGCGATGAAATCACGCGGGCTCAGGCTGGCCAGCACGCCGGTATCGGCCAGCACTAGGCTGGGCTGGTGAAAGGCGCCGACCAGGTTCTTGCCCTGAGGCGCGTTGATGCCGGTCTTGCCCCCGACCGAGCTGTCGACCTGCGCCAGCAGCGAGGTCGGGATCTGCACGAAGCGCACGCCCCGGCGCAGCACGGCGGCGGCAAAGCCCGCCAGGTCGCCGATCACCCCGCCGCCAAGCGCCACCACCACGTCGCTGCGTTCCACCTTCTGTTCGAGCAGCCATTCGACCGCGCGGGTGAAATGGGGCCAGGACTTGGTCGCTTCGCCTGCCGGCAGCGCCAGCGAGACCATCTCTATGCCCTCTGCCGCAAGCCCCGCGCGCAGGCTCTCCAGGTGCAGCCCGGCCACCGTCTCGTCGGTCAGCACGGCGACTCGCGGCCTGCGCAGCAGCGGGGCGACATGCCGGCCCGCCTCGGCCAGCAGGCCCGGGCCGATGACGATGTCATAGGCGCGCGCGCCCAGTTCGACACGCAGGGTTTCGCGCAGGATGTCGCTCATGCCGCCTCCAGGATATCTGCATGGGTCGAGAGCGCCCCGACCACCTTTTCCGCCATGTCCTGCACCGAGAGGCCGGGCAGGCTCCGGACCGGGATCTCGGCCAGCCGGTAGACCGGCACGCGCCGCTCGTAGAGATCGCGCAGCGTGCCCTTGGGATCAGGCGTGCGCAGCAGCGGCCGGGTGTCGCGGTGGCGCACCCGGCTCCAGAGCAGATCGAGGTCCGCATCCAGCCACAGCGCCGTGCCACGAGCGGAAATCAGCCGCCGGTTCTCTTCCGACATGTAGGCGCCGCCACCGGTCGACAGGATCGAGGGCGTTTCCTCGAGCAGACGGGCGAGGACCTGGCGTTCCTTGAGGCGGAAGAAATCCTCTCCGTCACGGGCGAAGATCTCGGCAATGCTCATGTTGGCAGCGGATTCGATCTCGGCATCCGAGTCGCGGAAGGGCACGCCCAGAAGCTGCGCGGTGGCCCGTCCGACGGCGCTCTTGCCGGCGCCCATCATCCCCACCATCACCACGCTTTTCTTTAGCTTCCAGCCCATCTTACCCCTGAACGGAGCCGACCCTTCGGCACCGCACTGCCATTTGAAAACTTTCGCGCCTGAATGACGTGATCTTGCGCAAAAGGCCAGTTATAACTTGAGGCAAATACAGGCAAACAGGACCGAAACTACATGCTCCGCATCCTCAAATGGCTGGTTTTCCTCGTCATCCTGGCGGGAATCGCCCTCGTGGCCTATGCCTATGTCGGCCCCTGGCTGGGCGCGGACTTCGCGCCGCCGGTCGAGGAGACCCGGACCCCCTTGGTGCTGGATGCCGACTAGCCTGTCGCGCCTTGTCCCGACCCCTTGGTTCCGGGCGGCCTGCCTGGCGCTGACGCTGCTGCCGTCGGCGGCGCTCGCCCAGGGGTTCGGGCTGGAAACGATGCAGCCCCGCGCGGGCTTCGACATGGATTTCGCCACCCCCGTCACCCAGCCGGACCGCCGTGCCGGGCAGGTCACCCCCGGCGTGCCGGGCGGCGGACCGATCGGGGCGATCGACTGGCTGGACGCGCTGAACCAGGCCGGGATCTCGCCCCAGGTTGCGCCCGGGGCCAGTGTTTCCGGGGCCAGTGATATCGCGACCTCGGCGCTGGTGCCCGAGGTGCGGACGGTGACGCTGGGCGCCTCGACCGCCGGGGCGGTCGGGCTGTTGCCTGCTTCGGTGACCGGCCTGCCGGTGACGCTCTGGCAGGGCTCGGACAGTGCGACGCTGATCCGCCGCATCGAAGCGCTGGACGTGGCCGGGCTGCCGGCCATGCAGGCGCTGCTGTTCACCCTGCTGCTGGCCGAGGCCGATCCGCCCGAAGACCAGCCCGAGGCCGGGGATCCCCTGCTGCTGGCGCGGATCGACAAGCTGGCGGATCTGGGGGCGCTGGATCCGGGGCTGGCGCTGATCGAACGCGCCGGGCAGACCCGCAGCCCCGAACTGTTCTCGCGCTGGTTCGACCTGTCCTTGCTGGCGGGGATCGAGACCCAGCCCTGTCGCCGCGTGGCCGGCGACCCCGAGGTCGCGCCCAGCCAGTCGGTGCGCATCTTCTGCCTGGCGCGTAACCGCGAGTGGGAAACCGCCGCCCTGCTGCTGGAAACCGCCAGCGCGCTCGGCACGCTCGAGCCCTCGGAAGAGCGCCTGCTGACCCGATTCCTGCATGTCGACCTGGACGACACCGCGATTGCGCTGCCGCCACCGGCCAACCTGACACCGCTGCTGTTCCGCCTGTCCGAAGCCATCGGAGAGCCGCTGCCGACCTCGGACCTGCCCCGCGCCTATGCCTATTACGACCTGCGCGGGCGCGCCGGATGGAAGGCCGCGCTGGAGGCCGCCGAACGGCTGGCCCGCTCTGGTGCCCTGCCTGAGAACCGCCTGCTGGGCCTTTACTCGGGTGGCCAGCCCTCGGCCTCGGGCGGGATCTGGGACCGGGTCGCGGCGGTGCAGCACTTCGATGCGGCCATCGCCGTGCCGCGCCCGGATCCGGGCCGCGTGATCGAAGCCCTGCCCGAGGCCTGGACGGCCATGTCGGATGTCGGGCTGCAGACCACCTTCGCCGCGCTCTATGCCGACCGGCTGGTCTCCTATGCCGATGCCGCCGGAGAGGCCGGGCGGATCGCCACCCGCGCCCTGCTGCTGGCTCCCGGTGCCGCCACCCTCTCGCGCGAGGTCAAGGCGCGCAACCCGACCGAGGCCTTCCTGCTGGCCCTCGCCCAGGGGCAGCCCGCCGCGGTCGAGGCGCCCTCGGATCGCGCCCGCATCGTCGCGCGCGGCTTTGCCGCCGAGACCCGCCCGCCAGAACGCATCCAGGAGCTGATCGGCGCCGGCCGCCTCGGCGAGGCGATCCTGGAGGCGATGCAGCTCTACACCTTTGCCATGCAGGGCAACCAGCCCGACATCGCCCCGGCCCTGGCCACCTTTCGCGCCATCGGCCTTGAGGAAACCGCCCGCGCCGCGGCGCTGCAACTGCTGCTGCTTGATGATCGGGGCTAGGGATGACGGGAACGGGCGGACCGGCGCATGACCATGACTGGATCTCAGCCTTCCTGGAAGCCCAGGCCGCCGAGGCAGGCGCGGCCGAGAACACCCTGCTGGCCTATGGCCGCGACCTGAAGGACGCCGCCGAATGGCTGGCCGGCGAGGGCAAGGCCTTCGCCACGGCAGAGCGTCCCGAGATTGAAGCCTACCTGGTGCATTGCGACGACCAGGGCCTGTCCCGTGCCACCCGCGCCCGGCGGCTCTCGGCGCTGCGCCAGCTCTACCGCTTCGCCTTCGAGGAAGGCTGGCGCCCGGAGAACCCGGCGATCCAGATCCGCGGCCCGGGACGCGCCAAGAGCCTGCCCAAGACGCTGTCCATGGAGGAGGTCGACGCGCTGCTGCGTGCGGCCGGAGAGGTCGGCCGGGGCGGCGGCGACAGGCTGCGCAACATCTGCCTGATGGAATTGCTCTACGCCACGGGCATGCGGGTCAGCGAGCTGGTCTCGCTGCCCGTCGCGGCCACGCGGGGCGATCCGCAGATGTTGCTGATCCTCGGCAAGGGCGGGAAAGAGCGGATGGTGCCCCTGTCCGACCCTGCCCGGGCGGCCCTGCAGGACTGGCTGGCCGTGCGGGATGCCGCCCAGACAGAGGTGCGGATGAAGGGCGGCAGCGAAAGCCGCTACCTGTTTCCCTCGCGCAGCGCTGGCGGCCATCTGACGCGGCACCGCTTCTATGCCCTGATCAAGGAGGTCGCCCTGTCGGCTGGCGTGCCTCCGGCCAAGGTGACCCCGCACCGGCTGCGCCATGCCTTTGCCACGCACCTGCTTGAGAACGGCGCTGACCTGCGGGCCATCCAGGCCCTGCTGGGCCATGCCGACCTTGCCACGACCGAGATCTATACCCATGTCCTCGACGCCCGCCTGCGCGAGCTGGTCGAGGACCACCATCCGCTCAGCCGCGCCGCTGCCCGCAGCGTGAAGTGAGCCCCCTTGAACCTGCCCTTCCGCACCCCCATAACCCTCCTCACGGACGGGAGATGACATGGACGACACGACGACCTTGACCGGGCTTGCCGCCCTAGACAGCGCCTTCTGGATCACCGCCGGGGCGATCCTGCTGCTGCTGGTCTTCTCGGCCTTCTTCTCGGGCTCGGAAACCGCGCTGACGGCGGCATCGCGGGGCAAGCTGCGCGCCCAGGCCGACAAGGGATCGCGCGGGGCCGAACGGGCCCTGGAGATCACCGAGGACAACGAGCGGCTGATCGGCTCGGTCCTGCTGGGCAACAACATGGTCAATATCCTGGCCACGTCGTTGACCACGTCCCTGTTCACCTCGCTCTTCGGCGACAGCGGTGTCGCCATCGCCACGCTGGTGATGACCATGCTGGTGCTGATCTTCGCCGAGGTGCTGCCCAAGACCTACGCCATCACCAATGCCGAGACGGCGGCCAGCAAGGTCTCGGCACCGATCAAGGTGATCATCGCCGTCTTCGCCCCCGTGGTCAGCCTGGTGCGGCTGCTGGTGCGCGGCGTGCTGCGCGTCTTCGGCGTCAAGACCGATCCCGACAGCCAGATCCTGGCCGTGCGCGAAGAGATCGCCGGGGCGCTGAACCTCGGCCACTCGGAAGGCGTGGTCGAAAAAGAGGACCGCGACCGGATCCTGGGCGCGCTGGACCTCGGAGACCGCACGGTCGAGGAAATCATGCTGCACCGCTCGCGGATCGAGATGATCAACGCCGCCGCCGCCCCGCAAGAGATCCTTGCCCAGTGCCTGCACTCCAGCCACACCCGCCTGCCCGTCTACGAAGATGACCCCGAAACATCGTCGGCATCCTGCATGCCAAGGACCTGTTCCGCGCCACCTACAAGATCGCCACCGAGGGCGAGACCCCGGGCGAGGCGCTGACCGGCTTCAAGCTGTCGGACGTGATGATGGCTCCCTACTTCATCCCCGACACCACCTCGCTGGACGAGCAGATGCGCCAGTTCCTGCACATGCGCACCCATTTCGCCCTGGTGGTGGATGAATACGGCGCCCTGCAGGGGCTGATCACCCTCGAGGACATCCTGGAAGAGATCGTCGGCGAGATCACCGACGAGTTCGACCCGGCCACGGCCGAACATACCGTGCGGCGGACCGAAGACGGCGCCTTCGTCATCGACGGGGCAATGACCATCCGCGACCTGAACCGCGCGCTCGATTGGTCGCTGCCGGACCTCGAGGCCAATACCATCGCCGGCCTGGTGATCCACGAGGCCCAGATGATCCCCACCGTGGGCCAGGTCTTCTCGTTCCACGGGTTCCGCTTCGAAGTCACCGCGCGCAAGGAAAACCGCCTGACCCGTCTGAAGATCCGTCCGCTGGTGGCCGCCTAGCGCTCTGCCGCCAGGTCGCGTGCCGCCGCAGCCAGCTCTGCATCGCCCTGACCCGCGAGCGCCTCGAGCGCACGGGCGAAGGGCTTTTCCAGCTCGGGGCGCCCGGCCCCGTCCTTGAGCAGCGGGCGCAGGTTCTGGCGCAGCAGCGCCGCGCGGTCGAGCCTGGGGATGTAGAGGCGGTCCAGCCGCACCTGCGCTGGTGCCTCGCCCTCGGTGTCCAGAAAGACGCGCAGGATCCGGTGCAGCATGTCCAGCGCGGTGCCCGGATCATTGACCCCGGGTGAAAGGGCCCGCACGCCGATTTCCGACAGGCAGGTCAGCCCGAAGCCGGGATCCTGCTCGAAGTTGCGCAGGCTGCCGAGGGGCGCATTCTGGCGCAGGCAGTCGACCAGCGCCGGATCGTTGCGGGACAGGCGGGCCAGCACCTCGCCGCGATGCACGAAGCCACCGACCGGATGCAGCAGCCAGATCCGGGCCTCATGCGCCTCGGCGGCATCCTGAAGACGGTCCTGGTAGACCTGTTGCAGATATCCGCTGCGATCGGCGCGCACCTCGGTCGTGCCCTCCGGGATGCGCCCGACGTCGAGGGGATGAGCCCCGAGCGCCGGGTGACAGAGCCGCATCCGCATTGCCTCGAGGGTGCTGTCCTCGATCCGCTGCGCGGTGTTGATCAGGCTGCCCAGCATTTCCAGATGCGAGATCCAGCGCAGGATCGCCACGACGATCAGCACCACCACAAGCACGGTCATCCCGAACAGCACCACCAGCCCGCGGCCCTGGAAGACCTCGAGGTCGCGCAGGATGATTGCCGAGAGTGCAAAGAGGTAGGCTCCAACGAAGGTCGCCAGCACCGTATGGGTCACCGTGTCCTGCAACAGCATCTGATGCGCCCGGGGCGTCCAGCTCGAAGCGACCATCCGGTGCGCCGCCGCCATCACCGTCAGCGAGAAGGTGGTCACCGTCAGCATAGAATTGGCGATGATCTTCAGGATGTTGTCCACGGCCTCGCCGCCGACCAGCGGATCCAGCCCCTCCGGGATGAAGCGCGCGCCCAGCTTCGACAGCGCCAGAGCCAGGAAGGCAAGGGCGGTGATCAGGGCCACACGCACCAGCAGGCGGCGGGAGAAGGCATGCAGGCGGCGGAACAGGGATGGCAGCATCGGGGTCTCCTTCGCGGCAAAGCTAGCGCATCGCGGACAGGGGGGAAGAGGGCAGCTGTCGCTTTGTGCCCCGCCCCGGACCGCTGGGGCCCGCGAGAGGGATCGCCGGAGACCGCCGCGCCCGGGGCCCCGGGCGACATCGTACCGGCGACCGGTCAGGCGAGACGCCCGCTATCTCTCCTCGAGACGCAACCAGATCCCCGTCCGGCTGCGCACCGTCAGATGGGCCACCGGCTCGGGCACCCGTCCGGCCACGGGCTCGACCCTGTAGCGGCGCAGGATCTCTGCCAGCAGCAGCACGCCCTCCATCATCGCGAAGCCCGCCCCGGTGCAGACCCGCGCCCCGGCAGAGAACGGGATATAGGCCTCACGCAGGCCCTGCCGGCCGTTCTCGCCCTGCCAGCGGGCCGGATCGAAGGCATCCGGCGCCTCCCAGATCCGCTCATGGCGATGCAGGTGCCAGGGGCTGAGCACGATCTGGCTGCCCTTCGGCACCGCGCGGTCGCGGAACCGCTCGTCCTGCGCCGCCTCGCGCACCATCATCGGCACCGGCGGATAGAGCCGCAGCGACTCGCGGAAGACATCCCGGGTCAGGCGCAGCTTCGAGAGGTCCGAGAACCCGATCTCCCCCGCCGCCGCGATCTCTGCCGCCAGCCTCTGCTGCCAGTCGGGATGGGTCGCCAGCAGGTAGAGCGTCCAGCCAAGCGCCGAGGCCGAGGTCTCGTGCCCCGCCAGGAAGAAGATCGCCACCTGGTCGACCATCTCGGCGGTCGAGAAGGTCTTTCCGGTCTCGGGGTCGCGGGTGGTCATGATCTTGGTCGCCAGGTCGTCGGGCGCGGTTCCGGCAGCGATCTCGGCCAGGCCGTGCCTCTGTCAGCGCGGTGATCAGCCCG